>NZ_JBSFDB010000008.1:0-308264 GCF_053593695.1 Streptomyces sp. NPDC002144
TGAGTTCTCAAGGAACGGACGCTTCCTTCGTACTCACCCTTCCGGGCTTTCCTCCGGGCGCTTCCCTTCGGTCTTGCGTTTCCGACTCTATCAGACCCTTTCGGTGTCTGATTCCCCGTCAGAGGGGGTTGTCTTCCCGACCGTTGGGCCGTTCCGACGAGTGAGACTTTAGCGGATTCCCGGCCCCCGCGCTAATCGGGGGCTCACGTCCTTTCGAACGCGGATTCCTCATTTCGCAAATACGCACGCCAATAAAACGACGGCGGCCTGTTCGACGGCAGTCGACTAGTGGTTGGTACCTGCGGAATGGCTGTCCGGGGACCGACCGGAGTCGGCTCTCACGTCGGACAACTCGAAGTACCTTACGGATCTCTCCTGGGTGTGTCAACTCGCTGCCGGTCCGCACCGTCGAGGCGTACGCTGGCTGCCATGACAACGCGTACGTGCACCCAGCAGTGGTGGGCCGCCTGACGGCGGCCGAACTCGCGTATGCACTCAACGGCCGCCGCCTCGGCGGCCGTTCTCGTATCTCCTCCGGATCTCCGAGGGGCGGCCGACCGGGACGGCGGGCGGCGACGGAGAAGGAGTGGAGATGGCACGGGTCTTCAGCGGTATCCAGCCGACCGGACACCTGACCCTGGGGAACTATCTGGGAGCCATGCGGCGGTGGGCCGCGGCGGACCAGCATCAGGCCGACGCGCTGTTCTGTGTCGTCGATCTGCACGCGCTGACCGTGGAGCACGATCCGGCGCGGGTGCGCAGACTGAGTCAGCAGGCGGCGACGCTGCTGCTGGCGTCGGGCCTGGACCCCGAGCTGTGCACCCTCTTCGTCCAGAGCCATGTGGACGAGCACGCGCGGCTGTCGTACCTGCTGGAGTGTGTGGCGACGGACGGCGAGATGCGGCGCATGATCCAGTACAAGGAGAAGGCCGCGAAGGAGTCCGCCCGGGGCAGGAGTGTCCGGCTGTCGCTGCTGACGTACCCGGTGCTGATGGCGGCGGACATCCTGGCGTACGGCACGGACGAGGTGCCGGTCGGTGAGGACCAGAAGCAGCATGTGGAGCTGGCGCGGGATGTGGCCGTGCGGTTCAACCAGCGCTACGGCCACACGTTCACGGTTCCGCGGGCGACGCTGCCGGCGGTCGGTGCGAGGGTGATGAACCTGCAGGAGCCGACGCGGAAGATGGGGAAGTCCGACGAGTCGGGCCTGGGTGTCGTCTATCTGCTCGACGAGCCGGACGTGGTGCGCAAGAAGGTCATGCGGGCCGTGACCGACAGCGGGCGGGAGGTCGTCTACGACCGGGAGGAGCGGCCCGGGCCGGCGAATCTGCTGGAGATCCTGGCCGCCTGCACAGGTGGGAACCCGGAGGACCTGAGCGGTGTATATGAGTCGTACGGGTCCTTGAAGCAGGACACCGCGGAGGCCGTGGTCGAGGTCTTGAGGCCCGTGCAGGAGAGGCACCGGGCGCTGTGCGCCGATCCTGGCTATGTGGAGGGGGTGTTGCGGGATGGTGCGGAGAAGGCACGGGCGATGGCCCGGCCGACCGTGGATGCCGCGTATCGGGCGATCGGCTTGCTGCCGGCCGTTTCGGATACCGGCGCCGCTGCCGACGTGGTGCTGAACACCGCTGGTTAGGCACGCGAGCCGACGCCGGTTTCTCCGTGCGGTCGGTCAGCCCTTCTTGCCGTCAGTCCTTCTTGCCGTCAGTCCTTCTTGCCGGAGGCCAGTTCGCGGCTGCGGTCGCGGGCGGCTTCGAGGGCGGCGATGAGGGCGGCCCGTACGCCGTGGTTCTCGAGTTCGCGGATGGCGTTGATGGTGGTGCCCGCCGGGGACGTGACGTTCTCGCGGAGCTTGACCGGGTGTTCGCCGCTGTCGCGGAGCATGGTGGCGGCGCCGATCGCGGACTGGACGATCAGGTCGTGGGCCTTGTCGCGGGGCAGGCCCAGCAGGATGCCGGCGTCGGTCATGGCCTCGACCAGGTAGAAGAAGTAGGCCGGGCCGGAGCCGGAGAGCGCGGTGCAGGCGTCCTGCTGGGACTCGGGGACGCGCAGCGTCTTGCCGACGGCGCCGAAGATCTCCTCGGCGTGGGCGAGGTGGTCGGCGGTGGCGTGGGTGCCGGCGGAGATGACGGACATCGCCTCGTCGACGAGGGCGGGGGTGTTCGTCATGACACGGACGACGGGGATGCCTGCGGCCAGGCGCTCCTCGAAGAAGGAGGTGGGGATGCCCGCGGCGCCGCTGATGACCAGGCGGTCGGCGGGGAGGTGCGGGGCGAGTTCGTCGAGGAGGGTGCCCATGTCCTGCGGCTTGACGGTGAGGATCAGGGTGTCGGCGGTCTTGGCGGCTTCCGGGTTGCTTACGGGGGTGACTCCGTAGCGGGTGCGGAGTTCCTCGGCGCGCTCCTGGCGGCGGGCGGTGACCAGGAGATCGGCGGGGGCCCAGCCGCCGCGGATCATTCCGCTGAGCAGGGCTTCGCCGATCTTGCCGGTGCCGAGGACTGCGACTTTCTGGGTCATGGCGCGGATGCCTCCGGGGGGTTGCGTCGTCCGGGTTCATCCTCGCACCGGGGGTGGGCGTGCGGCTCGGTTGTCCGGTGGGTGGTCACGCGGTGCGGCGGCGCAGGGTGGCCGCTCCGAGGCAGAGCACCAGCAGCGCGCAGCCGGCCACGATGAGGACGTCGCGTACGAAGGTGGCGGTCATGTCGGTGTGCTTGAGGACCTCGTTCATGCCGTCGACGGCGTAGGACATGGGCAGGACGTCGGAGATGGCCTCCAGGACGGGGTGCATGTCGGAGCGGGGGGTGAACAGGCCGCAGAGGAGGAGCTGGGGGAAGATCACGGCCGGCATGAACTGGACGGCCTGGAACTCGGAGGCCGCGAAGGCGGAGACGAAGAGGCCGAGGGCGGTGCCGAGCAGGGCGTCGAGGAGGGCGACCAGGAGCAGGAGCCAGGGGCTGCCGGTGACGTCCAGGCCGAGTGCCCAGAGCGCGAGGGCGGTGGCGAGGACGGACTGGATGATCGCGATGGTGCCGAAGGCGAGGGCGTAGCCGGCGATCAGGTCGCCCTTGCCGAGGGGCATGGCGAGGAGACGTTCGAGGGTGCCGGAGGTGCGTTCGCGGAGGGTGGCGATCGAGGTCACCAGGAACATGGTGATCAGCGGGAAGATGCCGAGGAGTGAGGCGCCGATGTTGTCGAAGGTGTGCGGGCTTCCGTCGAAGACGTAGCGCAGCAGGACCAGCATTACGCAGGGGACGAGGAGCATCAGCGCGATGGTGCGCGGGTCGTGGCGCAGTTGGCGCAGGACGCGGGCGGCCGTGGCGGTGGTGCGGGAGAGGTTCAGGGCGCGGGGTGCGGCGGGGTCGGCCGTCGTGGTCGGCGCGGTCGCGGTGCTCATCGGGTGGTCTCCTTCTCGCGGGCGGCCGCTGTGGCCTGGTCGACCAGGTGCAGGAAGGCTGCTTCGACGGTGTCGGCGCCGGTGCGGGTGCGCAGGGCGTCGGGGCTGTCGTCGGCGAGGATCTCGCCCTCGCGCATCAGCAGCAGGCGGTGGCAGCGCTCGGCCTCGTCCATGACGTGCGAGGAGATGAGGAGGGTGGCGCCGCGGTCGGCGGCGAGGGAGTGGAAAAGGTTCCACAGGTCGCGGCGGAGTACGGGGTCGAGGCCGACGGTCGGCTCGTCCAGGACGAGGAGTTCCGGTGTGCCCAGCAGGGCCACCGCCAGGGAGACGCGGCTGCGCTGGCCGCCGGAGAGGTTGCCGGCGAGGGCGTCGGCGTGGCTGGTGAGGTCGACGTCGGCGAGGACGCGGTCGACCTCCTGGCGCCGGTCGGCTGAGCTGCGGTTCGGGGTGAGGACCGAGGTGAAGTAGTCGAGGTTCTGGCGGACGGTGAGGTCGTCGTAGACGGAGGGGGCTTGGGTGACGTAGCCGATGTGGGTGCGCAGGGTGGGGTGGCCGGCGGGGCGGCCCAGGACCTCGAGGGTGCCGGTGACCTTGGCCTGGGTGCCGACGATCGAGCGGATCAGGGTGGACTTGCCGCAGCCGGAGGGTCCCAGCAGGCCGGTGATCTGGCCGCGCGGGACGGTGAAGCCGAGGCCGCGCAGGACGGTGCGGGGGCCGCGGACGACGGTGAGGTCTTCGGCGCGGACGGCGGGATCGCCCGAGGGGCCGCTTCGCACGGACGCGTAATTCATCATGCGATGAATAATCCTCGCGAGCGGCCGGAAGCGTCAAGTGCCGAAAGGGGTGGGCATCGCTTGCGCGCGCTTGACGCGTCGCTGGGAGGCCGGCCGCCGCGAGAGAGCCTCAGGGTGTGGCGACGATCAGCAGGACGTCGTAGACCTCCTCGACCGTGCCGTCCGGGAAGATCCGCAGCAGGTGCTCGCGCTCCTCGGCGAGGAAGGCATTGGTCTTCTCTTTGTCCTGGACGAGGAAGATCGAGTGGCTGCCGATGTTGGCGAGGTGGGTGTCGAGGGGGATCCTGCGGCTCCAGCGCACGACGCGGTGCGCGTGGGGCGGGATGTCGTCGACACCCTTGAAGGCACCCTCCGTGCGGATGGCGGCGGCGCCCTGCTTGTCGCCGTGGTGGCCGCGGAAGTGGTGCCGTATGCGTTCGGACTGCTCGGTGATCCAGGGGACGTCGGCGGGATCCCGGTTCCACCAGAGGGCGAGCGCCCCGCCGGGCCGCAGCACTCGCCGGGCCTCCGGCACCGAGCGCTCGGGGTCGGTCCAGTGCCAGGCCTGGGCGTAGGTGAGGAGGTCGACCGAGTGGTCGGCGAGCGGGAGGGCGTTGCCGTCACCGCGGACGAGGGGGACGTCGGGGAGGGTGCGGCGGAACTGGGCCGCCATGCCGTCGCCGGGCTCCACCGCGAGCACTTCGGCTCCGCGTGCGTGCAGCAGGGCGGTGGCGATACCTGTACCGGCCCCGACGTCCACGACCCGGGCTCCGGTCAGGGGGCGGCCGGCGAGTTCCTCGACGGCGTCGAAGAGGGACGGGGGGTAGGCGGGGCGGTTCGCCGCGTACTGGGCGGCGGCCGCGTTGAAGGAATGGGCCCTGGTGGCGTCCGGATACAGCGTCATACGGCCATGGTGGCCCGCGTTGGTTGCCGGGGGCAGCGAATTTGTGGTGCGCGGGGGGCGTGCGGTGCGCCCCGGTCACCACTACGAACGGCGGCGCTTCTTGGAGGGGTTGCCGGTGCGGCGGACGGTGCGCTTCTCGTGCTGCTCGACGGCGGCCTCGTACTCGTCGCGGTGGAGCGTCTCGCCGGGGGCCTCGGTGAGAGAGCGGAAGAAGTAGGCGAGGAGGGAGCCGACGAAGCCGATGGCGAGCAGGCCGCGCAGGGAGGCCTGGCGGTCGGGGTCGGGGCGCCGGTTGAAGGAGTCCCAGGTGTGGCGGAAGGCCAGCGCGCTGCAGACGGCGAACATGACGACGACCAGCGCGGTGACGAAGGCGCCGCTGTCGGCGATCTGGAGCCCCTGGTAGGCGAAGTCGAGGACGAGGCAGGCGGCCACGGCGGCGGCGAGGGAGCCGGTGGCCGCGCCGACGCGGCGGAGGGCGTAGCCGTTGTCGTGGTTCACCCAGGTCGTGCCGAAGAAGCGGATCGGTTCTGGGCGGGGACCGGTGGAGCCCGCCGGGGCTGCCGGGGTGCCGTTATCGTCGCTCACGTGACGATTATGGCTCCGGGGCCGGGGCGGGCTTCCTCGGGGACCGGACGGGTCAGCCGCAGCGGGAGGCCACGTAGCCGTCGCTGCCTGTGAGGACGTAGGCGTCGGAGACGAATTCGCCGTCGTCGATGTTGTCCCAGATGTTCGAGGTGCCGTACGGACCGGTCACGTTCGTGCCCGGTGTCTGGCAGAAGATGGGGACCTGCGCTCCTTCGGGCAGGACACGGACGATGCCGTACTGAGTCCCCGGGCCGCGACGGACGTTGAGACGGACGCCGGGTGCCACCGGGTAGTAGTGCAGTGCGGCGGCCGCCGTCGCGACGGCCTCGCCCTTGTTGCTCTCGGCCTCGCCGAGCTGGTCGACAGACATGGAAAACCTCCCCCGTTGAGCCCCATGAATGCCATGGGGCCCCGTTGATTCCCCGAAAACGCGCCATGAAACACATGTACGTAACTCGCTCACGAACGCCAGCAAGCCGCCTCGGTCTCGTACGAGTCATCGACTAGGCTCCGTGCGTCGCGCGTGCGGACGAACAGCACGGGGGAGGTCCCATGGCGCCTGGGCGCAACACCGGAGCGGGCGCGGAAGCGGAACTTCCCGACTACGCCGGTCACTACCGCTTGGAGTCCTGCCTGGGCTCGGGCGGCATGGGAGTCGTGCATCTGGCCCGCAGCACGTCCGGGATGAAGCTCGCGGTGAAGGTCGTACATGCGGAGTTCGCCAAGGACCCCGAGTTCAGGGGCCGTTTCCGGCAGGAGGTCGCCGCGGCGCGGCGGGTGAGCGGCGCTTTCACCGCGTCCGTGGTGGACGCCGATCCGGAGGCCGAACGGCCTTGGATGGCCACGCTGTTCATTCCGGGACCGACGCTTTCCGATCATGTGAAGCGGAACGGGCCGATGGCTCCCGCCCAGTTGCGCCGGCTGATGGCCGGGCTGGCTGAGGCGCTGCGTGACATCCACCGGGTCGGAGTCGTGCACCGGGACCTGAAGCCGAGCAACGTGCTGCTCGCCGAGGACGGGCCGAAGGTCATCGACTTCGGCATCTCTCGGCCAAAGGACAGCGAACTGCGCACCGAGACCGGGAAGTTGATCGGTACGCCGCCCTTCATGGCACCCGAGCAGTTCCGGCGGCCACGGGAGGTCGGGCCCGCCGCCGACGTCTTCGCGCTCGGTTCCGTCCTGGTGCACGCGGCCACGGGACGCGGCCCGTTCGACTCCGACAGCCCATACGTGGTCGCCTACCAGGTCGTCCACGACGAGCCGGATCTGACCGGCGTACCGGAGGATCTGGCGGAGCTGGTGTCGCGCTGCCTGGCCAAGGAACCGGAGAGTCGGCCCACCCCCGACGAGTTGATGCGGGAACTCCGGTCGGTCGCGGCCTCGTACGACACCCAGGCGTTCATACCGGCGCAGCGGGCCGGCGACGAGCCACCACCGCCGGTCCCGCCCCGCGCCGAGAAGCCGGCACGACCGCCCGCGCGGCCCGGCCGGCGCCGGAGGGTGCTGCTCGCCGCCGGGGCTCTCGTCCTCGTCGCGAGTGGCGTGCTCACCTCCGTCCATCTGCTCGGCGACAAGCCCGCCGCCTCGCACGGCACAGCACGCCCGACCGCCCCGGCGAAGTTCCGTGCCTGGGCTGCGGATCCGGTGTCGGGGAGCGGTGCGGTGCGGTGCTCGTACGGAGCGGGAAGGCTGCTCTGCGCCCGGCCCGGCGTCGTGTTCGCCCTCGACCCGTCCGACGGGGGTCTGCTGTGGCGGCACGCCGCCGGCACGACACGCTGGAGCACTCCTCCGGTCCTGTCGGGTGGTCTCGTGCAGCCGCTTCCCGACCATGGCCGGCACCTTGAAGCCCTGGATCCCGCTTCGGGCAAGGCCCGTTGGGAGCGGGACGTCCGCGCGTACACCCTGGCGCAGCCGGTCGGCGGCATGATCCTGCTGACTCACGCGGACGGCACGGTCAGCGGCGTGGACAGCGCGTCGGGCGAGACGAAGTGGTCCCGGCCCATCGCGGACGACCATGCGTCGGCCTTCAGCTCCTTCGCCGGCGACCCGCTGGCCTACATGGTCAGCATCTCCGCCCAGGGGACGAGCACGCATGTCACCGCCGTGGATCCCACCACCGGTGACGTCCGATGGGACGCCCATCTGAAGGGCTCGCTGGAACCGGCCGGAACCTCCGGCGGCTCGGTCTTCTTCCTCGCCGCCGACCCGGTCTACGGCGACACCCAGGCGGTGGTCCGCTACAACCCCCGATCCGGGGCGACGCGCAGGGTCGCCCTGCCCGTGCGCCGTCAGAGTGCCCACGCCGGCGTGCGCGGCGACGTCGTCTATCTGCTGGCCGCCGGCGGTTCGCTGGCAGCCGTCGACACGCACTCCGGCAAGCAGCTGTGGACCATCGAGACCTCCGTGAGCCGGGGCTCCGCTCCCGTCTCCGACGGCCGTTACGTGTATGTCAGCGCCGCCGACGGACGCCTGCTCGCGGTGGACGCCCGCAAGGGGACACTCGCCGGTCAGACCCCGGCGCGGCTCGGCGCGAGCACGGGCCAAGTGGTGACCGCCGCCCTCCCCACCCCCGTCCTGACCCACAACCACGTCTACGCCACCGCCCCCGACGGCACCGTCTTCGCTGTGGATGCGCGGGATCCGTCGAGCTGGTGAGGCGGCGGGGGCGTCGTGGGACGTGGAAGGGGCCGCCCCCGGCAGGGACGGCCCCGCGACAGTCTCCGTTACGGCGGCGGCCTCAGCCCAGCTTTGAGACGTCCCGCACCGCGCCCTTGTCCGCGCTCGTCGCCATCGCCGCGTAGGCCCGCAGGGCCGCTGAGACCTTGCGTTCGCGGGACTTGGGGGCGTAGACCCCGCCGAGGGCCTGCTCGCGGCGGGTGAGTTCCTCCGGGGTGACCAGGAGCTCGATCGTGCGGTTCGGGATGTCGATGCGGATGCGGTCGCCGTTCTCGACGAGGGCGATCGTGCCGCCGGACGCCGCCTCGGGCGAGGCGTGGCCGATGGACAGGCCCGACGTGCCGCCGGAGAAGCGGCCGTCGGTGATCAGGGCGCAGGTCTTGCCGAGGCCGCGGCCCTTCAGGAAGGACGTCGGGTAGAGCATCTCCTGCATGCCGGGGCCGCCCTTGGGGCCCTCGTAGCGGATGACGACCACGTCGCCGTCCGTGACCTGCTTGTTGAGGATCTTCTCGACGGCCTCTTCCTGCGACTCGCAGACGACCGCCGGGCCCTCGAACGTCCAGATGGACTCGTCGACGCCGGCCGTCTTCACCACGCAGCCGTCGACCGCGAGGTTGCCCTTGAGGACCGCGAGGCCGCCGTCCTTGGAGTACGCGTGCTCGACGGAGCGGATGCAGCCTTCCGCCGCGTCCTCGTCCAGGGCCTCCCAGCGCTCGGACTGGGAGAAGGCCTCGGCGGAGCGGACGCAGCCGGGGGCCGCGTGCCACAGTTCGACCGCCTCGGGCGACGGGGAGCCGCCGCGCACGTCCCACGTCTTCAGCCAGTCGGCCAGGGACGGGCTGTGGACGGAGTGGACGTCCTCGTTGAGGAGGCCTCCGCGGTGCAGCTCGCCGAGCAGGGCGGGGATGCCGCCCGCGCGGTGCACGTCCTCCATGTAGTACGTACGGGTCTTCGCGACGTTCGGGGCGACCTTGGCGAGGCAGGGCACGCGGCGCGAGACCGCGTCGATCTCGTTCAGGCCGAAGGGGACGCCCGCCTCCTGGGCCGCGGCCAGCAGGTGCAGGATCGTGTTGGTCGAGCCGCCCATCGCGATGTCCAGCGCCATCGCGTTCTCGAAGGCCGCGAAGGTGGCGACGGAGCGCGGCAGGACCGTGTCGTCGTCCTGCTCGTAGTAGCGGCGGGTGATGTCCATGACCGTCCGCGCGGCGTTGACGTACAGCTGCTTGCGGGCCGTGTGGGTGGCCAGGACCGAGCCGTTGCCGGGGAGGGAGAGGCCGATGGCCTCCGTCAGGCAGTTCATCGAGTTGGCGGTGAACATGCCGGAACAGGAGCCACAGGTCGGACAGGCGTTCTCCTCGATGCGGAGGATGTCCTCGTCCGAGATCTTGTCGTTGACGGCGTCGGAGATCGCGTCGACGAGGTCGAGCGTGCGGACCGTGCCGTCGACGAGGGTCGCGCGACCGGCCTCCATCGGGCCGCCGGAGACGAACACCGTCGGGATGTTCAGGCGCAGGGCCGCCATCAGCATGCCCGGCGTGATCTTGTCGCAGTTGGAGATGCAGACCAGGGCGTCGGCGCAGTGCGCCTCGACCATGTACTCGACGGAGTCCGCGATCAGGTCGCGGGAGGGCAGGGAGTACAGCATGCCGCCGTGGCCCATCGCGATGCCGTCGTCCACGGCGATCGTGTTGAACTCGCGCGGGATGCCGCCAGCCTCGGTGATCGCCTCGCTGACGATCCGGCCGACCGGCGCCAGGTGCGTGTGGCCCGGCACGAACTCGGTGAAGGAGTTGGCGACCGCGATGATCGGCTTGCGGCCGATGTCCGCACCGGGTACACCGGAGGCGCGCATAAGGGCGCGGGCGCCCGCCATGTTGCGGCCGTGGGTGACTGTGCGGGACCTCAGCTCGGGCATCGTCGCTCGCTCCTTCAGACAGATAGGGCTGCTAACGAGACTACGCCCGTCATCCAGGGGTCGGGACGCGGTGTCCGGAATGCGGGACGACCGTCTCGGCGGCCCCCACCGGGGCCGTACCGTCAGCTCCCGGTCAGATGCCCCTGTACCACCGGCGCCACCCGCGCGATCACCTGCTCCACGTCCGCCGAGGCCAGCGGCTCCAGCTTGATCACGTACCGCATCATCGCGCACCCCACCAGCTGCGCGGCCGCCAGTTCGGCGCGCAGCTCGGCGTCCGGGGCGTCCAGCTGGGCGGCGACGCGGCGCAGCAGCTGGGAGGCGACCAGGCGGCGGAAGACGGCGGCGGCGGTCTCGTTGTTGACGGCGGAGCGCAGGATCGCCAGCAGGGGCGTACGGGTCGTCGGGTTCTCCCAGACGCCGAAGATGAACCGGGTCAGACGCTCCCCGACGCCGTCGAGGGGGCCGTCGGCCAGCGCCTCGGGCGCATGCAGCGCGGGGGCGAAGGCGACCTCGATCGCCGCCGCGAAGACCTGTTCCTTGGTGCCGAAGTAGTGGTGCACCAGCGCGGAGTCCACGCCGGCCGCCTTCGCGATCCCCCGCACGGACGTCTTGTCGTACCCGCGTTCGGAGAACTCCTCGCGGGCCACGGTCAGGATCCGGTCCCGGGTGTCGGCGGATTCGGTACGGGGGCGACGTCCCCGGCGCCGGGAGGCGGTGTCGGTCACGGCCGGGGCACCTTCACCGCCGACGCGAGGTGCAGCCGTGTGAAGGCCAGCGCCTCCGCGAGGTCGGCCTCGCGTTCGGCGCCTGACATGGCGCGCCGGGTGTTGACCTCGATGACGACATGGCCGTCGAAGCCGGTCAGCGCGAGCCGTTCCAGCAGCTCGGCGCAGGGCTGGGAGCCGCGGCCGGGAACCAGGTGCTCGTCCTTCGCCGACCCCTTGCCGTCGGCCAGGTGGACATGGCCCAGGCGGTCGCCCATGCGGTCGACCATGTGCATGGCGTCGGAGCGGGCCGTGGCGCTGTGACTGAGGTCGATCGTGAAGTGGCGGTAGTCCTCCTTCGTCACGTCCCAGTCGGGGGCGTACGCGAGCATCTCGCGGTCGCGGTAGCGCCAGGGGTACATGTTCTCGACGGCGAATCGCACGTCCGTCTCGTTCGCCATGCGCCAGATCCCGGTGACGAAGTCACGCGCGTACTGGCGCTGCCAGCGGAACGGCGGGTGCACGACGACGGTGCTCGCGCCGAGCTTCTCGGCCGCCGCCCGGGCGCGCTGCAGCTTGACCCAGGGGTCGGTCGACCACACGCGCTGGGTGATGAGCAGACAGGGGGCGTGGACGGCCAGGATCGGGATGCGGTGGTAGTCGCTGAGTCTGCGCAGCGCCTCGATGTCCTGGCTGACCGGGTCAGTCCACACCATGACCTCGACTCCGTCGTACCCGAGGCGCGCGGCGATCTCGAAGGCCGTCGCCGTGGACTCCGGGTACACCGAGGCCGTGGACAGCGCGACCTTCGCATCCGGGATGCACACGACTGGCTCCGCCATGCGGACAGGGTACGGGGTGCGGGGGGTTGGGGGCCGCGCGCCCATACGCCGTTGTGGGATTCGCCACGGGCGGGTGCGGGTTCGTGGGGGCTTGTCGCGCCCCGCGACGGAGTCGCTGATGTCACAGCCCCGCGCCCTTTGGGGGCGCTACACGGACCCCATGTGATCGAGGCGACGCAGAATGACGCCCTCCCTGAGCGCCCAGGGGCAGATTTCCACGCTCTCCACGCCGAAGAGGTCCATCGCGCCCTCCGCCACCAGCGCACCGGCGAGAAGCTGTTCCGCGCGCCCCTCCGACACTCCAGGCAACTCCGCCCGCTGGGCCGTGGGCATTCCCGCCAGCCTCGGCACCCAGGCCTCAAGCGACTCGCGCTTCAGCTCTCGCTGGACGTACAGGCCCTCGGTCGATCGGGCCGCGCCGGCGATGCGGGCCAGTTGCTTGAAGGTCTTGGACGTGGCGACCACGTGGTCGGGGGCGCCGAAGCGGCTGAACTCGCCCACGGTGCGGGCTATCTGGGCGCGGACATGGCGGCGCAGGGAGCGTATGGACTCCGCGTCCGGGGGGTCGCCGGGGAGCCAGCCCGCGGTGAGGCGGCCAGCGCCGAGGGGGAGGGAGACGGCGGCGTCGGGTTCCTCGTCGATGCCGTAGGCGATCTCCAGGGAGCCGCCGCCGATGTCCAGGACGAGCAGCTTGCCCGCGGACCAGCCGAACCAGCGGCGGGCCGCGAGGAAGGTGAGCCGGGCCTCCTCCTCGCCGGTGAGGACCTGCAGCTCGACGCCGGTCTCGGCCTGCACGCGCGCGAGGACCTCATCGGCGTTGCTGGCCTCGCGCACGGCGGAGGTGGCGAAGGGGAGGAAGTTCTCCACGCCCTTGTCCTCGGCGGCCTGCAGACAGCCCTGGACGACGTCGATCAGTTTTTCGACACCCGCGGGGCCGATCGCTCCGCTGTCGTCGAGGAGTTGGGCAAGGCGCAGTTCCGCCTTGTGCGAGTGCGCGGGCAGCGGGCATGCGCCGGGGTGCGCATCCACCACCAGCAGATGCACCGTGTTCGATCCCACGTCGAGGACACCGAGTCTCATGTACGGAACGCTACTGCCACCTGGGCGGTCCTCCGTATTCCATGGGGCTGCGGGGGCCGTACGCTGGTCCTGTGCCAAAGACGAAAAGGGCGAAGGACGACAAGTCCGCCAAGGGTTCTTCACAGGTGAAGCCAGCGAAGAAGTCGAAGCCGCGGAAGCAGCAGCTCCGGGAGGCCGACGAGAAGGGCCTCGACTTCCCGCGCGCGTGGGTGGAGTTCCCTGATCCGGCGGACGACGAGCAGGTCTTCCGGTGCGATCTGACATGGCTGACCTCCCGCTGGAACTGCGTCTTCGGCAGCGGCTGCCAGGGCATCCAGGCCGGCCGCGCGGACGACGGGTGCTGCACGTTGGGTGCCCACTTCTCCGACGAGGACGACGAGAAGCGCGTAGCCGAGCATGTGGCGAGGCTCACCCCGGACATCTGGCAGCACCACGACGAGGGGCTGCGGGGCGGCTGGGTCTCCGAGGACGAGGACGGCGACCGGCAGACCCGCCCCTACCAGGGCTCCTGCATCTTCCAGAACCGCCCCGGGTTCGCGGGCGGCGCGGGCTGCTCGCTGCACATCCTGGCCCTGCGGGAGGGCCGCGAGCCGCTGGAGACCAAGCCGGACGTGTGCTGGCAGCTGCCGATCCGGCGGACCTACGACTGGATCGACCGGCCCGACGACACGCGGGTGCTGCAGGTGTCGATCGGTGAGTACGACCGCCGGGGCTGGGGTCCGGGCGGCCATGACCTGCACTGGTGGTGCACGTCGGCGACCTCGGCGCACGGCGCGGGTGAGCCCGTGTACGTGTCGTACCGGGCGGAGCTGACCGAGCTGATGGGCAAGGCCGGCTACGACCGTCTCGTGGAGCTGTGCGAGCAGCGGCTGGCCTCGCAGCTGCCGTTGCTGGCGCCCCATCCCGCCGATCCCGTCGCCTGAGACCCGCGGCCTACGACACGGTCGAGCTCGGCGTGCCGCTGTCGGGCGGCGGCGTCGAGCCGCCCGGGTCGGACGGGCCGGAGCCGGTGGGTGTCGGGGTCGGGTCGGGGGACGAGGGCGGGTCGCTCGGCGGCGGGTCGGCGGGTGGCGTGCTCGTCGGGGTCGGGTCCGGGCCGGCCGGGGGCGGGCCGCTGGGGCTGCCGTGGCCGGAGGGGCCGGGCGCGGTGCCGTAGCCGCCGATGGAGACGACGGCGCCGGCCGGCGCGATCGCCACGCGCGCGCTCCAGGGGCCGGACGGCTCGCGCAGATGGTCGACGTACACCTTGATCGTCAACGTCTGGCCCGGTGCGAGGGTTCCCGAGGACCGGCTCAGGTAGAGCCAGGCGGCGCTCGTGCTCGCGGACCAGCGCACCGGCGCGGAACCGGTCGCGGCGAGGGTGACGAGGGTGGTGTCGCCGTCGTTGGCCGCCGACACGTCGAGGTGGCCCGTGTCCTTGCGGCCGGCGCCGGCGACGCTGATGACCTCCACGGAGACGTCGGGCTTGGCGTCCTTGCGGAAGCGGCTGTCGGGTCTGGTGCTGGCGTTCCCGGCGTTCTCGTAGCCGGAGCCGGCCGCCTCCCCGTCGAGGGTGCCGGGGCCGTGCGCCTCGCTGGCGGTGGCGGAGCGGCCGTCGGCGCCCTCGGTGTCGGGCGCGCCCCGGTAGGCGGCCCACAGGGCGATCACTGGGGCGGCGACGACGGTGGCGACGACGGTCGTGGTGACGGCACGCGCGCGCAGCCGGTCGCGGCGGGCGGCGCGGTCCTTGGGGTCCATGGGGAAGCCGCGCCGGTCGAAGCGCGGTACGGCGGCGCCACGCGCGCGTGCGTGGTGCGCGAGCGCCATGTGCAGCTCCGCGCGCGGGGCCTCCAGGACGGGCAGCTCGGCCGGGGTGACCGTCGCGCCTGGCCAGCGGCCGGGGATGGCCCGCTCGGCGCCGCGACGGCAGCGCGGGCAGTCGTCGACGTGCCGGACGAGTTCCTTGCGCAGGGCGGAACTGAGCACGAGCTGCTGGTCGCCGGTGAGCCGGGCGACGCCGGGGCAGCCGCCGCTCTCCACGACGGCGAGGGCGGCGCGGGTGCGCTCCACCTCGCAGGCCGCGGCCGCAAGCAGCTCGCGGGCGGCCGCGAGGTCCATGCCGATCACGGCGGCGACCTCATGGGCGGCGAGCTGGTGGCGCACCGCGAGCTCCAGCGCCTCACGCTGCTCCGGGGTGGTGCCGGCGGCCTCCGGCCAGGCGAGCAGGGCGAGTTCACGCCGGCGCTCCTCCTGGACCTCCTCGGCGACCGGCGGTTGCTGCGGCTCGGCGGCCGAGCGGCCCGCCGCGTGCGTGCCCTGACGTTTCTGCTTGGCCTCGGCCAGCTTGCGCAGACACGCCCAGCGGGCCAGCGCGTACAGCCACGCCCGGCGGTCGGCGGCCGACTGCGGGCCGCGGCGCTTCTCGGCGAGCGCGAGGACGTCGCCGACGGCCTCGGTCGCGGTGTCGTGGTCGCACAGCACGGACAGGCAGTAGGTGAACAGCCCGTCCAGATACGGCTCGTAGCGCACGGGCGGCCGCTGCGCCAACGTGCGCGCCGCGGCACGGTCACGCGCCTCCCGGCGCGCCCGGTGTGCGCCGGTGGTGCGGGTCGAGGTCTGCGGAGTGCTGCTCATCATCCGTGGACCGTAGGGGGCGGAGAGCAGGGCCTTCTGCCCCCTTGAACACATTTACTCCGTACGGGTGAAACGATCCCTCAATCGGGGACAGGAACGGTTCGGTCCGCGGCCGGCTCGGGCTGCGGCCGACCGGTTCGGCCCGGCGCGGGGGCTCGTCGGCGCCGTTCGCGGCACCGACGAGCCCTCGTTGTCAGTGGCGGCGGTTACGGTTCTCGACATGGCTGCCCGTACCAAGACCACCAAGGACCGCCCGTCCTACCGCTGCACCGAGTGCGGCTGGCAGACGGCCAAGTGGCTCGGTCGCTGCCCCGAGTGCCAGGCGTGGGGGACGATCGAGGAGTACGGCGCGCCCGCGGTCCGTACGACGACACCGGGGCGGGTGACCACCTCCGCGGTGCCCATCGGCCAGGTCGACGGCCGGCAGGCCACGGCCCGCTCCACCGGCGTGCCCGAGCTGGACCGGGTGCTCGGGGGCGGTCTGGTGCCCGGCGCGGTGGTGCTGCTCGCGGGTGAACCCGGTGTGGGCAAGTCCACGCTCCTGCTGGACGTGGCGGCCAAGTCGGCGAGCGACGAGCACCGCACCCTCTACGTCACCGGTGAGGAGTCGGCGAGCCAGGTCCGGCTGCGCGCCGACCGCATCAAGGCCATCCACGACGATCTGTATCTCGCCGCCGAGACCGATCTCGCCGCCGTGCTCGGCCACTTGGACGCGGTGAAGCCCTCCCTGCTCATCCTCGACTCCGTGCAGACCGTGGCCTCCCCCGAGATCGACGGCGCCCCCGGCGGCATGGCGCAGGTGCGCGAGGTCGCCGGCGCGCTCATCCGCGCCTCCAAGGAGCGGGGCATGTCCACGCTGCTTGTGGGCCATGTCACCAAGGACGGCGCCATCGCGGGTCCCCGGCTCCTGGAACACCTCGTGGACGTCGTCCTGAACTTCGAGGGCGACCGGCACGCGCGTCTGCGCCTGGTGCGAGGCGTCAAGAACCGGTACGGCACCACGGACGAGGTCGGCTGCTTCGAGCTGCACGACGAGGGCATCACGGGCCTCGCCGACCCGAGCGGACTTTTCCTGACACGACGTGACGAACCGGTCCCGGGCACCTGTCTGACGGTCACCCTGGAGGGCCGCCGCCCCCTGGTCGCCGAGGTCCAGGCGCTCACCGTCGACTCGCAGATCCCCTCCCCCCGCCGCACCACCTCCGGCCTGGAGACCTCCCGCGTCTCGATGATGCTGGCCGTCCTGGAGCAGCGGGGCCGGATCAGCGCGCTCGGCAAGCGGGACATCTACTCCGCGACGGTCGGCGGTGTGAAGTTGTCCGAGCCCGCCGCCGACCTCGCGATCGCCCTCGCGCTGGCCTCCGCCGCAAGTGACACCCCGCTGCCGAAGAACCTCGTCGCGATCGGCGAGGTGGGCCTCGCGGGCGAGGTCAGACGGGTCACGGGCGTCCAGCGCCGGCTCGCCGAAGCACACCGTCTGGGCTTCACGCACGCCCTGGTGCCGGGTGATCCGGGCAAGATCCCGACGGGCATGAAGGTCCTGGAAGTGGCGGACATAGGGGACGCCCTGAGGGTCCTTCCCCGCTCTCGTCGCCGAGAGGCCCCACGGGACGAGGAGGACCGCCGGTAGACTTTGCCCTGGTCTCGCCCGCCTGTACGAACAGAATGTGCGACACGGGGGCGCCCCAGAACCTGCGACCGGAGGAGTGCAGTGGCAGCCAACGACCGGGCGGCAGCTCCCGGAAAGTCCGGCGGGAGCTCCGGCGCCGATGGCCTGATGCGCGCCTCTCTGAGCGCCGTGGCTCCCGGCACGGCGATGCGTGACGGCCTGGAGCGCGTGCTCCGCGGCAACACCGGCGGACTCATCGTGCTGGGCTTCGACAAGACCGTCGAAGCCATGTGCACGGGCGGTTTCGTGCTGGACGTGGAGTTCACGGCCACGCGCCTGCGCGAGCTGTGCAAGCTCGACGGCGGCATCGTGATCTCCTCCGACCTGTCGAAGATCCTCCGGGCGGGCGTGCAGTTCGTGCCGGACGCGACGATCCCGACGGAGGAGACCGGCACCCGGCACCGCACGGCGGACCGCGTCTCCAAGCAGGTCGGCTTCCCCGTGGTCTCCGTCTCCCAGTCGATGCGGCTGATCGCGCTGTACGTCGACGGGCAGCGCCGCGTCCTCGAGGACTCGGCGGCGATCCTGTCCCGCGCCAACCAGGCGCTCGCGACCCTGGAGCGCTACAAGCTCCGGCTGGACGAGGTGGCGGGCACGCTCTCGGCGCTGGAGATCGAGGACCTGGTGACGGTCCGCGATGTCTCCGCCGTCGCCCAGCGTCTGGAGATGGTCCGCCGCATCGCCACCGAAATCGCCGAATACGTGGTCGAACTGGGCACCGACGGGCGTCTCCTCGCCCTCCAGCTGGACGAGTTGATCGCCGGCGTGGAGCCCGAGCGCGAGCTGGTCGTGCGCGACTACGTCCCCGAGCCCACCGCGAAGCGCTCCCGCACGGTCGACGAGGCGCTGTACGAGCTCGACGCCCTCAGCCACGCCGAGCTGCTCGAACTGCCCACGGTGGCGAGAGCGTTGGGCTACACCGGCTCCCCCGAGGCGTTGGACTCGGCGGTCTCCCCGCGCGGCTTCCGCCTGCTCGCCAAGGTCCCCCGCCTGCCCGGCGCCATCATCGACCGGCTGGTGGAACACTTCGGCGGCCTCCAGAAGCTCCTCGCGGCCAGCGTCGACGACCTGCAGACCGTGGACGGCGTGGGCGAGGCCCGGGCCCGCAGCGTCCGCGAGGGCCTGTCCCGCCTGGCGGAGAGCTCGATCCTGGAACGGTACGTGTAGCCGCCCCGGCCCCACCCGCACCGCCTTCCACTTACGGACGCCACCGTTCAGCCCCACCCGCCCGGCTCGTGCATACGCTCGAACGTGGCTCCGGGAGACACCCGGCACGGCCATGAAGCGGGGGCACCTTGACCAGCATTTCGAGACGCTCGCTGCTCGGCTAGTCGGGAACGACCGCGGCGGGCGCGGTACTGGGCACCACCACCTCGGCACAGGCCGTCGACGCCGGGACGTCCACGGTCGGCTTCCCCCCGAACACCGAGTTCACCGGGACGGCCGTCCTCCCGGACCCCGTCTACAGCGAGGGCGCGGGCAGCGTGAAGATCGTGTTCCGCAGCCGGCCGTCACCTTCTACGGCACCCCGGAGCCGGTCGCGCTCAACTGACCCGCCTCGGCTGACCCGCCTCGACGCGGCCGGGCCCGAGGCCGCGGCCCGGCCTCAGTCGTCGTTCAGGACGAACGACGACTGCTGCTTGCCGAACCCGGCGGCCGTCAGCTCCACCAGGTACGTCCCCGCCCCGGCCGAACCCGCGGGCGGGGTCGCGCAGTTGGGGGCGCTCGGCTTGCGGTCCCATTTGACGGTGTACGTGATGCTGCTGCCGGCCGGTGCGCGGAAGAGCAGGCTGCCGGAGGTCCTGGGACAGTCGGCGGAGGACCAGTAGTCGTCGCTGCTGTCCGACTGCGAGATCGTCAACACCGCGCTCTTCGGCCCGAGATCCACCTTGCAGTCCTGCCCGGAGACGTTCCTCGCGGTCAGCAGGAGTGTGGGCGTGTCACCCGGACCGTAGCTGTTGTGCAGGCTGCGCACGCTCAACCGGACCGCGCTCGCCGTGCAGTTGGGCAGCGTGGAGCCCGCCGGAATCGTGTCTCCCTGACCCACGCCGGCCCCGGTACCCGAGCCGCCGGCACCGCCGCCGGACCCCTCCGTACCACCGGAACCACCGGCACCACCCGCCGACCCGGCACCGGACCCGCCGTCCGAGCCCGACGATCCCGAACTCCCCCCGGAGTCCGAACCGCTGGATCCCGAGCCGCCCGAATCGTCCCGGCCGCCGGGCGCCTGGCTGATCGCGGGACCCGAACTCGACGGGCCCGCCGTGATGGTGGGCGCGGGCGTCCTGCCCTTCGAGCCGTCGTCCTTCTTGCCGCCCCCGCCGCCCGACGTCACGATCCAGGTGATCAGCAGCGCCAACAGGGCTAGAACGGACAGCAGTACGACCCTCCGGCGCCAGTAGATGGTGGAGGGAAGCGGCCCGACAGGATTGCGCAGAGATCCCACGGCGCAAACTGTACGAGAGATCGGCGCGTTCGCTTGCCCCACCCGCCGCCACTACGTCAACTTTTCCGGATCATCATCCCGGAATCGGCGACCCACCCACCGGCGCCGGGCAAAGCCGCCCAACCGTCGCGGGCCGTGGCAGGATCAGAAGGCCATGACTGCGCTCACGAACACCCCCGAGACCCAAGCCCCCCACACCGCACTGCACTCCCCCGTCATCGACTGGTTCGACGAACACGCCCGCGACCTGCCGTGGCGCCGCCCGGAGGCCGGCCCCTGGGGCGTGATGGTCAGCGAGTTCATGCTGCAGCAGACCCCGGTCAGCCGCGTCCTGCCGGTCTACGAGCAGTGGCTGGCCCGCTGGCCGCGCCCCGCCGACCTGGCCCAGGAGGCCCCCGGCGAGGCCGTCCGCGCCTGGGGCCGGCTCGGCTACCCGCGCCGCGCCCTGCGGCTGCACGGCGCCGCGGTCGCCATAACGGAACGGCACGGCGGCGACGTACCCACCGATCACGCGCAGCTGCTCGCGCTGCCCGGCATCGGCGAGTACACGGCCGCGGCCGTCGCCTCCTTCGCGTACGGGCAGCGGCACGCGGTGCTCGACACCAACGTCCGCCGGGTCTTCGCGCGCGCCGTCACCGGCGTCCAGTACCCGCCGAACGCCACCACTGCCGCCGAACGCAAACTCGCCCGCGCCCTGTTGCCCGAGGACGAGGCGATCGCCTCGCGCTGGGCCGCCGCCTCCATGGAGCTCGGCGCGCTGGTGTGCACCGCGAAGAACGAGTCCTGTCACCGCTGCCCGATCGCCGCGCAGTGCGCCTGGCGGCTCGCGGGCAAGCCGGAGCACGAGGGACCGGCGCGCAAGGGGCAGACGTACGCCGGTACCGACCGCCAGGTGCGCGGCAAGCTGCTCGCCGTGCTGCGCGAGGCCCACGCGCCCGTCCCGCAGGCGGTGCTGGACCGGGTGTGGCACGAGCCGGTGCAGCGGGCGCGGGCGCTGGACGGGCTCGTCGCGGACGGACTCGTGGAGCCCCTTCCCGGTGGTTTGTATCGGCTGCCGTTGACGTAATCCGCCGTAACGTCACAGGCACCGCAGGGGCAAACCGGTCGATAGCTCCATCAACTGGTGCGCCCCTTTACCCCGTTCCTACGTTCGTTACACAACCGACGTACAGCCGATTGCCAGCCGAGTGCTGGCTCGGACAGCGCCGTGACAACGCCTCCGTAGCTTCATTCCCACGAAAGACACCGCCGGCGAGGGGCCGCGCGGAAACGGGGATTCAGGAGGCGGTTCGACATGGCGCAGGGCGAGGTGCTCGAGTTCGAGGAGTACGTCCGCACCCGGCAGGACGCGCTGCTGCGCAGTGCCCGCCGGCTGGTCCCGGATCCGACGGACGCCCAGGACCTCCTCCAGACGGCGCTGGTGCGGACGTACGGCCGCTGGGAGGGCATCGCGGACAAGCGACTCGCGGACGCCTACCTCCGCCGGGTGATGATCAACACCCGGACGGAGTGGTGGCGGGCGCGCAAGCTGGAGGAGGTCCCGACCGAGCAGCTGCCGGACGCGTCCGTGGACGACGCCACGGAGCAGCACGCGGACCGCGCGCTTCTTATGGACATCATGAAAGTTCTCGCGCCGAAACAGCGCAGTGTTGTCGTACTGCGACACTGGGAGCAGATGTCCACGGAGGAGACGGCCGCCGCCCTCGGCATGTCGGCCGGAACGGTCAAGAGCACGCTGCACCGGGCGCTCGCCCGGCTCCGCGAGGAGCTGGAGAGCCGTGACCTGGACGCACGCGCGCTGGAGCGTGAGGAGCGGGAGCGTTGCACGGCGGCCTGACCGGCACGGGGCGGTCCACCCCGGACCGGGCGACCCTGCAGGCGGCGTTCACGGCGGTGGCCGTGCTCGCCGCCCTCGGCCTTTTCGCCTCCGGCTGCGCCACCGGCGGCACCGGCGCGCGCGACGAGGGCCCGGCGCACGCCGACTCGGTGGCCGGCGCCGCGGCCACGCCAAAACCCGCCCCCGCTCCCTCCCAGACCGCGCGCGTGGACGCGGTCAAGCTGGTCAAGGACGATCCGCAGGTCTCGGCGGAGGTCAAGCGCGAGCTGAAGCCGTGCGTGGCCGACGAGTACCCGGTCGACGTGTCGTACGGAGAACTGACCGGAGGTCCTTCGGACGACGTCGTGGTGAATGTGCTGACCTGCAGTGACGCCGTGGGGGTCGGCTCATATGTGTATCGCGAGCAGGACGGTCGGTACGAGAATGTGTTCCAGGCCGAGGAACCTCCGGTCTACGCGGAGATAGACCGCGGCGACCTGGTGGTGACCAAACAGGTGTACGAGAAGGGTGACCCGGTGTCGAGTCCGTCCGGCGAGAACGTGATCACGTATCGCTGGGCCGCGGGCCGCTTCACCGAGGAGTACCGCACGCACAACGACTACAGCAACGCCGTCGGGAGCGGCGCCTCGCCGTCGAAGTGACGCTCGTGAACCGTTCGGCCCGCTCGGGACGATCCACCAGCAGTACGTACGCCACGACCGACACGAGAACTGAGAGCACCGGGATGGCAGACCAGACCCACGTCCTGTTCGTCGAGGACGACGACGTCATCCGCGAGGCCACCCAGCTCGCCCTCGAGCGGGACGGCTTCGCGGTCACCGCGATGCCCGACGGCCTGTCGGGGCTGGAGGCGTTCCGGGCGGACCAGCCCGACATCGCGCTGCTCGACGTCATGGTGCCCGGCCTCGACGGCGTCAGCCTGTGCCGCCGTATCCGCGACGAGTCGACCGTGCCGGTCATCATGCTGTCGGCGCGGGCCGACTCCATCGACGTGGTCCTGGGCTTGGAGGCGGGCGCCGACGACTATGTGACCAAGCCCTTCGACGGAGCGGTCCTGGTGGCGCGGATACGCGCGGTGCTGCGGCGCTTCGGTCACGCCGGGGGCGGGGACAGGGGCGACGACCACGCCCCCGCGGTCGCCGGCGGGGTGCTGACCTTCGGCGAACTGGAGATCGACACCGAGGGCATGGAGGTGCGCCGCGCGGGGCAGCCGGTGGGGCTGACCCCGACCGAGATGCGGCTGCTGCTGGAGTTCTCCTCCGCGCCGGGCACGGTCCTGTCGCGCGACAAGCTGCTGGAGCGGGTGTGGGACTACGGCTGGGGCGGGGACACACGGGTGGTGGACGTCCATGTGCAGCGGTTGCGTACGAAGATCGGCCAGGACCGGATCGAGACGGTCCGCGGCTTCGGCTACAAGTTGAAGGCCTGAGCGGGGACGTCGAGGACATGCGGGGGATATTCCGGAACGCGGGGACGGGCGGCATCCGTGCGGGACTGCGCCGGAAACTCAGTACCGGGCTGCGCTGGAAACTCAGCGCGGCCATCGCTCTGGTCGGGGCGCTGGTCGCGATCGCGCTGAGCCTGGTCGTGCACAACGCGGCCCGGGTCTCGATGCTGGACAACGCGCGCGACCTCGCGGACGAGCGGCTCCAGATCGCCCAGCGCAGCTACGAGCTGTCCGGCCGGGTGAACTTCCCCAACGTCCAGCAGGACGCCCCGGACCTGCCGTCGCCGCTGCGGGAGAAGGTCGAGCAGGGGCGCCGGGCGACCTATGTCACCGACCGGCACAACGGCGTTCCGGACATCTGGGCGGCCGTGCCGGTCAAGGGCGGGCATGTGCTGTCGCTGCACACCGGGTGGACCGACCGCAGCACGGACATCCTCAACGACCTCGACCAGGCCCTGGTCATCGGCTCCATCGCGGTCGTCCTCGGCGGCAGCGCGCTCGGCGTGCTCATCGGCGGACAGTTCTCGAGGCGGCTGCGCAAGGCGGCGGCCGCGGCCAACCAGGTCGCCAGGGGCGAGCCGGACGTCCGGGTGCGGGACGCGATCGGCGGGGTCGTACGGGACGAGACCGACGACCTCGCGAGCGCGGTGGACGCCATGGCGGACGCGCTGCAGCAGCGGCTGGAGGCGGAGCGCCGGGTGACCGCCGACATCGCGCACGAGCTGCGCACGCCGGTGACGGGTCTGCTCACCGCCGCCGAACTCCTCCCGCCCGGCCGTCCGACCGAGCTGGTCCTGGACCGGGCGAAGGCCATGCGCACGCTCGTCGAGGACGTCCTGGAGGTGGCCCGGCTCGACGGTGCCTCCGAGCGGGCCGAGCTGCAGGACCTGATGCTCGGCGAGTTCGTCGCCCGGCGGGTGGCGGCCAAGGACCCGGACGTCGAGGTGCGGGTGGTGCACGAGTCGATGGTCACGACCGACCCGCGCCGGCTGGAGCGGGTCCTGTTCAACCTGCTCGCCAACGCCGCCCGGCACGGCAAGCCGCCCATCCAGGTCACCGTCGAGGGCCGCGTCATCCGCGTCCGCGACCACGGGCCCGGGTTCCCCGCCGACCTGCTCGCGGAGGGCCCGAGCCGCTTCCGCACGGGCAGCGCCGACCGCGCCGGTCACGGCCACGGGCTGGGGCTGACCATCGCGGCGGGCCAGGCCCGGGTCCTGGGCGCCCGCCTGACCTTCCGCAACGTCCGCCCGGCGGGCGCCCCGGCCCATGTCCCGGCGGAGGGCGCGGTGGCGGTCCTCTGGCTCCCGGAACACGCGCCGACGAACACGGGCAGCTATCCGGTGCTGCCGTAGGTCAGGGGGCCGTCCCGGTCCAGCGCCCGGGATCCCGCTGACCGTCCTGTCATGTCCCGGCGACCAGCAGCTCCTCGCCCCGTGACGGCCGTACCCCGTCCGTCCGGTCCGCGAAGTACCGCTTCTCCAGCTCCGCCGCCGACACGTGCCGGGTCTCCCGGAAGCCCGCCTCGCGGGCCGACGCGAGGATCTGCTCGGGTTTGTAGAAGGTGAGGAACGGGGTGCCGGCCGCCCGGGCCCCCTTTATCGCCACCCGGAGCTGTGCCTGCTGATCGGGCTCGACGTCCTCGACGGGCCGCAGGAAGGTGGTGACGGACACCGAACCGGGGGCGAGTCCGGCGACGAGACGGAACGTGGCGGCGATCGCCTCCTCGCTGAGGTACATGGTGACGCCCGCCGAGGCCACCACCGTCGGCCGCCCCGGATCGAACCCGGCCTCGCGCAACCGCCCCCACCAGTCCCCCTCGAAGTCGACGGGCACGAAGTACAGCCACTCCGGGACGCCGAGACCGAGCTCCGCCAGCCGCTGCCGCTTCCAGGCCTGTGGACCGGGCTGGTCGACCTCGAAGACCCGCAGCCCGTACCGGGTGGCGACCTCCGCCCGTCGCTGGGCGAACGTGTCCAGCCCGGCGCCGAGGACGACGTACTGACCGACCCCGTCCGCCGCCCGCTCCTCGACCAGGTCCTCCACGAACCGGGCCCGGGCCACGATCGACGCCCGGGTACGGCGCGTGGCGTCGACGTCCATGTCGGGCCGCTCCCGCCACCCGTCCCCCGGATCCGCGATCCGCAGTCCGACCTCGTCCTCGACGACGTGCGGCGGCGCGTCGGCGCGCAGATGCAGGGCCCGCCACAGCGCGACCCGCACAGCGGTGTGCTCCGGCGCCGGCTCCTCGGCGCTCACCCGAAGTCCTTCGAGAAGTCGAGCTCCTCGCTGCGCTCGGTCAGCGAGTACCAGTTGCCGCTGTCGTCACGGAAGACCGCCTCGATGCCGTACGGCCGCTCCTGCGGCGCCTGGAGGAACTCGACGCCCCTCGCCCTGAAGGTCTCGTAGTCACCGCGGCAGTCGTCGGTACGGAACGCCCCCGCCCCCAGTACCCCCTTGCTGACGAGCTTCTTCAGCGCCTCGGCCGACTCCGGGTCGAGCCCGGGCCCGTCGAGGCTCATCAGGGCGAGCTCGACGCCCGGCTGGTCCTTGGCGCCGACGGTGATCCACCTCATGTCCCCCATGGAGACGTCGCCCCGGACCTCGAAGTCCAGCTTCTCAGTGAAGAAGGCTTTGGTGCGCTGCTGGTCGAACGTCCACACGGTGCTGATGCCCAGACCAAGAATCATGGCTCCACGGTAGGCAGCACGGGCTTCAGCGCGCTTCTCCGGTATTGCTGTTCCGCGCCTCTCCGGACTCACTGACCCGCGCCTCCACGAAGGCGCCGTTCCGCCGCGGGAAGCCGCCCGCCCACAGCATCGCGTAGCACCCGGGTATGAGCGCGGCTCCGCGGCCCACATGCCTGGTCCGGTACGCGCTCGGGGTCAGCCCCGTACGGGCCTTGAACCGTGCCGAGAACGTCCCGAGGCTGCTGAAGCCGACCAGGTGGCAGATCTCCGTGACGCTCAGATCGGCGCTGCGCAGCATCTCCTCGGCCCGCTCGATGCGCCGGTGGGTCAGATACCGCCCCGGCGTCTGTCCGTACGCCGCCTTGAAGGCCCGTACGAAGTGAAACCGCGAATACCCGGCATACGAGGCCACCCCCTCCAGATCAAGCTGCGGATCGGCCCAGTCCCGATCCATGGCGTCCTTGGCCAGCCGCAACTGGCGCAGCCTGTCCATGCACCCGATGGTGGCACGCGGCACTGACAACGGCCCTCACGGCCGCGGGCATGAGGAAGGCCCCCGGGGCGGACACCATCCGGGGGCCTTCGGCTCACTGTCGGATCAGACGGCCTCGACGACCGGCGGCCGCACCGCGGCGCCCTCGTCCGTACCCTCCGGCTTCGGCCCCGCTCCCCGCAGCGCGACCTCCTTCACGAACACCGCCGCGATCAGTGCGACCACGGCCACCACGGAGCCGAGCAGGAACGCCCAGTGGGTGCCCGCGGACACCGCGTGCTGGTACGCCTCGCGGGCCACCGCCGGCAGTTTCGCCAGGCTCTTCGCGTCCAGCGACGCCGACTTCTCGGTGATCTTCGCGCCCAGGGACCCGGCCCGCTCGGCCATCACGTGCTGGACCCGGTTGTTGAACAGCGCGCCCATGATCGCGACGCCGAAGGAGGAGCCGAGCGTCCGGAACAGGGTGGTCGAGGAGGACGCCACGCCCATGTCCTTCATCTCGACGCTGTTCTGCGCGACCAGCATGGTGACCTGCATCAGGCAGCCCATGCCCAGACCGACGACCGCCATGAACACACCGGAGGTGAACCGCGAGGTGCCGGTGTCCATGGTGGACAGCAGGTACAGCCCGACGATCATCAGGGCGCTGCCGACGACCGGGAAGATCTTGTAGCGACCGGTGTTGGTGGTCACGCGCCCGGCCACCATGGAGGTGACCAGCATCGCGCCGAGCATCGGCAGCAGGAGCAGACCGGAGTTGGTCGCGGAGGCACCCTGCACCGACTGCTGGTACAGCGGCAGGTACAGCGTGGCGCCGAACATCACGAAGCCGGTGATGAAGCCGATGATCGACATCAGCGTGAAGTTGCGGCTGCGGAAGATGTGCAGCGGTACGACCGGCTCGGCGGCCTTGGTCTGCCAGAACACGAACCCGATCAGCGAGGCCACGCCGATGCCGATGAGCTCCATGATCCGCGCGGAGGTCCAGGAGTACTCGGAGCCGCCCCAGGTGGTGACGAGGACGATGGCGGTGATGCCGACCGTCAGCAGGACCACGCCGAGGTAGTCGATGCCGGCCTTGGACCGCTTCTTCGGCAGCTGCAGCACCGCGCTGATCAGACCGAGCGCGACCACGCCGAGCGGCAGGTTGATGTAGAACGCCCAGCGCCAGCCCCAGTTGTCGGTGATGGTGCCGCCGACCAGCGGTCCGCCGATCATCGCGATGGCCATGACGCCGGCCATCATGCCCTGGTACTTGCCCCGCTCCCGCGGCGGGATCAGGTCACCGATGATCGCCATGACGCCGACCATCAGACCGCCGGCGCCGAGACCCTGCACGGCCCGGAAACCGATCAGCTCGCCCATGTTCTGCGCCATGCCGCTGAGCGCGGAGCCGATCAGGAAGATCACGATCGAGGTCATGAACGTGGTCTTGCGCCCGAACATGTCACCGAGCTTGCCCCAGACCGGGGTCGCCGCAGCGGTGGCCAGCGTGTACGCCGTCACCACCCACGACAGGTGCTCCAGGCCGCCGAGCTCGCCCACGATGGTCGGCATCGCGGTGCCGACGATCATGTTGTCGAGCATCGCCAGCATCATGGTGATCATGAGCGCGAGCAGCACCACGCGCACGCTCTTCGGCTGTTTGTCCGGCTTGGTCTCGACCGTCTCTGTGTCCGCCATCATGCCCACTCCCCTATACCTGCTGCGGTACTTCCCCCCGGCCGGCCACTTACTTGCCGCCCGGCTAGTTGACTACACTGAGGAAGGTAGACCCGTAACTAGCCGGGCGTCAAGTAAGTTTACTAGTCGGGCGGCAAGTAAGTCAGCAGGGGGCGTGAGGAGCGCGACAATGGGCGGCACGATGGACGGCACCAAGCGGCAGCGCCGCGGAGACACTCGCCAGCGCATCCAGGACGTGGCGCTCGAACTCTTCGCCGAACAGGGCTATGAGAAGACCTCGCTGCGCGAGATCGCCGAGCGCCTGGACGTCACCAAGGCGGCGCTGTACTACCACTTCAAGACGAAGGAAGAGATCCTCGTCAGCATCTTCGAGGACCTCTCCCAGCCCATCGAGGAACTGATCGAATGGGGCAAGGGACAGCCGCACACCCTGGAGACCAAGCGGGAGATCGTCCGCCGGTACCACGAGGCGCTGTCCGAGGCCCGCCCTCTCTTCCGCTTCATGCAGGAGAACCAGGGGACGGTGAAGGAGCTGCGCATCGGCGAGATGTTCCGCCACCGGATGATGGGGATGCGGGACATCCTCGTCGATCCGGACGCCTCCCTCGCGGACCAGGTCCGCTGCGTCAGCGCGGTCTTCACGATGCACGCCGGGATGTTCGCGCTCAACGACCTGCCGGGCACCGACGAGGAGAAGAACCAGGCGGTGCTGGAGGTCGCGTGGGACCTGGTGGCCCAGGCCCACGCGGGTACGCGCACACCGGCGGAGGCCCCTTAGAGGCTGAGCCCCTTGGCGCGCAGGAACGCCACCGGGTCGATCGCCGAGCCGTAGTTCGCGGTCGTGCGGATCTCGAAGTGCAGGTGCGGGCCGGTGGAGTTGCCGGTGTTGCCGGACCGGGCTATGTGCTGGCCGGTGCGGACGATCTGACCGACCTTGACGTCGATGCGGGACAGGTGGGCGTACTGCGAGTAGGTGCCGTTGCCGTGCTTGATCACGATGGCGTTGCCGTACGCGGGTCCGTCACCGGCGCCGTTGCCGCCGGCCTTGACCACGGTGCCGCCGTGCGCGGCGACGACGTCGGTGCCGCTCGGGACGGCAAAGTCCTGCCCGCTGTGCTTGGCCTGCCACATGCTGCCGGCCTGGTTGAACCTCGCGGAGAGCGTGTACTTGCGCACCGGGTGGACCCAGGAGGCGGCCTTCTTCGCGGCAGCGGCCTTCTTCGCGGCAGCCTTGGCCTTGGCGGCGGCCTTCTCCTTGGCCGCGGCCTTGGCGGCGGCGACCTCGGCGGTCTTGGCGGCCTTGGCCTGCGCGGCGGCCTGGGCCTGGACGGCACTCGCGGCCCTGGAGGCGGCGGTGGTGTCGGCGGCGACCGCGACTCCGGCCCCCAGCACGACCGACGCCCCGAGACCGGCGGCCAGGACGGCCGCGCGGGTGCGCAGCGGGGACATACGGGAAGAACGGAACGGGACACGCAGGGACATCGAAACCTCGGGGGGTCGGCGACAGAGAAAACCACCCGACGCACGACGTCCGCCGGATGGGCCATCCCTTGGTAACCCGGACCCCCACAAAGCCCAAAACAGGGCATCTACGGCGTTCCCTAGTAATGACTGGCGAAAATCCCATTCCACGCCGGAGCGAAAGCGATGACATCCCACTATCAGCGCTAGTAACGGACAAATCGCCTGTGCCTCATGTCACCGGCCGCCGCCACAAGGCCTGATGGAAATCCCTGTCCCATGTGACGCACATCTCTGGCCACTTACCGGCCAGTAACCCTACGGTTCCCCTCGCGCCACCCTCGCCCTCGAACATGCACAGGACAACGACATACGGACGCGAGAGGACCCCCCATGACAAGACGACGCCCCTGGGCGCGCCGCACCGCCGTCATCGCCGTCTCCGCCTCGGCCCTGGTGGCGCTCGGCGCCCCCGCCAACGCGGCCACGAGCACCGCGAAGGTCGACTACGCCACCTGGCAGAAGGACTGCCAGACCGTGATGGACCAGGCACTGCCCTACATCCAGCAGCGCGTCGCCGCGGCCGCGTCCGGCGAGAAGCAGGCGATCGTCTTCGACATCGACAACACCACGCTGGAGACCGACTTCGGCTTCAGCTACCCGCAGCCGGCCAACAGGCCGGTCCTGAACGTCGCGAAGTACGCCCAGGAGCACGGCGTCTCCCTGTTCTTCGTCACGGCCCGCCCCGGCATCATCTCCGTGCCCACCGAGTACAACCTCGAGTACGACGGCTACGAGGTCTCCGGCCTCTACGTCCGCGGCTTCTTCGACCTCTTCAAGGACGTCGCCGCCTACAAGACCGCCCAGCGCGTCGACATCGAGAACAAGGGCTACGACATCATCGCCAACATCGGCAACAGCGCCACCGACCTCTCGGGCGGCCACGCCGACAAAACCTTCAAACTCCCGGACTACGACGGCCAGTTGTCGTAGCCGCCGCATTCCTGGGGCAAGCGAAAGGGGCCGGTGCCCGAAAGCACCGGCCCCTTGGGGCGTCGCCGTGAGGCTTACGCCTCCTTGCTCAGGTTCGGACCGGCGCCGCCGGCCGCCTGCTCGATCGGCGGGACGTCCGGCAGGGCCGACTTCTCCTCGCCGCGGAAGGTGAAGGTCTTGGTCTCGCCCTCGCCCTCCGTGTCCACGACCACGATGTGACCGGGGCGCAGCTCGCCGAAGAGGATCTTCTCCGAGAGGGTGTCCTCGATCTCGCGCTGGATGGTGCGGCGCAGCGGCCGGGCACCCAGCACGGGGTCGTAACCCTTCTGGGAGAGCAGCTCCTTGGCGGACTGGGAGAGCTCGATGCCCATGTCCCGGTCCTTGAGGCGCTCGTCCACCTTGCTGATCATCAGGTCGACGATCGCGAGGATGTCGGTCTGGGTCAGCTGCGGGAAGACGACCACGTCGTCGACGCGGTTGAGGAACTCGGGCCGGAAGTGCTGCTTGAGCTCGTCCTGGACCTTGTTCTTCATGCGCTCGTAGTTGGTCTTCGTGTCACCCGAGGCCGCGAAGCCCAGGTTGAAGCCCTTGGAGATGTCCCGGGTGCCGAGGTTGGTCGTCATGATGATGACCGTGTTCTTGAAGTCCACGACCCGGCCCTGGGAGTCGGTCAGGCGACCGTCCTCCAGGATCTGCAGCAGCGAGTTGAAGATGTCCGGGTGGGCCTTCTCGACCTCGTCGAAGAGGACGACGGAGAACGGCTTGCGGCGGACCTTCTCGGTCAGCTGGCCGCCCTCTTCGTAGCCCACGTAGCCGGGGGGCGAACCGAAGAGACGCGACACCGTGTGCTTCTCGCTGAACTCCGACATGTCGAGGGAGATCAGCGCGTCCTCGTCACCGAAGAGGAACTCGGCGAGCGCCTTGGACAGCTCGGTCTTACCGACACCGGACGGGCCGGCGAAGATGAACGAACCACCAGGACGCTTCGGGTCCTTCAGACCCGCACGCGTACGACGGATCGCCTTCGACAGCGCCTTGACGGCGTCGACCTGGCCGATGACCCGCTTGTGGAGCTCGTCCTCCATGCGCAGCAGACGCGAGGACTCCTCCTCGGTCAGCTTGAAGACCGGGATGCCGGTGGCGGTGGCGAGGACCTCGGCGATCAGCTCGCCGTCGACCTCGGCGACGACGTCCATGTCGCCGGCCTTCCACTCCTTCTCCCGCTTGGCCTTGGCGGCCAGGAGCTGCTTCTCCTTGTCGCGCAGGGAGGCGGCCTTCTCGAAGTCCTGCGAGTCGATCGCGGACTCCTTGTCGCGGCGCACGCCGGCGATCTTCTCGTCGAACTCGCGCAGGTCCGGCGGCGCGGTCATCCGGCGGATGCGCATCCGGGAACCGGCCTCGTCGATCAGGTCGATCGCCTTGTCCGGCAGGAAGCGGTCCGAGATGTACCGGTCGGCCAGGGTGGCGGCCTGCACCAGCGCCTCGTCCGTGATGGACACGCGGTGGTGGGCCTCGTACCGGTCGCGCAGACCCTTGAGGATCTCGATCGTGTGCGGCAGGGACGGCTCCGCTACCTGGATGGGCTGGAAGCGGCGCTCCAGGGCCGCGTCCTTCTCCAGGTGCTTGCGGTACTCGTCCAGCGTGGTCGCACCGATGGTCTGCAGCTCACCGCGGGCCAGCATCGGCTTCAGGATCGAAGCGGCGTCGATGGCGCCCTCGGCGGCACCCGCACCGACCAGCGTGTGCAGCTCGTCGATGAACAGGATGATGTCGCCGCGGGTGCGGATCTCCTTGAGCACCTTCTTCAGGCGCTCCTCGAAGTCACCGCGGTAGCGGGAGCCGGCGACCAGCGCGCCGAGGTCCAGGGTGTAGAGGTGCTTGTCCTTGAGGGTCTCGGGCACCTCGCCCTTGACGATGGCCTGGGCGAGGCCCTCGACGACGGCGGTCTTGCCGACGCCGGGCTCACCGATCAGGACCGGGTTGTTCTTGGTACGGCGGGACAGCACCTGCATGACCCGCTCGATCTCCTTCTCGCGCCCGATGACCGGGTCGAGCTTGGACTCACGAGCGGCCTGGGTGAGGTTCCGGCCGAACTGGTCGAGGACCAGGGACGTCGAGGGGGTGCCCTCGGCAGGCCCGCCGGCGGTGGCGGTCTCCTTGCCCTGGTAGCCGGAGAGCAGCTGGATGACCTGCTGCCGCACCCGGTTGAGATCAGCGCCCAGCTTGACCAGGACCTGGGCGGCGACGCCCTCGCCCTCACGGATCAGGCCGAGCAGGATGTGCTCCGTGCCGATGTAGTTGTGGCCCAGCTGAAGGGCCTCGCGGAGCGACAGCTCCAGGACCTTCTTGGCACGGGGGGTGAAGGGGATGTGCCCGGACGGGGCCTGCTGGCCCTGGCCGATGATCTCCTCCACCTGCTGGCGGACCGCCTCGAGCGAAATCCCGAGGCTCTCAAGGGCCTTGGCGGCGACACCCTCACCCTCGTGGATCAGGCCCAGGAGGATGTGCTCGGTGCCGATGTAGTTGTGGTTGAGCATCCGGGCTTCTTCCTGAGCCAGGACGACAACCCGCCGCGCGCGGTCGGTGAACCTCTCGAACATCGTTAATCGCTCCTCAGAGCGGTCAGGCAGTGGGGGGAACTTCCCCTCCCTGTCCTTCCGCAGCTTAGTCCCGCAAGCGGGGACCGCTCATTCCAACTGCCGACACCGTCGATGGCCTCCTGACCCCGCTAACGCCGACATATGCTCCAACCCGATGGTGCGAGACGATGTTCCCGCAGGCCAGGCAGTTACCCTCACCATCAGTACGCCGATGGCGAACGTGAGACGCCCTGCCCTGCGTGTCGCCCCCTCCCACTAGGGATGTCTTACCCGCTCGCACTGACACTCCATGCCGTACGCCCCCCATCCCTCCGCTATGGGCGAACAACCTTGCGCTCCGCCGCACCCCCGCGCGCCCCCGTTTCCAGCACTCTGCGCACGAGTTAGAGCACCCAGCGTAACTCTCGGAGCCGTTCGGCGGTTGCGATGTACATGGTTGGCAGCCGCTCACAGGCAACACCTCCCTCGCTCCCGACGGACCGCACCAAGGTCCCGCTTCCCCGCCGGCCGCTCGATCCGGCCGACGTTCCCGGCGATCATGTCCGCCGGTGGTACGAGAACGAACTGGGGTGGCCGACGGTGCCCGCGGATCCACAGAATCCGGGAGATCTTCGAGATCCGGGAGATCCGGTAGATCCGGTACGGCTGCGGGTGGGGGAACGTTTCGACGTCCTGGAGGTCCCCGCCGAGGCGGGCCGGGCGGGCCTGCGCCATCTCGCGCCGACCTCCCCGGTCGCGGTGTGCGGCGACAGGATGCGGCTGCTGGTGGCGGCGGGCAGCGCCGAGGAACTGCCGGGCCTGCTGGAGTGGCTGGAGTGGGGCCCGCTGACGCTGGATCTGGCCGTGATCGGCGAGGGCGGAGTCATGGACGCGCCACTGCCGCCCGAGGGGGCGGTACGACTCGGAGCGACCGTGCGGCCGGGAGAGGCCCTACGGCCGGAAGAGACTCTGTGCCCAGAAGAGACCCTGTGCCCGGAAGGGGCCCTACGGCTCCCCCTGGACCGCACGGGCTCCCTGCAGGGGGCCGCCGTGTGGCTGCGGCCCCCTGTGCCGGGGTGCGAGGTCGAGGCCTCGCTGCCGACGCTGTCGGCCCTGGGGGGCGGTGGGGGCGCCCCCGATCTCGTACGACTCGTGGACACGGTGGCAACGCAGTGCCACCGGCTGTGGCTGCGACGCGCGTGTGCGCGGCCGGAAGCCCTTTCCCGGGCCGGTGATCAGGCGTTGGCCTTCTCGTAGGCCTCGCGAATGGACGCCGGAACGCGGCCGCGGTCGTTGACCTCGTAACCGTTCTCCTTGGCCCACGCGCGGATCTGCGCGGTGTCCTGGCTGCCTCCGGAAGTCGCGCGCGCCTTTCCGCGCCCACCCGAAGAGCGGCCTCCGGTACGCCGACCACCCTTCACGTAAGGCTCGAGAAGGCCGCGAAGCTTGTCCGCATTGGCGGTCGTGAGATCGATCTCGTACGTCTTGCCGTCCAACGCGAACGTGACGGTCTCGTCCGCCTCGCCGCCGTCGATGTCGTCGACAAGAAGGACCTGAACCTTCTGTGCCACCGGATTTCCTTTCATCCAAAACTTGAGGGCCGGGGGTCTGCGGCGTCCGCCGTTTCGCCGTCCCCTGTTATATGCAGTACTGCAGTACGTCGGAAAGCAAACCGCTTTTGCCGGAAAAACACAAACCCCTCGACAGGGGAGGGCAGTCCGCCACTGTCAGGGAAGATGCGCGTTTCGGACATAGGGAACGCGGGCAAGGGAGGCCGTCGAATACTCTGCAGTGATCGGTGATCACAGATGCAGAAGCATGCGGCTGTTGCCCAAGGTGTTGGGTTTCACCCGTTCGAGACCGAGGAACTCCGCGACGCCCTCGTCATAGGAACGCAACAGCTCCGCGTAGACATCCCTGTCGACCGGCGTCTCACCGATCTCTACGAAGCCGTGCTTGCCGAAGAAGTCCACTTCGAAGGTGAGACAGAAAACGCGGCGAACGCCCAGCCAGCGCGCGGTGTGCAGCAACTTCTCCAGCAACTGGTGGCCGACGCCGGCGCCCTTCAGACCGGGCTTCACCGCGAGAGTGCGCACTTCCGCGAGGTCTTCCCACATCACGTGCAGCGCGCCGCAGCCGACCACCTCGGCGTTGTCGTCGCGTTCGGCGACCCAGAACTCCTGGATGTCCTCGTAAAGGGTGACGGTCGCTTTGTCGAGCAGGATGCCACCGCGGACGTAGGCGTCAAGGAGACGGCGCACGGCCGGGACATCGCTGGTACGGGCCCGCCGGACGGTGATGGCTTTAGTGCTGACTTCGGGGCCTTCGGGGCTTGCTGCTGACATGAGCGGACGCTATCGCCCGTCGCCGCCCGGTGCGGAGCCGGGGTTCTCCTCGCCATCCGGGGGTTCGGGTGTTTCCGCCGGCTGTTCCGGCCCTTGCACGATCCGTACGGCGTCTCGCAGGGCCTGGCGCTGTTCCTCGCTCATCATCCCGAAGAAGGCGACGAGAGCGGCCGCGGGGTTGTCACTCTGGGACCAGGCGTCGTTCATCAGGGCGGCGGCGTAGGCGGCCCGGGTGGAGACCGCCTCATATCGATAGGCCCGGCCTTCCGCCTCGCGGCGCACCCAGCCCTTCTGATGGAGATTGTCCAAAACGGTCATCACCGTGGTGTAGGCGATGGACCGTTCCTGCTGAAGGTCTTCCAGGACTTCTCGAACGGTCACCGGGCGGTTCCACTTCCACACCCGCGTCATGACCGCGTCTTCGAGTTCTCCCAATGGGCGAGGCACAGCTCAGCACAATAGTGGGAGAACTCCGCATTCGCGTGCCGGACGTGCGCTTTCACTGGCAAACGGCAACAAAAAGGGCGTACGACTCGGAGGAACGAGCCGTACGCCGGGGAAGCGGGGGCGGGCCGCTCAGCCGTCGGTCTTGACGGAGGCCTGCTGGGCGGCCTCCGCGCGCGCGATGGCCGCGTCGACCGCCGCGTCCTCCTTGGCCTTGTTGGCCCCGCCCTGGGTCTTCACGATCACCCTGATCAGCCCGACGAAGAACACGGCCATGACGACCGGCGGAACGAGCGCGGAGACGTAGTCCATGGATCCAGAGTAGCCAGCGCCCGCCGGACAACCGGGCCGGGGTCGGACCAGCGTTTCAAACAAACCCACGCCGGACTCAGACACCGTCGAACCGCTGCGGCGGCCCGCAGCGGGTGGAGGGCCCACACCACGGCGAGCCGCTACACCGAGCCCGCCGGGTCCAGGACGCATCCTGCGGCCAGGCGCCACGGCGAGTCCACCGGGGCAGCGAACCCCCAACGCCACGATCCGCTGCCGCCCGTCCGCCGGCGCGGAGGGGTCACACCGCGGCGCACCGCTGCCCCACGCCCGCCAGTACCGAGACGCCACACCGCGATGCACCGCCCCCCACACGCCCGCCAGGGCAGAGACGCCAGACCGCGGCGAGCGCTGGGGCGGGTCCGCCACGGCGGAGATGGCACGCCACGGCAAGCTGCTGGGGCGGATCCGACGGGCGGAGGGGTCAGACCGCGGCGAGTTGCTGTGGTGGGTTCGGCGGGGGTGGTGGGGTGGGCTTGCGGCGGGGGAAGACCTCGCCCGGGGTGGGGATGGGGCGGGTCGGTTTCGGGGCAGCGGGGGCCGGGGTGGGCTTGGGGGCCGGCTTTTCCGCGGGCTTTTTCTCGGGTTTCCTCGCCGGGTCCTGGCCGGCCTCGGCGGCCGGGGCGGCGGTCCTGGGGCCCGGATGGGCCGAGAGGCCGCCCGGGAGGGCCGTCAGGCGCGTGCGGGAGGCGGAGACGGTCGCGGGGGCCGTACGGGCCGTACCGCGCGCCAGACGGGCTCGTACGTCCTGTTCGGCGAGGACCTGGCAGCGCTCCAGGAGGAGCGGGGCGACCGCGTTGCCCCGCAGCGCGCGCAGGGCGGCGAGGTCGTCGGGCTGCGGCCGGTAACCGGCGGTCAGCGCCTCCTCGAGCAGGGTGAGGTAGCCGGCGGCGGTTCCGGGCAGCGCGGCGCGGTAGCGGCCGAGATCGGCCACCAGGAAGGCCCGCAGCCTGGCCCCCTCGCGCATCGCCTCGTCGAGCGACTCGGCGAGCCGGAGACAGTCCTGGACGTCCTCGGCGGAGGCGGGGCGGGGGTGGAGGGCGAGGGCGAGGGCGCGGCGGAGCACACGCAGCTCCTCCGTGCCGAACGCCATGCCGCCGCGGGATCCGTATGGCGTGGGCATGGGGCGACGATACGCGCTAATCAGACAAACCCGACATAGGGGAGCGGTGTGGCGCAGTCGAGCCACCCGGTTGCTCCCCCCGCGGGGCTCACATCCGGGACACGTTCCGCTCGTACACCAGCCGCAGCCCGACCAGCGTCAGCCAGGGCTCGTGCTCGTCGATGACCGAGGACTCCCCGAGCACCATCGGCGCCAGTCCGCCGGTCGCGATCACGGTCACGTCGTCCGGGTCGTCCGCGAGCTCACGGGCCATCCGGCTGACCACCCCGTCGACCTGCCCGGCGAAGCCGTAGATGATGCCGGACTGCATCGCCTCGACCGTGTTCTTGCCGATCACGCTGCGGGGTCTGGCCACCTCGATCTTCCGCAGCTGCGCGCCCCGCACCCCGAGCGCCTCGACGGAGATCTCTATACCGGGGGCGATCACCCCGCCGATGTACTCCCCGCGCGCGGAGACCGCGTCGAAGGTCGTTGCCGTACCGAAGTCGACGACGATCGCCGGTCCCCCGTACAGCTCGACGGCGGCGACCGCGTTGATGATGCGGTCGGCGCCGACCTCCTTGGGGTTGTCGGTGAGGATCGGCACCCCGGTCTTCACGCCCGGCTCCACGAGCACGGCCGGCACGTCACCGTAGTAGCGCCGGGTCACCTCGCGCAGTTCGTGCAGCACGGAGGGGACGGTGGCGCAGATGGCGATGCCGTCGATGCCGTCGCCCAGTTCGTCGCCGAGCAGCGGGTGCATCCCCATCAGGCCCTGCAGCAGCACCGCCAGTTCGTCCGCCGTGCGGCGCGCGTCCGTGGAGATGCGCCAGTGCTCGACGATGTCCTCCCCGTCGAAGAGGCCCAGGACGGTGTGGGTGTTGCCCACGTCGATCGTCAGCAGCATGGCCGGTACCTACTCCGCCGCTCGCAGGTCGAGACCGATGTCGAGGATCGGCGAGGAGTGGGTGAGGGCGCCGACGGCGAGGAAGTCGACGCCGGTGTCCGCATAGGCCTTGGCGTTGTCCAGGGTGAGCCGTCCGGAGGCCTCCAGCGCGGCGCGGCCGTGCACGATCGCGACGGCCTCCTCGCACTCGCCGGGCGTGAAGTTGTCCAGCAGGATCAGGTCGGCGCCCGCGTCGACGACCTCGCGCAGCTGGTGCAGGGTGTCGACCTCGACCTCGATCGGCACGTCCGGGAAGGCCTCCCGTACGGCCTTGAAGGCCTGCCCGACCCCGCCGGCGGCGACCACGTGGTTGTCCTTGACGAGGGCCGCGTCCGACAGCGACATCCGGTGGTTGACGCCCCCGCCGCAGCGGACGGCGAACTTCTCCAGCGAGCGGAGCCCCGGAGTCGTCTTGCGGGTGTCGCGGACCTTGGTCCCCGTCCCGTCCAGTACGTCCACCCACGCGCGCGTGGCGGTCGCGATGCCGGACAGCCGGCACAGGAGGTTCAGCGCGCTGCGCTCGCCGGTGAGCAGGTCACGCGTGCGCGTGGTGACCGACAGCAGCTTCTGCCCGGCCTCCACGCGGTCGCCGTCCTCGACGTGCCGCTCGACCTCGAACTCGTCCGTGCACACCACGGAGAGCACCGCCTCGGCGACCCTGAGGCCCGCCACGACGCCCGCCTCACGCGCGGTGAAGTCGCCGGTGGCGACGGCGTCCTCGGGGATGGTCGCCACCGTGGTCACGTCCACGCCGTGGTCGAGGTCCTCCTGGATGGCGACGTTGGCGATGTCCTCGACCTCCACGGGGTCGAGTCCGGCGTCGGCCAGGAGCTGGGCGAGCGCGGGGTCGAGGCCGCACTCCAGGTATTCGGCGTCGGTGTCGGCGCCGCAGGCACAGCCGTCGCCGCAGCCGCCGTTCGACACGAGGGGGAGGTCGGGGGTGCTCACTTCTGTCACTGCTCCTGGAGGGGCTGCTGGGTCGGGGGGAAGTCTGCGGTATCGGTGGTGTGCACGGCGAGGGTGCGGTCCGGATTCAGCCGTACGACGATGTGCCGGCGCCATGCCGTGTCGTCGCGGTCGGCGTGGTCCTCGCGCCAGTGGCAGCCGCGTGTCTCCTCGCGCAGGCGGGCGGCGGCGACCAGGACGCGGGCGACGCACAGGAGGTTGGTGGCCTCCCAGGTGTCGACGCCGGGCTCGGCGGTCTTGCCGTTCTCGTCGAGGGAGTCGCGGGCTTCGGTGTGCAGCTGCTGGAGCTGGTCGGCGGCCGTGGCGAGGGAGTCGGCCGAGCGCAGGACGCCCGCGCCGTCGGTCATGATCCGCTGGATCGCGAACCGGGCCTCGGGGGCGAGGAGCGGGTGCGCGGGCTTCTCCGGGTGGTCGACGGGTTCGGGCACGCGCGCGTGGAGGCCGTCGTCGGCGTGGGCCGACGCGATGTCGGCGGCGATGCGCTCGGCGTAGACGAGGCCTTCCAGGAGGGAGTTGGAGGCGAGCCGGTTGGCGCCGTGCACGCCGGTGCAGGCGACCTCGCCGCACGCGTACAGGCCGGGGACGGTCGTACGGCCCCGGGAGTCGGTGCGCACGCCGCCGGAGGCGTAGTGGGCGGCCGGGGCGATCGGGATGGGGTCGGTGACCGGGTCGATGCCGTGGGCGCGGCAGGCGGCGAGGATGGTCGGGAAGCGGTGCTCCCACATGTCGGCGCCGAAGTGCCGGGCGTCGAGGAACATGTGCTCGGCGTCCCGCTCCTGCATGCGGCGCATGATGCCCTTGGCGACGATGTCCCGGGGCGCGAGTTCGGCCAGTTCGTGCTGCCCCAGCATGAAGCGCACCCCGGCGGCGTCGACCAGGTGCGCGCCCTCGCCGCGCACGGCCTCGGAGACCAGGGGCTGCTGGCCCTCGGCGTCCGGGCCGAGGAACAGCACGGTCGGGTGGAACTGCACGAACTCCAGGTCGCTGACCTCGGCGCCCGCGCGCAGGGCGAGCGCCACGCCGTCGCCGGTGGAGACCGACGGGTTGGTGGTCGCCGAGAAGACCTGGCCCATGCCACCGGTCGCGAGCACGACCGCGGGGGCGTGCACGGCGCCCACGCCGTCGTGCTGGCCCTCGCCCATCACGTGCAGGCTCACGCCCGCCGTACGGCCGTCGGCGTCCGTGAGCAGGTCCAGCACGAGCGCGTTCTCGATCGTGCGCACACCGCGCGCGCGTGCCGCCTCGACGAGCGCCCGGGAGATCTCCGCGCCGGTCGCGTCTCCGCCGGCGTGCGCGATACGGCGGCGGTGGTGACCGCCCTCGCGGGTGAGCGCCAGATCGCCGGCCTCGGACTCGTCGAAGTGCGCGCCGGTCGCGATGAGACGGCGCACGGCGTCGGGGCCCTCGGTGACGAGGATCCGTACGGCCTCCTCGTCGCACAGGCCCGCGCCGGCCACCAGGGTGTCGTCCAGGTGCTGTTCGGGGGTGTCGCCCTCGCCGAGGGCCGCGGCGACGCCTCCCTGCGCCCAGCGGGTGGAGCCGTCGTCGAGACGGGCCTTGGTGACGACGACCGTGTTCAGGCCGGCGGCCTCGCAGCGCAGCGCGGCGGTCAGGCCGGCCACCCCGGAGCCGACGACCACCACGTCCGCGGAGATGGCCCAACCCGGTGCGGGGGCGTGCAGTCGTATGCCTGTGCTGGTCACGAGGCGGCTCCGAAGGTTTTCCCGAAGGTGAGAGGGATGTTGTCGATCAGCCGGGTCGTCCCGACCCGGGCGGCGACGGCGAGGACGGCCTCGCCGGTGAAGTCGTCCCCGATCTCGGTGAAGTCGGCGGGGTCGACGAGGGCGAGGTAGTCCAGTTCGAGCGGCGGCGACAGGCGCGCGGCGTCGTCGAGGACCAGTCGGGCGGCCGCGCGGACGGCGGAGGGCGCGCCGTAGGAGGTGCCCCGCGCGGCGTCCGCGCCGGCGGCGGTGGCGGACGACGGGAGGGACTTCGCGACGGCGTGCGCGTCGGCCGCGGCGCGGGACTCCCCTATGGCGCTGAGGGCTTCGGCACGCGCGTGGGTGGCGGGCACTTCGCGTGCCCGTGCGCGCAGCGCCTCCTGCGCCGCGTGCCGGTCGCGGCCCGCGAACAGCGCGCGGGACAGCGCGAGCGCCGTGCGCCGCTCGGCGGGCGACAGGTAGCGGTTGCGGCTGGAGAGCGCGAGGCCGTCCTCCTCGCGCACCGTGGGCACGCCGACGATCTCGACGCCGAAGTTCAGGTCCCGCACCATGCGGCGGATCAGGGCGAGTTGCTGGGCGTCCTTCTGGCCGTACAGGGCGACGTCGGGGCGGGTGAGGTGCAGCAGCTTGGCGACGACGGTGAGCATGCCGTCGAAGTGGCCGGGACGCGAGGCGCCCTCCAGACGCTCCCCCATCGGGCCCGCGCTGATCCGCACCTGGGGCTCGCCGCCCGGGTAGACCTCGTCCACGGCGGGGGCGAACACGACGTCCGCGCCGGACTGTCCGGCGAGCTTCACGTCGGCGTCCAGGGTGCGCGGATAGCGGTCGAGGTCCTCGCCCTTGCCGAACTGCAGCGGGTTGACGAAGACGGTGACGACGACCTCGCCGTCCGTTCCGGCGATCTCGCGCGCGGTGCGGATCAGGGTGGCGTGGCCCTCGTGCAGGGCGCCCATGGTCATCACGACGACGCGGCGTCCGGCACGCGCACGTGCGTGGAGTTCGGCCGCGGTGCTCAGCAGGGTGGTGGTCATCGGGCCTCTCCCTCGGCGCCGTTGGTCCCGTCGGCGAGTACACCGAGGAGGTCCTCGGCGAGTTCCGGCTTCAGCAGCCCGTGGGCGAGCGCCCGGTCGGCGGTCGCGCGGGCCATCGCCAGGTAGCCGGCGACGGCCTGTGGGGCGTGCCGGCGCAGCTCCCGCACGTGCGCGGCCACCGTGCCCGCGTCCCCGCGCGCGACCGGGCCGGTCAGGGCCGCGTCCCCGGAGCGCAGGGCGTTGTCGAGGGCGGCGCCGAGCAGCGGGCCGAGCATCCGGTCGGGCGCCTCGACTCCGGCCGCGCGCAGCAGCTCCATCGACTGGGCGACCAGTGTGACCAGGTGGTTGGCGCCCAGCGCGAGGGCCGCGTGGTAGAGCGGGCGCATCTCCTCGGCGATCCACTCCGGCTCGCCGCCCATCTCGATCACCAGGGCCTCGGCGGCCAGCCGCAGCTCGTCGGGCGCGGTGACCCCGAAGGAGCAGCCGGCCAGCCGCTGGACGTCCACGGGCGTGCCGGTGAAGGTCATGGCGGGGTGCAGGGCCAGCGGAAGCGCGCCCGCGCGCAGGGCGGGGTCGAGGACCTTGGCGCCGTACCGCCCGGAGGTGTGCACGAGCAGCTGGCCCGGCCTTACGGCCCCGGTCTCGGCGAGACCCTCGACCAGTCCGGGCAGTGTGTCGTCCGGGACGGTCAGCAGGACCAGGTCGGCGCGCTCCAGCACCTCGGCGGGCGGGACGACCGGCACGTCGGGGAGCAGTTGCGCGGCCCGCCTGCGGGAGGCGGTGGAGACCCCGGAGACGGCCACCGGGCGGTGCCCGGCGAGCTGGAGGGACGCGGCCAGAGCGGGGCCCACGCGGCCGGCGCCGACGACGCCGACGGTGAGCCGCGCGGGGCGGTCCCTGGGGTCTGGCTGTTGGCTTGTACTCACGCGACGGTGGCCTTCCCGTTCCAGTCCGCTCCGGGTACCGGACGATTTCTCGTCATGTTAACGCTATCGGTCCGAGGGGCGGCCGGTCGTCCACAGGCTGTGGGTTACCGCACACCGTGCCCGCGCCGGCGAGAGCCCGTGGAAATCCGGGTGCCGCCGGGAAGCCGGGCGGGCATGATCCCGGCCATGAGCGATGCGGCGGAGCAGACGGAACGTCCGGACGAGCCGGTAACCGATGAGGAGCGGCGCAGGCGCCGGCGCGAACGACGCATCAGCGCGTACCGGGGCGCCAAGCATGTGCTCGCGCGCCCCGGGTTCCTCGGCACGCTCCGCGAGCGCCTGGCGCTGCTGGACGGTCTCGAGGACGTCTACGACCTGGACGAGCCGGCCGACATCTACGGCGACGGAGTCGTCGAGGCCCTGGAGCGGAAGGTCGCCGAAGTGCTCGGCACCGAGGCCGCCGCGTTCTTCCCGACGGGCACGATGGCCCAGCAGGTGGCCCTGCGCTGCTGGGCGGGCCGCACCGGCAGCCTGGCCGTCGCCCTGCACGCCCTCGCCCACCCCGAGGTGCACGAGCGGAACGCGTTCAGCCAGGTCAGCGGTCTGCGCCCGGTCCGCGTGACGAGTGAGCCCCGGCTGCCGAGCGCCGACGAGGTACGCGACTTCGCGGAGCCCTTCGGCACGCTGATGCTCGAACTGCCCCTCAGGGACGCCGGTTTCGTGCTGCCCTCCTGGGAGGAGCTCACCGAGGTGGTGGAGGCGGCGCGCGAGCGCGACGCGGTGGTGCACTTCGACGGCGCGCGCCTGTGGGAGTCCACCGTCCACTTCGGCCGCCCCCTGGAGGAGATCGCGGGCCTGGCGGACAGCGTCTACGTGTCGTTCTACAAGTCTCTCGGCGGCCTCGGCGGCGCCGCGCTCGCCGGTCCGAGGACACTGACCGACGAGGCGAAGATCTGGCGCCACCGGTACGGCGGCCAGGTCTTCCAGCAGTTCCCGACGGCCCTGTCCGCGCTCGCCGGCCTGGAGCGCGAACTGCCCCGGCTGCCCGAATACGTCGCCCACGCGCGCGTGGTGGCCGAGGCGCTGCGCGAGGGGTTCGCGGCGGCCGGGGTGCCGTGGGCGCGCGTCCATCCGGAAGAGCCGCACACGCATGACTTCCAGGTCTGGCTGCCCTACGACGTCGACGGCGTCTCGGAGGCGGCGATCCGGCAGGGCGAGGAGACGGGGACGCTGCTGTTCGCCGGCTCCTGGGACGAGAAGGGCCCGGGCCTGGCGGTCACCGAGGTCGAGGTACGCGCCGCGGGCCTGGAGTGGACCGCCGACGACGTGAAGGCGGCCGTCGCGGAGTTCGTGGCGCGGCTGCCCGACGCGCCCGGGACCCCGTGACGGCCCTCGATTGACGGGCGTCGTCAATCGGCGACGGCGTTGTCAGTGGTGGGGTGCACCATGGGGTCATGAGCGTGCGCATCGACATCACGGGGCTGCGGCCGGAGAGGGTCGCCGTCGTGCCCTCCCCGCTGGCCGAGCTCGGCATGGCGCTGCACGCGCTGTCCGAGCCCGGCCACCACCCGGGCCTGCAGGGCTGGGTGACGGGTGTGACGGCCGGCCTGGATCCGCATCTGGCCGACCGGATGTGCGAGGCGGACTTCCTGTGGACGACGACGTTCTCGGACCTGTTCCTGCCGTACGCGGGCATCCCCGGCGGTGCCGCCCTGCCCGGGGCCACGCTCGCCGAGGAGCTCGACCTGCTGGACAAGCTCACGGACGAACAGTTCGTCGACGCGGCGCTGGAGTTCAGCTGTGCGATGTCCTACGGCGTCGGGGCCGACTGGCTCGTCGACGCCGCAATGGGCCGGCGCGCCCTGGAGCTGGCCGCCGCGCGGGGGCCGCGCCAGCAGCGGTTCACCGAGCTGCTGCTGACCGACCCGCCCAAAATCAGGGCCTGGTTGCGTCAGTTCCTCGAGGACTGCGACGAGGCGTTCTTCGCCGAGACCTGGTCCCGGCTGCGCCACCAGCTCACCGCGGACGCCCGCCACAAGACCGACCTGCTGCGCCTGAAGGGCCTCGCGGAGGCGCTGACCGCCGTGTCGCCGGCGGTCACGCTCGACGAGGACGGCGAGCGGATCACGGTCGACAAGCTGAGCGTGGGCCGCACGGCCACCGTGGACGGCACCCTGCTGCTCGTCCCGACCAGCCTCGGCTGGCCGCACCTGTCCGTCCTGTACCGGCCCGACTGGCAGCCGGTGCTGCACTACCCGGTCGGCTCCCCGGAGCTCGCCGCCCCGCCCTCGGTCGAGCAGCTCGCCCTGCGGATGACCGCGCTGTCCCACCCCGTACGGATGCGGATCTGCCGCTATCTGGCCCGCAGTGCCTACGCCACCAGCGAGCTGGCACAGGCACACGGCATGACGGCCCCTGAGATATCCCGCCACCTGGGCGTCCTGAAGAAGGCGGGCCTGATCACCACGCGGCGCCGGGGCCGTTATGTGCAGCACCAGTTGGACATAGCGGTCGTGGCCCGGCTGGGCAGCGACTTCCTGGAGGGCATCCTGCGCTGAGCGAGGCCGCCTGCGCCGAGCGGCCGGCTCAGTCGAACCGGATGTGCCGGATCCCCACGCCCGCCTGCCTGAGCCGTGTCCGCAGCGCTCCCTCCTTGTTCGGCCGCAGCGTCAGTCCGGCGAGCACGGCGATGCGGTCCGCCGTCTTCGGCACGGTCGAGTGGTCGGTCCACAGGTGCTCGGCGAACTCGGGCTCCCGCAGCCGCTCCAGACAGTGGTCGAGCTGCCGTACCGCCCAGGTCTCCCTGCCGAGAACGGCGTTCTTGCCGGCGACGTACTGAAGGAGGTGCCCGAAGCCGCGCTCCCGCAGCCGCCGCAGCACGGTCTCGCGCTGGGCGAGGAGGGTGAAGTGGCGTACGTCGTGGCCGAGTTCGCGCAGCCGGCCCACCGTCTCGGCGAAGCAGCCCGAGTCGGTGACCGTCATGGGCGCGATCACGACGCCGTCGTGCTTGGTCAGTGCCAGGTCGAGCACCTCGACCACGCCCTGCCGCCAGGCGGTCAGGTCCTGGAAGTCTCCCCGCAGTTCGGGCGGCAGCATCCGGCGCAGACCGAAGCCGGCGTGCTCGGGGTCGCAGATCACGCTGCCCCGCAGGCGCCGCTGCAGCTCGTGCGCGGTCTGGGTCTTGCCGCCCCCGAAGGGGCCGTTGATCCACAGGAGCATGCGCAGACCCTAGTGGGCGGCGATTACGCGGGCGTCACGCGCGCGTGGATCAGCCGTGCCCGCCCGCCCGCACCAGCCCCGTCTCGTAGGCGAGGACCACCACCTGCACGCGGTCCCTGAGGCCCAGCTTGGTCAGGATGCGTCCCACATGGGTCTTCACGGTCGCCTCGGACAGCACCAGGCGGGCCGCGATCTCGCCGTTGGACAGGCCCTGCGCGACGAGCACCATGACCTCGCGCTCGCGGTCGGTGAGCCGCTCCAGCTCCTTGTGCTGGGGCTCCTTCCCGGCGCTCGGCAGCATCGGCGCGAACCGGTCGAGCAGCCGGCGCGTGGTCGACGGCGCCACCACCGCGTCACCGCTGTGCACGGAGCGGATGGCGGCGAGGAGTTCGCCGGGCGGCACGTCCTTGAGCATGAAGCCGGACGCGCCCGCCTTGAGCCCGGAGAAGGCGTACTCGTCGAGGTCGAACGTGGTCAGGATCAGCACCTTCGGCGGGTCCGGCTCGGAACAGATGCGGCGGGTCGTCTCCACACCGTCCAGCTTCGGCATGCGGACGTCCATCAGGACGACGTCCACCGCCGTCGAGCGCAGCACCTGCAGGGCCTCGACGCCGTCCCCCGCCTCCGCGACGACCTCCATGTCCGGCTGTGCGGCGAGCACCATCCGGAACCCGGTGCGCAGCAGCACCTGGTCGTCGACGAGCATCACGCGGATCGTCATCGAAGCCTCTTCCGTGTCCGTCTTCAAGGGTGTTACAGGTGTCAACAGGGGGCGTGCGAAAACGTCAGTGCGCCGGTTTGAGCGGCAGCAGGGCACTGATGCGGAATCCTCCGCCCGGGCGCGGGCCCGCGTCCAGGGTTCCACCGACCATGCCGACCCGCTCGCGCATCCCGATCAGGCCGTGGCCCTGGCCGTCGGCGCCGCCCTCCTCGTACAGCTCGTGCGGGGCGCCCTTGCCGTCGTCCTCGACGAGCAGACCGAGCCCGTCGTCGAAGTAGACCAGCCGCACGCTCGCGCCCGCGTTGGGCCCGCCGTGCTTGCGGGTGTTGGTCAGCGCCTCCTGCACGATGCGGTACGCCGTCAGCTCGACGCCGCTGGGCAGCGGGCGCGGGGTGCCCTCGACCTTGAAGTCGACCGGCAGACCGGAGGTACGGCACTGCTCGATCAGCTCGTCGATCTGCTCGACGTCGGGCTGCGGGACGTACTCGCCGACCTCCTTGTGCTCTCCGGTGCGCAGCACGCCCAGCAGGCGGCGCATCTCGGCGAGGGCCTGGCGGCCCGTGGAGGAGATGGTCTCCAGCGCCTTCTTCGCCTGGTCGGGGGCGGCGTCGAGGACGTAGGCGGCGCCGTCGGCCTGCACCACCATCACCGACACGTTGTGCGCGACCACGTCGTGCAGCTCGCGCGCGATCCGGGCGCGTTCGGCCGCGACCGCGACCTTGGCCTGCGCCTCGCGCTCCTTCTCCAGCCGGGCGGCACGCTCCTCCAGCTGCGCGAAGTACGCACGCCGCGTGCGGATCGAGTCGCCCAGCACCCAGGCCAGCGCGAACGGCACCGTCTGGAAGATCACCAGCGCCACGTGGCCGAGGGCGCTCGAGTGCTCGGCCGGCCAGCGGAACTCCGCGAAGGTCGCGGCCGACAGCCCCACCGCCAGGGCGAGCCGGGAGGCCCAGCGGGCGCCCATGACGGCCACGGTGTAGACGATCACCAGCATCGCGAAGTCGGCGACCATCGTCGCCACGTCCAGCGCGAGCTGCGCCACACCGAGGGCGATCATCAGCAGCAGCGTCTTCTCCGGCATGCGCCGGCGCAGCGCGATCGCCAGGCACAGCAGCAGCGCGATCGGAACGATCAGGGCCGGTGACACGGTGCCCCGGGTGTCCTGATGGCCGGCTCCACTCGCCAGAGAGACGCCGAACAGGAAGACGGCCCAGAAGGAGTCGACCCCGGTCGGGTGTCTGCGAAGGAAGTCATAGAGGCGCTGCACGTAACCCAGCGTAGGGAAGCGGGATGCGTGCAGGGGTCAACCGGAGGGTCGATCCGCATCCGCCGCGTGTACTCCGCAAGGTGGAGGTCGCGTTCTTCCGTGCGCTTAGCCTGGCCCGGTGACGAAAGACACGACGGACCAGTGGCGCGGCTGGCGGGCGGCGACGCGGGCGGCCCTGTACGGGCCCGGCGGCTTCTATCGCCGCCCCGAGGGCCCGGCCGGACACTTCCGTACGTCCGTGCACGCGTCGCCGCTCTTCGCCGAAGCCGTGGCCCGGCTGCTGTGCCGCGTCGACGAGGCCCTCGGCCGGCCCGCCCGCCTCGACTTCGTCGACATGGCGGCCGGGCGCGGCGAGCTGGTCACCGGCATCCTGGGCGCGCTGCCCGCGGACGTACTCCCACGCGTGCGTGCCTGCGCCGTCGAGCTCGCCGAACGGCCCTCCGGCCTCGACGACCAGGTCGAATGGCTCCCCGAGCCACCTGAGGGCCTCACCGGGCTGCTCTTCGCCAACGAGTGGCTCGACAACGTTCCGCTGGACGTCGCCGAGGTGGACGAGGACGGCATACCGCGCACGGTTCTGGTGCGGCAGGACGGCACGGAACGTCTCGGCGACCCGGTCGGCGGCGAGGAGGCGGACTGGCTCGCGCGGTGGTGGCCGCTGCCGCCCGAGGAAGGCCTGCGGGCCGAGATCGGTCTCCCGCGCGACGAGGCGTGGGCGGGTGCGGTCGCGGCCCTCGACCGGGGGCTCGCGGTCGCCGTGGACTACGCGCACACCCGGGAGACGCGCCCCCCGTTCGGCACCCTCACGGGCTTCCGCGCGGGACGGGAAACGGCGCCCGTACCCGACGGGAAGCGCGACATCACGGCTCACGTGGCGTTGGACGCGTGCGCGGCGCGCTCCGCGGCGCTCGCCCAGCGGCAGGGGCGCGTTCTGCGGCAGCGCGACGCCCTGCGCGCCTTGGGCATCGTCGGCGCACGCCCCCCGCTCGCGCTCGCGTCCGCACAACCCGCCGCCTACGTCCGCGCCCTCGCGAGCGCCGGTGAAGCCGCGGAACTCACCGCGCCCGGCGGCCTCGGCGACTTCGGATGGCTGCTCCAGCCGGTCGGAACGGCGAACCCGCTGGACATCACGGACGCGCCCGACGCGCGGGCGTGACCAACGTGCCGGTGTCCCGGGCCTGACCTATTTGTCGATGTCCCCGACCACGAAGAACAGCGACCCGAGGATCGCCACCATGTCCGCCACCAGCGTCCCCGGCAGCAGCTCCACGAGTGCCTGGATGTTGTTGTAGGACGCCGAGCGCAGCTTCAGCCGGTACGGCGTCTTCTCGCCCTTGCTGACGAGGTAGTAGCCGTTGATGCCGAGCGGGTTCTCGGTCCAGGCGTAGGTGTGGCCCTCGGGTGCCTTGAGGACCTTGGGGAGCCGCTGGTTGATCGGCCCTGGCGGCAGGTCGGCCAGACGGTCGAGGCAGGCGTCGGCGAGGTCGAGAGCGTTGTGGGTCTGCTCCAGGAGCACCTCGAAGCGGGCGAGACAGTCGCCCTCCTGCCGGGTGACGACCCTCAGGACGTCCTGCAGCTCCCCGTACGCGAGATAGGGCTCGTCGCGCCGCAGGTCGAAGTCGACGCCCGAGGCACGCGCGATCGGCCCGCTGACGCCGTACGCGTGCACGGTCCCGGGGGCCAGCGCGCCCACGTCCCGGGTGCGCCCCCGGAAGATCTCGTTGCCGAGGACCAGGTCGTCGAACCGGTCCATGCGCGAGCGCACCCCCGCGACGGCGGCACGCGCGCGTGCGGCCCAGCCGGCCGGAAGGTCCTCCTTGAGGCCGCCGACGCGGTTGAACATGTAGTGCATACGGCCGCCGGAGATCTCCTCCATGACGTTCTGGAGGACCTCCCGCTCCCGGAACGCGTAGAAGACCGGGGTGATGCCGCCGAGTTCCAGCGGATAGGAGCCGAGGAACATCAGGTGGTTGAGCACCCGGTTGAGCTCCGCGAGCAGCGTCCGCGTCCACACCGCGCGCGTGGGGACCTCCATGCCGAGCATGCGCTCGACGGCGAGGACGACTCCCAGCTCGTTCGAGAAGGCCGACAGCCAGTCGTGGCGGTTGGCGAGCATGATGATCTGGCGGTAGTCGCGCGCCTCGAAGAGCTTCTCCGCGCCGCGGTGCATGTACCCGATCACCGGCTCGGCGCGCATGATGCGCTCGCCGTCCAGCACCAGCTTCAGCCGCAGCACGCCGTGCGTGGACGGGTGCTGCGGTCCGATGTTGAGCACCATGTCGGTGCTCTCCGCGGCGCCGCCGATACCGACCATGGTCTCCGTCGTAGGAGTCATGAACACAGTCTCTCCTACGTACGCTGGCCGTATGGAGACGGGGAGCCCGCGGGGCGGGGGCACAAGGGCGGACGAGGCGGGGGAGCCGGAGTGGACCGGGCTGCCGCCCGGGCTGCTGCGGATGCGGCGTCTGCTGCTGGTGGTGTGGCTGGGGCTGCTCGCCCTGGCGGTCGGTCTGCTGCTCGGCCTGCTCGCCGGGCCCGCCTGGGCGGCCTTCGCGCTGCTGCCGCTCGCGCTGACCGCCTGGGGCTGGGTGCTGCTGGGCCGCAACTGGCGCTCCTGGCGGTACGCCGAGCGCGCCGACGACCTGCTGATCAGCCGGGGCGTGCTGTGGCGCGAGGAGACCGTCGTGCCGTACGGGCGCATGCAGCTGGTGGAGGTGACCTCCGGGCCCGTCGAGCGGCATTTCGGGCTGGCCAGCGTGCAGTTGCACACCGCGGCCGCGGCGACCGACGCCACCATCCCGGGTCTCGACCCGGCCGAGGCGGAACGGCTGCGCGACCGGCTCACCGAGCTCGGCGAGGCCCGATCGGCGGGTCTGTGACGGCGCCGGGCGTCGACGACGCCATACGCGCGCGGGAACCCGTCACCGAGCGGCGGCTGCATCCCGTGACGCCCCTCAGGCGGGCGTGGGCGCCGGTGGCGGTGCTCATCGGGTGGGCCGTGCACGACCCGGACCAGGCGCAGCGCCAGCTGACCCGCCTGACCACCACGACCCTGCTGATCGCGCTCGCCGTCCTCGTCCCGGCCGCCGCCCTGTACGGCTTCCTCAGCTGGTGGTTCACGCACTTCGCCGTGACGGACAGCGAACTGCGCGTCCGTACCGGCCTGTTGTTCCGGCGCACCGCGCACATCCGGCTCGAGCGGATCCAGGCCGTCGACGTCACCCAGCCGCTCCTCGCGCGCGTGGCGGGCGTCGCCAAGCTGAAGCTCGACGTCATAGGCACGGCCAAGAAGGACGAACTCGCCTTCCTCGGGGAGCGCGAAGCGCGTGCGCTGCGCGCTGAACTGCTCGCGCGCGCCGCCGGGTTCGCCCCCGAGACGGCGCACGAAGTCGGAGAGGCGCCGGCACGCGAGATCCTGCGCACGCCCCCGCTCCACCTCGCGCTCTCCCTCGTACTGACGGGCGCCACCTGGGGCGCCCTCGGCGCCGCCCTCGTCGTACCGCCCCTGCTGTGGCTGGCCACCCACAGCGTGTGGACGGTCCTCGCCACCGCCCTCCCCCTGCTGGGCGCGGCCGGAGCGAGCAGTGTGGGCCGGTTCGTCAGCGAGTACGACTGGACGGTGGGCGAGTCCCCGGACGGACTGCGCATCGACCACGGCCTGCTCGACCGCACGCACGAGACGGTGCCGCCCGGGCGCGTGCAGACCGTGCGGATCGTCGAACCGCTGCTGTGGCGGCGGCTGGGCTGGGTGCGGGTGGAGCTGGACGTGGCCGGGTCGTCCAACTCCGTTCTCGTGCCGGTCGCTCCGCGCGAGGTCGCCGAGTCCGTCGTCGCGCGCGTGCTGCCGGGGGTGACCGTGCCGGCGTCCGCGGCGCTGTCCCGCCCGCCTCGACGGGCCGGCCGGTGCCTGCCGCTGTGGTGGCGCGGATACGGACTCGCCGTCACCGGCGGGGTGTTCGCCGCCCGGCACGGGCTGCTGCGCCGCCGCCTGGCGCTGGTTCCGCACGCGAAGGTGCAGAGCGTCCGGCTGGTCCAGGGGCCCTGGAAGCGGCTGTGGCGGCTCGCCGACGTCCACGTGGACACGGGGGCCGACAAGACCGTCACGGCCCGGCTGAGGGACGCCCGGGAGGCGGCGGAGCTGCTCCGCGCTCAGGCGGAGCGGTCACGCACGGGCCGCCGGGACGCGCCGCCGGACCGCTGGATGGCACCGTAGGCGGTCCGGACGGCGTCGTGGGACGGTGCTGCCCGGCCTCAGGAGACCGCGCTGCGCAGGCCCTGCAGGTTGATCCGCTCCGTCTCGTCGTGCGCGGTCAGGTCGATCACCTGGCCGACACCCCGCGCGCCCTCGTCGGCCGGCTTGAACTGCGCCTCGGCCTCGGCCTTGTGCACGGCGAGCGCCTCCTCGCCGACCACGTCGGCCAGGTCCGCGTTCTGCACGGCGTCCAGGGCGGCGGGCGGCGACTCCTGCTTCGTACCGAAGAAGTCGAACCCGCCCTCGACCGCCGGGCGCCGCGCGGGCGCCGCAGGTACGACGGCCACCGCGGTCGGCGCCACGAAGTGTCCGGAGGGCTGCTGTACGGGCTGGGCGGAGCGGGCGGGCTCCGCCGGCGTGGTGGCGGCCGCGTGCTCATGCCCGTCGACCGCCTCGGGCTGCCCCTGCGCCTCGTCCTCCTGGGCCGCGGCCTCGGTGCCGTCGGCGGGGGCGGCACCGGTCTCGGCGGGCGCGGCAGGGGCGGAGGTCTCGGCCGCCGCGGTCCTCACCTTCACGGGCTCGCCCTTCGGGGAGCCGTCGCCCTTCGACGGGCCGTCGCCCTTGGGAGACCCGCCGCCCTTCGGGGAGCCGTCGTCCTCGGGGGCGGCTTCGTCCTGCGTGTCGGCCGCGTCCTGCGCTACGACCTCGTCCTGAGCGGCGACCTCGGCATCGGCATCGGTCTCGGCGTCGGTGTCGGTCTCGACGTCAGTGTCGGTCTCGTCCGCCGGCTCGGCTTCGGCGTCGTCGGCAACGTCGTCCTGCTCGGGAGCGTCACCGTCGTCGAACTTCTTCAGCGCCTCCTTGGCCCGCAGGAACAGCTGGGAGCCCTCCGGCGAGAAAACCCCGGCGGTCCGCGCCGTCTCGTCCGTGCCGTGCTGGCCCTCAGCCGAGGCAGCCACAACCTCGGTCTCCTGAGCCGCCGCGGACGGCAACGCGTCCGTGTCGGGAGCCGCGGCCTCTATCTCGAGCAGACGGCGGCCCTCCAGGGCGCTCGCCCGCTCGGTCTCCGCGGTCGCGTACCGGCGCAGCAGCGCCGCGTGCTCGTTGCGCAGGCCCGCCAGCTCGGCGCGCTTGGCCCGCAGCCGCTGCTCCAGCTTGGCGCGCAGCTCGCGCGACTCCTCGAGGTCCGTCTCCAGCTCGGCGACCCGCTCCTCGTGCCGCCACTCGTCGCTCGCACGCGCGCGCGTGAGGTCGGCGACCTGCTTGCCGGCCTGTGCGTCCCAGCGGCGCATGACGGCCGCCCCTATCACGGCCGTGGCCGCGGCGAACGCGGCTATGACGCGGAGCACGGCGGGCTCCGAGAACACCCAGGGACCGAAGGCGCAGACAAGGGAGACGCCTGCGATCGCCGACGGAGGCAGCAGCCTGTGCAAAGGCGGGGAATGGCGGTGACGTCCACGTGGCATGGCCAGAAACTTACCGCGCGTAGGCGAGCGTTGGCGCCCCGCCCCGTAAAAACACAGCCATAACGAAACGTTCACAGCGCATCAGGAATTGCGCCCCGCTGAATTCGCAAGATCATTTCCTGTCGGAACCCTGGTCACCGGTCGCTCAGCCGCCCGCTGATCCACTGCAGCGTCGCCGGAATCTCCCGCCGCCAGGTGTTGAAGTTGTGCCCGCCGCTGTCGAGGATGATCGAGGAGATCCGAGTCAGCTTCGTGGCCTGAACTCGCTCTATGAACTTCAGCGTCGACTTGTAGTTGGATTCCCCGACCCGGCTGCTGGTGACGAGAAGTGAGGTGTCGGGGGCGGGCAGGTGCTTGAGGCACCACCACAGGTCGGCACGGTTGCGCAGCCCTTTGTCGCCCTGGAAGAGATCGCCCGTGGTCGGGTCGACCGGCGCCTTGTAGTACGGCGACAGGCCCGCGCCCGCCGCGTAGGAGCCGGGGTGGTGCATGGCGAGTTTCAGTGCGCAGTAGCCGCCCGTGGAGTCGCCGATGATGCCCCAGCTCCCGGGCTTCCTGCCCACCCTGTAGTGCGCGAGCACGGCGTCCGGCAGGTCCTTGGCGAAGAACGTCTCCGTCTGCGGGCCGCCCGGGATGTCCACGCACTCGGTGTCCCGCGGCGGTGCGACGGTGGGCCGCAGCATCACCAGGATCATCGGCTGCATGCGGCCGTCCTTGGCGAGCTCCTGCGCCGTGCGCGGGTAGTGCAGCTTGTCCACGAGCGCCTGCGCGGTGCCCGGATATCCGGTCAGGACGACGGCCGCGGGGAACGTACGCGCGCGGTAACGGCGCTGAAAGTACTCCGGCGGCAGATAGACATACGCGGGCGTGGCGATGTGCGTCCTGCGGCCCACGATGTCGACCTTCTGGATCTGTCCGCCGGTCTGCGGCCGGGCGCCGCCCGCGCCACGCACGCGTGCCGTGTCGAGCACCTCCAGGGGGCCGCCGGAGCCGCCGGCCGCGGTGTGGTTGACGACCACGCCCTGTTCCTTCTCCTGGCCGAACAGGTCCGCCCAGCTCGCGTAGAACCCGAAGGCCTGGTTGGCGGCGAGGCCCACCGACGCGAAGAGGGCCAGCTGGGTACCGAACAGCAGACCCACGCGACCGCTGACGGCCCGCCAGTTCCGCCGCGCCAGCCGGGGCCACAGCCACACCGTGCCGACGAACAGCAGTACGGCGAACACGACCGCGAGCGCCAGCACCTTGTTGCTCGTAAGACCCATGACCTATCTTCCTGCCTGCGGGTTTCCCCCGGAGCACCACCTCTTCGCGAGGGCTTGTCCGGGACTTTCCCCGTCCTTTGGACCGGCTTTGAGGGGAGGAAGGAACCTCTCCCCCCGAGACACCGTCCTAGAGGGCGCAATGTCGCCGGATGCCCAGAACGGCACCGGGTCCAAGGTCTCTCGCAGAACTACGGGATGCGATGTCTGTCAGGACAGATGAGGAAATGTCGGGTGGGGTTCCCTCCCGCGCAGGCAACACGCGGCGCGTACTGCGAGGTCCGCGCCCCGAGGCCGTACCGGTGCTCGTCGCGAGGGCGTGCGCTCTGGTGGGCGTTCTGGACATCGCCGCGGGCGTCTTCCCGCGCTTCCGGCACAGCCGTATGCACAGCATCGCCGAGGTACTGCCCGGGTCGTTCGGTCCCTTCGCGGCGGCACTCTCGCTGAGCGCGGGCATCCTCCTGCTGCTGCTCGCGCACGGCCTCCGGCGCGGCAAGCGGCGTGCGTGGCGCGCGGCGGTGGCGCTGCTGCCGGCGGGCGCCGTGGCGCAGTTCACGTACCGCCACTCCCTGATCGGGGTGGTCATTTCGGCGGCGCTGCTCGCGCCGCTGCTGCGCCACCGCGACCAGTTCGCCGCGCTGCCCGACCCGCGCAGCAGGTGGCGCGCCCTCGCCAACTTCGTCCTCATGAGCGCCGGTTCCCTCGCCCTCGGCCTGGTCATCGTCAGCGTCCACCCGAACCGCATGGTCGGCGACCCGAGCCTGGCCGACCGCATCACCCACGTGCTGTACGGCCTGTTCGGCTTCGAGGGCCCGGTCGACTACCAGGGCAACACCTCCTGGACGGTGGGCTTCTCCCTCGGCGCCCTCGGACTGCTCACCGCGGTCACGACCATTTACCTGGCTTTCCGGCCGGAACACCCGGCGGCGCGCCTGACGGAGGAGGACGAGGCACGCCTGCGGGCGCTGTTGGACAAGCACGGCCGCCGCGACTCCCTCGGCCACTTCGCGCTGCGGCGCGACAAGGCCGTGGTCTTCTCGCCGAGCGGCAAGGCGGCGGTGACCTACCGGGTCGTGTCCGGTGTGATGCTCGCCAGCGGCGACCCGATCGGCGACGTGGAGGCCTGGCCGGGCGCCATCGAGCGCTTCATGGACGAGGCACGCGCGCACTCCTGGACCCCGGCCGTCATGGGCTGCTCGGAGACGGGAGGCGAGGTGTGGACCCGTGAGACCGGCCTGGACGCCCTGGAACTGGGCGACGAGGCGGTGGTGGACGTGGCGGATTTCTCCCTCGCCGGCCGCGCGATGCGCAACGTGCGGCAGATGGTCAAGCGCATCGAGCGCGCCGGTTACGAGACCCGGGTACGACGTGTCCGTGACCTCGGCGACGCGGAGCTGGAGCGGATCCGGCAGGCCGCCGAGGACTGGCGCGGCACGGACACCGAGCGCGGCTTCTCGATGGCCCTGGGCCGGATCGGCGACGCCTCCGACGGCGACTGCCTGATCGCCACCGCCCACAAGGCCGACGAGCAGCCCGGCCCCTACGGCGACCTGAAGGCGATCCTGCACTTCGTGCCCTGGGGCACGGACGGCGCCTCCCTGGACCTGATGCGCCGCGACCGCTCGGCCGACCCCGGCATGAACGAACTGCTCATCGTCGCCGCCCTCCAGGCGGCCCCGAGGTTCGGCATCACGCGTGTCTCACTGAACTTCGCGATGTTCCGCTCCGCCCTCGCGCGGGGCGAGAAGATCGGCGCGGGCCCCGTGCTGCGGGCCTGGCGCGGACTGCTGGTGTTCCTCTCCCGCTGGTTCCAGATCGAGTCCCTGTACAAGTTCAACGCCAAGTTCCAGCCCCGCTGGGAGCCGCGCTTCGTCGTCTACCGGGCCTCCGCGGACCTGCCGCGCATCGGTCTCGCGGCGATGCAGGCCGAGGGCTTCGTCAACCTGGCCCTGCCGCTGCCGCGCTTCCTGCGCCGCCGCCAGAAGCCCGCACGCGTGTGTGCCCACACCGTGTCCGAGAGGGACGCCCGCGCCCGAGTGGCGTGACGTCCCGGTTCACGTACGCGATGCCGACCCGGCCGGAGAGCCGCCCCGTCCCCCGGGGCCTCCGGCCGGGCCGCGGCGTCTTCGGGCCCGTTGTGGGGCCTACGCTGAACGTATGAGCAATGAGAGCGGACGCGGGCGCGTCGCGGGCCTTCCGCAGTGGGACCGCTGCGCGGTCATGGGAGTCGTGAACGTCACGCCCGATTCCTTCTCCGACGGCGGCCGCTTCTTCGACACCACGGCAGCCGTCAAGCACGGCCTGGAGCTGGTCGCCGAGGGCGCGGACCTGGTCGACGTCGGCGGTGAGTCCACCCGCCCCGGCGCCACCCGCGTCGACGCCGCCGAGGAACTCAGGCGCGTCGTCCCCGTCGTCCGCGGCCTCGCCTCCGAAGGCGTCACGGTCTCCGTCGACACCATGCGCGCGTCCGTCGCCGAGCAGGCCCTCGCCGCCGGCGCGGCCCTCGTCAACGACGTCAGCGGCGGCCTCGCCGACCCCGCGATGATCCCCGTCGTCGCCTCCTCGGGCGCCCCCTTCGTCGTCATGCACTGGCGCGGCTTCCTGGAGGGCGGCAACGTCAGGGGGGTGTACGAGGACGTGGTCGCCGAGGTCGTCGACGAACTCCACGCGCGCGTGGACGCCGTCCTCGCCGGCGGCATCGCCCCCGACCGGATCGTCGTCGACCCCGGTCTCGGCTTCTCCAAGGACGCCGAGCACGACCTCGTCCTGCTGGCCCACCTCGACCGTCTGCTCGGTCTCGGCCGCCCCCTGCTCGTCGCCGCCTCCCGCAAGCGGTTCCTGGGGCGCGTGCTCGCCGGCCCGGAGGGCGCGCCCCCGCCCGCGCGCGAGCGGGACGCCGCCACGGCCGCCGTCTCCGCCCTCGCCGCGCAGGCCGGCGCGTGGGCGGTCCGTGTGCACGAGGTCCGCGCGACAGCGGACGCGGTACGGGTCGCGCACGCCGTGGAACAAGCGCGCGCGGCTGGAAGTGCGCCGGGCGCCGGCACCCCGCGCGGGGCGCGCGATCCGGAACACGCGCCCGGCGCGCACGACTCCCACGGCTCAGAAGGAGCCCGGTGAGCGCCCCCCACACCGATGTCGAGCAGGTGGAGGCGGCCAACACCGCGTTCTACGAGGCCCTGGAGCGCGGTGACTTCGAAGATGTGTCCTCGCTCTGGCTGAGCCCCGCCGACCTGGGCGTCGACGAGGAGTACCACGACCCGGCGGACACCGGTGTGGTCTCCTGCGTGCACCCGGGCTGGCCCGTGCTGACCGGTCGCGGCGAGGTCCTGAGGTCGTACGCGCTGATCATGGCGGGCACCGACTACATCCAGTTCTTCCTGACCGACGTGCATGTCTCGGTCACCGGCGACACGGCTCTGGTCACCTGCACCGAGAACATCCTCAGCGGCGGTCCGGCCCCCAAGGGCGACGAGGAGCTGGGACCTCTGGTGGGCCAGCTGGTGGTCGCGACCAACGTGTTCCGCCGCACCCCCGACGGCTGGAAGCTGTGGTCCCACCACGCCTCCCCCGTTCTGGCCGAAAACGACGAGGACGAGGACGGGGACACACCGTCCTGACGGGGTAGTCGCCCGATGAGGACATTCACGGGCCGAGACCGTCCGCCGGCGCCCGGAACACCCACCGGGAGCAAGAAGTGGTTGGAATCACGACGGCCTGGGTAGGGGCGGCTACCAACCCGTGAGCGACCGGGTTCCCCAGGGGAAACAGACGATGAAACCTCCTGGCCCCGGCTCGGGCCCGCGGCCGGGTGGCCCGGCCCTGTCAGTGCCCGCAGGTAGATTCGTTCGAGGCCGGTGTGCCGCCCGCACACGGCACCGACCGGCCGTCACCGACGATTGCAGGAGTGATTCGCGTGGATCGTGTCGCGCTGCGCGGCCTGAAGGCCCGCGGGCACCACGGTGTGTTCCCCAAGGAACGCGAGGAGGGCCAGACCTTCCTGGTGGACCTCGTCCTCGGCCTGGACACCCGGCCGGCCGCGGCGGACGACGACCTGGCGAAGACCGTGCACTACGGCATCGTGGCGGAGGAGGTCGTGGCCGTCGTCGAGGGCGAACCCGTCAATCTCATCGAGACGCTCGCCGAGCGCATCGCCCAGGCCTGTCTGAAGCACGACGGGGTCCAGGAGGTCGAGGTCTGCGTCCACAAGCCGGACGCGCCGATCACCGTCCCCTTCGACGACGTGACCGTCACCATCACCCGGAGCCGAGTATGACCGCGTTCTTCACCGAGGGGCACAGCGACCCGACCGTACAGCCGGTGCCCGCCTCCGTCGTGCAGCAGGTGGACGCCGCCGACACCACCCTGCACAACCCCCAACGCGCCGTGATCTCCCTCGGCTCCAACCTCGGCAACCGCCTGGAGACCCTCCAGGGCGCCATCGACGCCCTGGAGGACACCCCGGGCGTCCGGGTCAAGGCCGTGTCGCCGGTGTACGAGACGGAGCCGTGGGGCGTCGAGCCCGGCAGCCAGCCCTCGTACTTCAACGCCGTGGTCGTGCTGAAGACCACCCTGCCGCCGTCCTCGCTCCTGGAGCGGGCGCACGCGGTCGAGGAGGCCTTCCACCGGGTCCGGGACGAGCGCTGGGGCGCCCGCACCCTGGACGTCGACATCGTCGCGTACGCCGACGTCGTCGACGCCGACCCGCGTCTCACCCTCCCCCACCCGCGCGCCCACGAGCGTGCCTTCGTCCTCGCTCCCTGGCACGATCTGGAGCCCGAGGCGCGGCTGCCCGGCCGCGGCGCGGTCGCCGATCTCCTCGCCGCCGTCACCCGCGACGGCGTGACTCCCCGCAAGGACCTGGAACTCCACCTGCCCGAGTAGTCGTTAAGGTCAGGGCGAGGCCGGGACGACCACAGGCCGCGGGACGATCCCGGGATCCGGGGGAGCTGAAGGGACACCGTGAGAGAGCTGCGCATCAGGGTGCTGGTCGGAGTGTTCTTCGTGGCCGCCATCCTGTCCTGGGCGGGCGCCCGCCTGTGGAACTCGATCGGGACCCTGCCGAGCGTCCCCCTGGCCGCGCCGATCGTCCTGGCCCTGATCGCGGTGGTCCTGACGGCCACGGCGCTCTCGATCCGCGGCCGTCTCAAGGCCCAGCGCGAGCGCCGCCCCGAGGCCAAGGGCGTGGACCCGCTGATGGCGGCCCGCGCGGTCGTCTTCGGCCAGGCCAGCGCCCTGGTGGCCGCCCTGGTCGCCGGGATGTACGGCGGCACGGGCGTCTTCCTGCTGGAACTCCTCGACATCCCGGCCCGCCGCGATCAGGCCATCTACGCCGGCTTCTCGGTCGTGGCGGGCATCGCGGTCATAGTGGCGGCCATCTTCCTCGAGCGGGTCTGCAAGCTCCCGGAGGACGACGAGCACAACAACGGGGCGGCCTCGACGGCGTAGGGCCGTCAGCGCGCCATGATGAGGCTCATCGCCTCGTTGCGGGTGGCGGGATCGCGCAGCTGGCCACGGACCGCCGACGTTATGGTCTTCGCCCCCGGCTTGCGGACACCCCGCATCGACATGCACATGTGCTCGCACTCGACGACGACGATCACGCCACGCGGCTCCAGTATCTCCATCAGGGAGTCGGCGATCTGCGTGGTGAGTCGTTCCTGCACCTGCGGACGGCGGGCGTAGACGTCCACGAGCCGGGCCAGCTTCGACAGGCCCGTGATCTTGCCGTCGGCGGACGGGATGTAGCCGACGTGGGCGACCCCGACGAACGGAACCAGATGGTGCTCGCACGAGCTGAGCACCTCGATGTCCTTCACCAGCACCATCTCGTCGTGGCCCAGGTCGAACGTCGTCGTCAGCACGTCCTCGGGCTTCTGCCACAGGCCCGCGAAAATCTCCTTGTACGCCCGCGCCACCCGCGCCGGCGTCTCCTTGAGGCCCTCCCGGTCAGGGTCCTCGCCGACCGCGATCAGCAGTTCGCGGATGGCGTTCTCGGCACGCTTCTCGTCGAACTCGCCGATCTCGCCCTCGCTGTCCAGCGTCACAGGGTCGGTCATCTCGTGCCTCGTTCCTCTGGTGTCACCTGCGCACAGCCACAAATGCCGCGCCCCCCAGGCTAGAACCTGGGGGGCGCGTGCATCCATTCCGGTCTCGGTGGCCGGAATTGGCGTCAGCTCTCGGGACGCTCCTCCGGAGCCGGCTCGGCCACCGGGGTGTGCTCCGTCACCGTCGACTTGGCCGTGGAGATCGCCGGGGTCGCGCCGTTGGCGCCGTTCGTCAGTGCGAGCTCCTTCGGGGAGAGCACCGGCGGACGGGTGGACGGCGTGCGGCGGGAGGAGCCGGTCCAGGCCGGACGCGGCGGGCGCTTGACGATGGGAGCGAAGATCTCGGCGATCTGCTCCTTGCCCAGCGTCTCCTTCTCCAGCAGCTGCAGGACGAGGTTGTCGAGGACGTCGCGGTTCTCGACCAGGATCTCCCAGGCTTCGTTGTGCGCGTTCTCGATGAGCTTCTTGACTTCCTCGTCCACCAGCGCGGCGACCTCTTCCGAGTAGTCGCGCTGGTGAGCCATCTCACGTCCGAGGAACGGCTCGGTGTTGTCGCCGCCGAACTTGATGGCGCCCAGACGCTCGGTCATGCCGTACTGGGTGACCATCGCGCGGGCCGTGGCGGTGGCCTTCTCGATGTCGTTCGCCGCGCCCGTGGTCGGGTCGTGGAAGACCAGTTCCTCGGCCGCGCGACCACCCAGCATGTAGGCGAGCTGGTCGAGCATCTCGTTGCGGGTGGTCGAGTACTTGTCCTCGTCCGGCAGGACCATCGTGTAGCCCAGAGCACGTCCCCGGGAGAGGATCGTGATCTTGTGGACCGGGTCGGAGTTCGGGGAGGCCGCCGCGACCAGGGCGTGTCCGCCCTCGTGGTACGCGGTGATCTTCTTCTCCTTGTCCGACATGATCCGGGTCCGCTTCTGCGGGCCCGCCACCACGCGGTCGATCGCCTCGTCCAGCATGGAGTTGTCGATCAGCTTGCGGTCGCTGCGGGCCGTGAGCAGGGCGGCCTCGTTGAGGACGTTGCTCAGGTCGGCGCCGGTGAAGCCCGGCGTCCGGCGGGCGACGGCCGCGAGGTCGACGTCCGGGGCGACCGGCTTGCCCTTCTGGTGGACCTTGAGGATCTCCAGGCGGCCCTGCAGGTCCGGCGGGTCGACCGCGATCTGGCGGTCGAAGCGGCCGGGCCGCAGAAGGGCCGGGTCGAGGATGTCCGGACGGTTGGTGGCTGCGATGAGAATCACACCACCCTTGACGTCGAAACCGTCCATCTCGACGAGCAGCTGGTTCAGCGTCTGCTCGCGCTCGTCGTGACCACCGCCGAGGCCGGCGCCGCGGTGGCGGCCGACCGCGTCGATCTCGTCGACGAAGACGATCGCCGGGGCGTTCGCCTTGGCCTGCTCGAACAGGTCACGGACCCGGGAGGCACCGACACCGACGAACATCTCGACGAAGTCGGAACCGGAGATCGAGTAGAAGGGGACCCCCGCCTCACCGGCGACCGCTCGCGCGAGCAGCGTCTTGCCGGTACCGGGGCGGCCGTACAGCAGCACACCCTTGGGGATCTTGGCGCCGACGGCCTGGAACTTCGCCGGTTCCTGCAGGAACTCCTTGATCTCGTGGAGTTCCTCGACGGCCTCGTCGCAGCCCGCGACGTCGGAGAACGTCGTCTTCGGGGTGTCCTTGGTGATCAGCTTGGCCTTGGACTTCCCGAAGTTCATCACTCGGGAGCCGCCGCCCTGCATCTGGTTCATCAGGAACAGGAAGACGACCACAATCAGGACGAAGGGGAGCAGGGAGAGCAGGATGCCGAGGAACGGGTTCTGCTTGGACGGCGACACGGTGTAGCCGTCCGGGATCTGCTTGTCCTGGTACTTGTTCTGCAGCGTGTTGGCGATGGCCACGCCCTGGTCGCCGATGTAGCTCGCCTGGATCTTCGAGCTGCCCTCGACCTTGAAACCGTCCTTGAGCTGGGCCTTGACGGTCTGCTCGTCACCGGTGGTGAGCTTGACGCTCTCCACCTTGTTGTCGTTGATCGCCGCCACGACCTGGCCGGTGTCCACCGTCTTGTAGCCGCCGGACGAGCCGACGACCTGCATCAACACGACCACGGCAAGGACGGCCAGCACGATCCACATGACCGGCCCACGGAAGTATCGCTTCACGTCCATCCATACGGAGCGGTGTCGCCCCGTCCCTCCTGCCATAGTGAGTTTGATAAGACAGTTCTTCTGACGGTACCCCAGCATTGTTGCCCGAAGCCGCACTCAGCGGCTCGGACGGCCGGCATTCCCGCCTCTGCATGCTCCAACGGCGCGAAACCCGCCGGGGTTCCCGATCGTCCTACAAAGACGGCTCGCTTGGCGCCAAGGCCGGCTCAGCCGCCGTAGACGTGGGGGGCGAGCGTACCGACGAACGGGAGGTTCCGGTACTTCTCCGCGTAGTCCAGACCGTAACCGACGACGAACTCGTTCGGGATGTCGAAGCCGACCCACTCGACGTCGATGGCGACCTTCGCGGCGTCCGGCTTGCGCAGCAGGGTGCAGATCTTCAGCGACTCCGGCTCACGCGAGCCGAGGTTGTTGATCAGCCACGACAGCGTCAGTCCGGAGTCGATGATGTCCTCGACGATCAGGACGTGCCGGCCCTTGATGTCGGTGTCGAGGTCCTTCAGGATCCGCACCACGCCGGAGGACTGGGTGCCCGCGCCGTACGACGACACGGCCATCCAGTCCATGGTGACGGGGGTGGACAGCGCCCGGGCCAGGTCGGCCATGACCATCACCGCGCCCTTGAGGACACCGACGATGAGCAGGTCCTTGCCCGCGTACTCCGCGTCGATCTTCGCGGCCAGCTCGACGAGCTTCGCGTCGATCTCTTCCTTGGTGATGAGCACCTGCTTGAGGTCGGCACCCATGTCTTTCGCGTCCACCCGCATCACTTTCGGTCGTCCCACCGGCTGCCCGGCCCCGGAAGCGGGGCCGGATCCCGCACAAAACGGGATGAGGTTCAGCCTTGCCGAATCACCAGTCTGCCACCCTGGCGCTGGGCGACGACCTTGCCCGGGAGATTGATGGCTCCCTGGCCGCGCCAGCCGGTGATCAGCCGGTCGACTTCCTCGATGTGGCGGGCGAACAGCGAGCCGGCCGGGGCGCCGGCCTCGATGGCCGCCTGGCGCAGGATGCGACGGCGCACGGCGGGCGGCAGGGCGTAGAGCTTGGCACACTCCAGCAGGCCCGCGCTGTCCCGCACGGCGGCCTCGGCCTGGCGGGCCCAGGCGTCGAGGGCGTCGGCGTCGTCGCGGGAGAGCTGCGCGGTACGGGCGAGGGCCTCGACGACGCCCTTGCCGAGCGCCTTCTCCAGGGCGGGCAGGCCCTCGTGGCGCAGCCGTGAACGGGTGTAGGCGGGGTCGGCGTTGTGCGGGTCGTCCCAGACGGGCAGCGACTGGACCATGCAGGCCTTGCGGGCGGTCTGCCGGTCGAGTTCGAGGAAGGGGCGGCGGTAACGGCCGCCGGCCCCCGAGACCGCGGCCATTCCGGACAGGGAGCGGATGCCGGAACCGCGGGCGAGGCCGAGCAGAACGGTCTCGGCCTGGTCGTCGCGGGTGTGGCCGAGCAGGATCGCGGTGGCGCCGTGGCGGGCGGCGGCCGCGTCGAGGGCGGCGTACCGGGCGTCGCGGGCGGCGGCTTCCGGGCCGCCTTCGCGGCCGACGGTCACGGCGACGGACTCGACCGGGTCCAGGCCCAACTCGCGCAGCCGCAGGGCGACTTCCTCGGCGCGCAGATCGGAGCCGGGCTGCAGTCCGTGGTCGACGGTGACGCCGCCGCAGCGGATGCCGAGCTTGGGGGCCTCGAAGGCGAGGGCGGAGGCGAGCGCCATGGAGTCGGCGCCGCCGGAGCACGCCACGAGCACGAGCGGCGCGGGCGGGGGCTCGTGCGCGGTCCGCCCGGCGGGGGGCTGGTCGTCGTTGAGGATGTCGTGAAGGACGCGGCGGACCGCCAGGCGTATCGCCGCGACCGCAGGATGGGGACCCATGTCCGGTTCCCTTCATGAAGTTTTCGGGGGTGAGCCCGAGGTTCGGTCACTCAGAGTGTGTCGATGGTGACAGAACCGGGCCGTTCCCCGAGCATTGCACGCCTACCCATGGCTCACGGTCCCTCGGACGGGTGATTGGAGGGGCGTTCGCCTGCCGTCGGCCGGATTCGGTTCACGACGTCCCCACGGCGTTCACGACTCGCTCTTGCGGTGCACCCGCGCGACCCAGTCCGCCGGTTTGGCGATCTCCGACTTGGTCGGCAGGGTGTTCGGGGACGTCCACACACGGTTGAAGCCGTCCATGCCGACCTGGTCGACGACGGCCCGCACGAACCGCTCGCCGTCCCGGTACTGCCTGAGTTTGGCGTCCAGGCCGAGCAGCCTGCGCAGTGCCATGTCGAGCCGGGAGGCGCCCTTCGCGCGGCGCTGCTGGAACTTCTCGCGGATCTCGGCGACGCTCGGCACGACCTCGGGGCCCACTCCGTCCATCACGAAGTCGGCGTGACCCTCGAGGAGCGACATCACGGCGGTGAGGCGGCCGAGGATCTCGCGCTGGGCCGGGGTCTGCACGATCTCCACGAAGGAGCGGCCCCCGTCGTCCTCCTCGGCCTCGGGGCGCCCGCCCGCGAGGGACTGGGCGGCCTCCCGGATGCGCTCCAGGACGGTCATCGGGTCGACGTCGGTCTCCCCCAGGAAAGACTGGATTTCGCCCTCGAGGTGGTCGCGCAGCCAGGGCACCGCGCTGAACTGCGTGCGGTGCGTCTCCTCGTGCAGACAGACCCAGAGGCGGAAGTCGTGGGGCTGCACGTCGAGTTCGCGCTCCACGTGCACGATGTTGGGCGCGACGAGGAGCAGCCGGCCGCCGCCGTTCTCGCCGGCCGGCAGCTCGCGGGTGGCCGGGGCGAAGGTCTCGTACTGGCCGAGGACGCGGGAGGCCAGGAACGACAGCAGCATGCCCAGTTCGACGCCGGTGACCTTGCCGCCGACCGCGCCGAGGACCGCGCCGCCGGGGCTGCTGCCGCGCCGCTCCTGCATCTTCTCGAGCAGCGGTTTGAGGATCTCCCGGAAGCCGGCGACGTTCGCCCGTACCCAGCCGGGCCGGTCGACGACCAGGATCGGGGTGTCGTGGGTCTCCTCCGTGCCCATCCGGGTGAAGCCGCGGACGTGTTCCTCCGAGGCCTTGGCATGCCGGCGCAGTTCCGCGACGACCGCTCGGGCCTCGTCGCGGCTCACGTCGGGGCCCGGCCGCACGAGCCGGGTCGCGGTCGCGACCGCGAGATTCCAGTCGACCATCTCGGCACCACCGATGCTCGTCATGTGTCAACCGTACGTGAGCGTTCCCGCTTGGGGCAGGGCGCGGAGGCCCGCGGCACCCGGTCCGGCGTCTGAGCGGTCAGCGGCAGCCGCAGGCCGCCAGGGCCGTCGCCGTGCGGTCCAGCGCCGACTGGGCGGCCTCCTTGCTTGTCGTGTCGGACGCCAGGAAGGCGAAGGCGAGCAGCCGGCCGTCCTGGTCGACCACGGTGCCCGCCAGGGAGTTCACGCCGCTCAGGGTGCCGGTCTTGGCTCGTACGACCCCTGCCGCGCCGCCCGTGTAGCGGCTGGCCAGAGTGCCGGTGAAGCCCGCCACCGGCAGGCCCGTGAGGACGGGACGGAGTTCGGGGTGGTCCGGGGCTCCGGCCTTGACCAGCAGGGCCGTCAGAAGGCCGGCCGTCAGCCTGTCGGCCCGGTTCAGGCCGCTGCCGTCATGGAACTGCGCGCCCTTCACGGGCAGTTGGAGGGACCTCAGCTGGGCGGCGATCGCCGCGGCGCCGCCGTCGAAGCTCGCCGGCTTCCCCGTCGCCACCGCCGTCTGGCGGGCCAGCGCCTCCGCGATGTCGTTGTCGGAGTTGGTCAGCATGCGCTCGACCAGGTCGGCGAGCGGCGGTGAGGAGACGGAGGCCAGCGTCCTGGCGCGGGCCGTCGCCCTGGACGGGCCCGGGGGCGTCGTCCGGATGCCGTCCGCGGCCAGGAGGCCCGCGAACTTCGTCGTCGCGTCGGCGGCCGGGTCCGCGACCCGGATCGCGGTTCCGCTGGTGGAGTCGTCCGTGCGCCCCTCGTCGGCCATCAGGGCGCTGACCGGCGCGAGGTTGTCGTTGTCGGCGCCGATGGGGTGCACCGCGGGACCGGTGTAGAGGGTGGTGTCGTAGGAGAGCGTGACCCGGTCGATGCCGCGCTTCTTCAGGGCCGTCGCCGTCCTTTCGGCCAGGTCGCGCAGGCTCGCCCAGCCGTCGGCCTCCTTGCGGGCCGTCAGCGTCGGGTCGCCGCCGCCGACGAGGACGAGTTCCTTGGTGTCCGGTTCCAGGGCGGTGCGCGTGGTGAGGTGGTGGTCGGCGCCCATCGCCGACAGCGCGGCGACCGCGGTGGCGATCTTCGTCGTGGAGGCGGGAGTGAGCGGGGCGTCGGCGCCGGTGCCGTAGAGGCGCTTGCCGGTGGCCACGTCGACGACCGCTGCGGCGCGGTGGGCGCCGAGGGCCACGTCGCCCAGCAGCGGGGTGAGGACGTCGGTGAGCGCCGGTCCGACCGGGGCGGATCGCACCGTGTTCGCGGAGCCGCCGAGGCCGATCAGAACCGAGGCGGCGCTCGGCGCGGGCCGGGGCGCCCTGGCTTTGTCGGACGTATCGGATGTACGGCCGTGATCTGCGCCACCCGCGCGTTCCAGGGCAACCGCCCGGTCCGCCTCGGCCGTACGCTGACCGGTGGAGTCCCAGGGGCCGGCGGCGGTCACCACGGTGACGGCCAGCGCCACACCGGCGGTGGCGGCACCCGCGGTGTACTGCCAGGTCCCGGTGGTCTTCGGTCTCGCCGACAGCACCCGCGCGAGCCGCGGTCGCGCGGCCGCCGCGGCCCGTTCGAGGCGGGGACGCGCGGCGTTCGCGGCTCGTTCGAGCTGCGGGCGTACTGTCCCGGCGGCCCGTGCCAGACGCGGTCGTACGGCGTTCGCGGCCCGCACCACGTGCGGTCTCGCGGCTCGCCAAGGCCTCAGTTCAGGCACGACCACCAGCCCCTTTCGCGATCACACACGTGCGTGAGGGACACTTAACCACCAGAACTATGTGTTGATCATGGAGGAGCCACCGGTGGAGTTCGACGTCACGATCGAGATCCCGAAGGGTTCGCGGAACAAGTACGAGGTGGACCACGAGACCGGTCGGATCCGCCTGGACCGTCGACTCTTCACCTCGACCGCCTACCCGACCGACTACGGCTTCGTCGAGAACACCCTCGGCGAGGACGGCGACCCGCTGGACGCGCTGGTCATCCTGGACGAGCCGACCTTCCCGGGCTGTCTGATCCGCTGCCGCGCGATCGGCATGTTCCGCATGACGGACGAGGCGGGCGGTGACGACAAGCTGCTGTGCGTCCCGTCGACGGACCCGCGCGTGGAGCACCTGCGTGACATCCACCACGTCTCCGAGTTCGACCGTCTGGAGATCCAGCACTTCTTCGAGGTCTACAAGGACCTGGAGCCCGGCAAGTCCGTCGAGGGCGCCAACTGGGTCGGCCGCACGGACGCCGAGGCCGAGATCGAGCGCTCCTACAAGCGGTTCAAGGAGCAGGGCGGCCACTGAGCCCCGAACTCCTGTGAAGGGGCCGTACGCACGCGCGTGCGGCCCCTTCGTGTGCCTGTGCGCATACTGAGGGCGGCAGGAGGTGTCGTACAGGGAGCGTTGCGCACGTGACGGAAGCGGAGTACCGCAAACCGCAGTCGGACGAGGCGAGGGGCACGTTCGATCCCGAGATCACATCGGAGTTCGCCCTTCCGGCCGGGCTCGCGGCCCCCAGAGCGGTCGCCGAGCCGGAGACCACGTCGGAGTTCGCCGTCCCGGACGGGCTGGACGTGCCGCAGGCGCCGAACGCCGAGTCCGAGGGCTCCGCGTTCAGCGCGCCGCGCACCTACAGCAGCAAGCAGGCGCCGGCCGCGTTCACCCCGGCGACCGGCATCCCCGTCGTCAGCCTCACCAAGGACGTGCCCTGGCAGGACCGCATGCGCACCATGCTGCGGATGCCGGTGGCCGAACGGCCCGCGCCGGAGCCCGGTCCGAAGGCGGAGGAGGGCGGTCCCGCCGTCCCGCGCGTGCTCGACCTGACGCTGCGCATCGGGGAGCTGCTGCTGGCCGGCGGTGAGGGCGCGGAGGACGTGGAGGCCGCGATGTTCGCGGTGTGCCGGTCCTACGGCCTGGACCGCTGCGAGCCGAACGTCACCTTCACGCTGCTGTCGATCTCCTACCAGCCCTCGCTGGTGGAGGACCCGGTGACGGCCTCGCGGACCGTGCGGCGGCGGGCGACGGACTACACGCGGCTTGCGGCCGTCTTCCGGCTCGTGGACGACCTCAGCGACCCGGAGACCACCATCTCCCTGGAGGAGGCCTACCGGCGGCTCGCGGAGATACGGCGCAACCGGCACCCGTATCCGACCTGGGTGCTGACCGGCGCGAGCGGACTGCTCGCCGGGGCCGCCTCCGTGCTCGTCGGCGGTGATCTGGTCGTGTTCGTCGCGGCCATGCTCGGCGCGATGTTCGGCGACCGGCTGGCGTGGCTGTGCGCGGGGCGCGGGCTGCCGGAGTTCTACCAGTTCACGGTCGCCGCCATGCCCCCGGCGGCGATCGGGGTCGCGCTGACCGTGGCCCATGTGGACGTGAAGGCGTCCGCGGTCATCACCGGTGGGCTGTTCGCGCTGCTTCCCGGGCGGGCGCTGGTGGCGGGCGTGCAGGACGGACTGACCGGGTTCTACATCACCGCCTCCGCGCGGCTGCTGGAGGTCATCTACCTGTTCGTCGGGATCGTCACCGGCGTGCTGGTCGTCCTGTACTTCGGGGTGAACCTGGGCGCCAAGCTGAACCCGGACGCGGCCCTGCAGATCGCCGAGCGGCCGCTGTGGCAGATCGCCGCCTCGATGCTGCTGTCGCTGACGTTCGCCGTGCTGCTGCAGCAGGAGCGCTCGACCGTGCTGTGGGTGACGCTCAACGGCGGTGTCGCGTGGTGCGTGTACGGCGCGCTGCACTACCCCGGCGGACTGTCGCCGGTCGCCTCCACGGCCGTCGCCGCCGGGCTCGTGGGGCTGTTCGGGCAGCTGCTGTCCCGGTACCGGTTCGCTTCCGCGCTGCCGTACACGACGGCGGCCATCGGGCCCCTGCTGCCGGGTTCGTCGACGTACTTCGGGCTGCTGTCGATCGCCCAGAACAACGTCGACAAGGGGCTGGTGTCGCTGGCCACGGCCGCGTCGCTCGCCATGGCCATCGCGATCGGGGTCAACCTGGGATCGGAGATCTCACGGCTGTTCCTGCGGATCGGCTCGGCCGAGAAGCGCCGGGCCGCCAAGCGGACGCGTGGTTTCTAGTAGCCCTGGTTGTAGGGGTACTGGCCGTTCTGCCCGGCGCCGTACGGCTGTTGCGGCTGCCCGGCGCCGTACGGCTGCTGGGGCTGCCCGCCGCCGTACGGCTGCTGCGGCGGGTACGTCTGCTGGGGGTACTGCGGGGCGTACTGCTGCTGGTTCGGGTCGTAGGGCTGGTTCGGGTCGTACTGCTGCTGGTTCGGGTCGTACTGCTGCTGGTTCGGGTCGTACGGCTGCTGATACGGCTGGTCCGCCGGCGGGATGCGGCGCAGCTGGGTCGTCGAGTCGTCCATGACCACCGGGAAGGGCTGGGTCTGCTCCTGGACGGGCTCGGCGGCGGCGCGCTCGGGGTTCTTCTTCGCCTTCGAGCGGGCGCGCAGGAACTCGATGGCGATCGGGACCACCGAGACGAGGACGATCAGGATGAGGATCGCCTCGATGTTGTTCCTGACCACGTCGATCTTGCCGAGCCATGAGCCGAGCAGGGTGACGCCGGCGCCCCACAGGACACCGCCGATCACGTTGAAGATCACGAACGAGCGGTACTTCATGCCGCTGACGCCGGCGATGATCGGCGTGAAGGTGCGCACCACGGGCACGAAGCGGGCCAGGACCAGGGACTTCGGGCCGTACTTCTCGAAGAACTCGTGCGCCTTGACCACGTTCTCCTGCTTGAAGAGGCGGGAGTCGGGGCGGTTGAAGAGCGAGGGGCCGACCTTCTTGCCGAACATGTAGCCCGCCTGGTCGCCGAGGACCGCGGCGACGCAGATCAGGGCGATCGCTCCCCACAGCGGGAAGTCCAGCTGGTTGGTGGTGATCAGCAGGCCCGTGGTGAACAGGAGCGAGTCGCCCGGCAGGAAGAAGCCGATGAGCAGGCCCGACTCCGCGAAGACGACCAGGAGCAGACCCCAGATGCCGAACGTGTCGAGAAGGTGGTTCGGATCGAGCCAGCTCGGGCCGAGGGCAAGCGACGTCACGGTTCCGGGCTCCCTGAGGGCTGGGGGGAAGGTACGGCGACCTTCTACGGGCGCACAAAGCTATCAACGCAAGGTGTCCGCCCCAGGTTCCACCGGTGTCTCCAGGATGCACTGTGCGCCTCCTGGGGCAAAGCTGAGAGTCATGGGCATCGATGAGTACGGCGGCGGCCAGGGGCCCCAGCCGGATGTGTTGGTCGTGACGACGAACGACGTTCCCGGGTACCAGGTGCAGCAGGTCCTCGGTGAGGTGTTCGGCCTCACCGTGCGGTCCCGGCACCTCGGCAGCCAGATCGGGGCCGGGCTGAAGTCGATGATCGGCGGTGAGCTCAGAGGCCTCACCAAGACGCTGGTGCAGACCCGGAACCAGGCCATGGAACGGCTGGTGGAGCAGGCACGCGCGCGTGGGGCGAACGGGGTGCTGATGTTCCGCTTCGACGTGACCGAGGCGGCCGACGTCGGCACCGAGGTGTGCGCCTACGGGACCGCGGTGGTCCTGGCCCGGGAGTGAGCCCCCGGGCCAGGACGGTCATGCGGCGTGCCGGGCCGCGTTGGCGTGGATCGCGTCCCTGAGGTGCTCGGCGAGGCCGGGGTGCATGGCATCGTAGAACGCCTTGAAGCGCTCGTCGGAGACGTACATGTCGGCCAGACAGCCGTGCATCTCGTAGTCGCACCCGTAGTACCAGCGGTGGATGTGCAGGCGGTGTTCCTCCGCGAGGTCCATCGCCGCCTCCGAGGCCGGTGGCTCACCGGCGGACACCAGGGCCGCGTAGCGCGTGCTCCAGTCGTCCACCTCGGCCTGCAGGCGTTTCCAGTCGGCCTTGGTGTAGCCGGCGGCCCGGCGCTGTGACTCGGCGTACGCCTCGGTGCCGCCCCAGCGGCGCTCGGCCTCCTCGGCGTACTGCTCGGGGTCCTTGTCCCCGAAGACCTCGAAGCGTTCCTCCGGGGTGAGGTTGATGCCCATCTTCCGTGCCTCCATGGCGTGTTCCACGGCCTCGGCCATCTTCCGCAGCTTCTCGATCCGGGCGGTCAGCAGCTCGTGCCGGCGGCGCAGATGCGCGCGCGGGTCCGCGTCCGGGTCGTCGAGCAGGGCCGCGACCTCGTCGAGCGGGAAGCCGAGCTCCCGGTAGAACAGGATCTGCTGCAGCCGGTCGAGGTCGGCCTCGCCGTAGCGCCGGTGCCCCGCGTGGCTGCGCTCGCCCGGGACGAGCAGTCCGATGGCGTCGTAGTGGTGCAGGGTGCGCACCGTGACGCCGGCGTAGCCCGCAACCTGTCCCACGGAGTAGCTCACTTCGTCCGCTCCCTTCTCGGTACGCACTCCACGGTGGGACCTCACGTCGCGTGAGGTGCAAGTCCGATTCTCCCGGGACGGCTCGCGGCTCCGCCCGGCCGGGGTGATCCCTGGAACTCCCTTCCGTCGGCACTCGTTCATCAGCAGACGCGAGGAGACAGGTTCATGCCGCTTCACAAGGGTTCCGCACAGTCCGAAGAGCGCCAGGTGTCGGTCAACCCCTTCTTCGGGGAGGCCAATCCGGTCGGCGGCATGACCGAGGCACCGCCCCGACACCGGCTGCCGGACGCTCCGCTGCCGCCCTCGACGGCGTACCAGCTGGTGCACGACGAGCTGATGCTGGACGGCAACTCACGGCTGAACCTGGCCACGTTCGTGACGACGTGGATGGAGCCGCAGGCCGGCGTCCTGATGGCGGAGTGCCGGGACAAGAACATGATCGACAAGGACGAGTACCCGCGCACCGCCGAGCTGGAGCGGCGCTGTGTGGCCATGCTCGCCGACCTGTGGAACGCGCCGGATCCGACGGCGGCCGTGGGCTGTTCGACGACCGGCTCCAGCGAGGCGTGCATGCTGGCCGGGATGGCCCTCAAACGGCGCTGGAGCAAGCGGAACCGGACACCGGGAGCCCGCCCCAACCTCGTGATGGGCGTCAACGTCCAGGTGTGCTGGGAGAAGTTCTGCAACTTCTGGGAGGTCGAGCCCCGCCAGGTGCCCATGGAGGGCGACCGGTTCCATCTCGATCCGCAGGCCGCCGCCGAGCTGTGCGACGAGAACACCATCGGGGTCGTCGGCATCCTCGGCTCCACCTTCGACGGCTCCTACGAGCCGATCGCGGACCTGTGCGCGGCCCTGGACGCGTTGCAGGAGCGCACGGGCCTGGACATCCCCGTGCATGTCGACGGCGCTTCCGGCGCGATGGTCGCGCCCTTCCTCGACGAGGACCTGGTGTGGGACTTCCGCCTCCCGCGCGTGGCGTCCATCAACACCTCCGGGCACAAGTACGGGCTGGTCTACCCGGGCGTCGGCTGGGCACTGTGGCGGGACAGCGAGGCCCTTCCGCAGGACCTCGTCTTCCGCGTCAACTACCTGGGCGGCGACATGCCGACCTTCGCGCTCAACTTCTCCCGCCCCGGCGCCCAGGTCGTCGCGCAGTACTACACGTTTCTGCGGCTGGGCCGGGAGGGCTACCGGGCCGTGCAGCAGGCCACCCGGGACGTGGCGACCGGGCTCGCCGAACGCATCGAGGCGCTCGGCGACTTCCGGCTCCTCACCCGGGGCGACGAACTGCCGGTCTTCGCCTTCACGACGGCGCCGGGTGTGGAGTCGTACGACGTCTTCGACGTGTCCCGGCGGATGCGGGAGAGCGGCTGGCTGGTGCCCGCGTACACCTTCCCGCCCGAACGGCAGGACCTGTCCGTGCTGCGGATCGTGTGCCGCAACGGCTTCTCGTCCGACCTCGCCGACCTGTTCGTGGAGGACCTGACCCGCCTGCTGCCGGAGCTGCGCCGGCAGCCGCACCCGTGGACCCGCGACAAGGAGGCGGCCACCGGCTTCCATCACTAGCGGCTACGTGATCAGCGGTCGTCCTCCGGATGCCGCTCCCCGGTGGCGTACGGGTTCTCCTGGTAGGCGGTGAGGACGCCCACGAACGGCTCGCCCTCTCCCGCGAAGGTGTACGCCCCGCCCTCGATCCGTCCGATCAGCCCCTGGATCCACTCGAGCTCGGCGTCGGCCGTGTGGATCCAGAGGTTCATGATCTCGCCGATGTGGCCGAGCTGTTCGGGGCCGTCCTCGGGCACGTAGTGCTCGGAGACGGACGAGCGCCACTGCTCGATGCGCCGGATCCGCTCCTTCAGGAGGGTCACCGCCTCGGGCCGCGGCAGGTCCACCATGAAGCCGATCGCGCTCGACTTGACGTCCATCTTCTGGTCGTACGAGGTCAGCGCCTCGCGCAGCAGCCGGAAGTACTCCTCGGTGCCCCGGTGGGTGATCTCGTACTCCGTGCGCGGCGGGCCGCCGGCCGTGGACGGCGCGACCGCGTGCGCGTGCAGCAGCCCCTGCCTGGCCATCTGCTTGAGCGCGTGGTAGATCGAGCCGGGTTTGGCGTTGGACCACTCGTGGGCGCCCCAGTACTCCAGGTCGCCCCGCACCTGGTAGCCGTGGGCCCGCCCGTGCTGGCGGACCGCGCCGAGCACCAGGAGACGGATGGCTGACATGGGGCCAGCGTAGGACCCGGGAGGGTCAGACCCAGTCGGCGCCCTGCTCCTTCGCCACCAGCTCGAAGGCGGTCGCGCCGTCCAGCGACTCCCTGATGATGTCGGCGTGGCCGGCGTGCCGGGCGGTCTCGCGGATCAGGTGCAGACAGAGCCAGCGCACGGAGACCCGTCCCTCCGGCGGGAACCAGGGGTCGTTCGGCAGCGGGAAGGTGTCGTCGAGGCTCGGTACGGAGCGGACGTACGCCTCGGTCTCTTCGGCGACCTTCTTCCAGTGGGCCAGCTGGGACTCGACCGTCTCGTCGCCGACGAGCTGGAAGGTCTCGTGCCAGTTGGACTCGTCCCGCTGGATCGCCGGCGGTTCCTGCTTGGCACGCGCGATCCAGCTCTGTTCGACCTCGGCGACGTGCTTGAGCAGACCGGAGAGCGAGAGGTCACTGGCGCTGGGCTTGCTCGCGGCCTGCTCCTCGGTCAGTCCGAGCAGCGCGCGCCGGATGCCGCCGCGCTGCTCCTCGATGAACGCGAGCAGCGCTCCGCGCTCGTCTCCCCGGGCCTCCGCGGGAACGTGGGTGACCATGACCGGCCGCCTTTCGTCGGGTCCTGTGGGGTTGCCCCCTGACACCCATGAAACTACGGGCCATCGAGGTCAGATCCTGTCCTCGATGGCCCGCGCGACCGGACGAAAATCAGAACGGGAACCCGCTGCGGCCGTGCTGCACCGAGATCCACTTCTGCGTGGTGAAGCACTCGACGGTCCCCTCGCCGTTCAGACGGCCGATGCCGGAGTTCTTCTCGCCGCCGAAGGGGACGACGGGCTCGTCGTGGACGGTGCCGTCGTTCACGTGGAACATGCCGGTGTCGATCTGCTTGGCGAACTCGACACCCCGCTCGATGTCACCGGTGTGGACGGCGCCGCTCAGGCCGTAGGGCGTGTCGTTGACGATGCGTACGGCCTCCTCCTCGCCGTCGAAGGGGATGAGGAAGGCGACCGGGCCGAACACCTCCTGGCGCAGCAGGGCCGAGTCGGCGGGGACACCGGTCAGGACGGACGGCTCGACCAGGTTGTCGGTGGTCGTGCCGTGCACCAGGGCCGTCGCGCCCTCGCTGATCGCCTGCTCGACGACGGAGGAGACGGCGTCCGCCTGCGAGGAGTTGATGACCGGGCCGATCACCGTCTGCGGGTCGCTCGGGTCACCGACCTTGAGGGTCCTGACCTTGGCGACGAACTTCTCGGTGAACTCGTCGGCGATGGAGCGGTCCACGAGCACGCGGTTGGCGGCCATGCAGACCTGGCCCTGGTGGACGTAGCGGCTGAAGACCGCCGCGTCGACCGCGTAGTCGATGTCGGCGTCGTCGAGGACCACGATGGCGCTGTTGCCGCCCAGTTCGAGGACCGAGCGCTTGAAGCTCGCGGCGCAGACGGTGGCGACGTGCCGGCCGACCTTGTCGGAGCCGGTGAAGGAGATGACCTTCGGGACCGGGTGCTCGATGAAGGCGTCGCCGATCTCGGCGATGTCCGTGATGACCACGTTGAACAGGCCGCCCGGCAGGCCCGCGTCCTCGAAGATCTTGGCGACCAGGGAACCGCCGGTGATCGGGGTGTTCTGGTGCGGCTTCAGGACGACGCCGTTGCCGAGCGCGAGGGCGGGCGCGACGGACTTGATGGACAGCAGGAAGGGGAAGTTGAAGGGGCTGATCACACCCACCACGCCGACCGGGACGCGGTAGAGGCGGTTCTCCTTGCCGTCGACCGGCGAGGGCAGGATCTTGCCCTCGGGGCGCAGCGCCCACTGGATCGACTCGCGCAGGAACTCCTTGGCCAGGTGCAGCTCGAAACCGGCCTTCAGCCGGGTGCCGCCGAGCTCGGCGACGATCAGATCGGCGATCTCCTGCTCGCGCTCCTCGACCAGTCTGAGCGCCTTCTCCAGGACCGCGCGCCGGGTGTAGGGGTTGGTCTTCGCCCACTGCTTCTGGACGCGGGCCGCCGCCCGGTACGCCTCGTCGACCTCGCCGACCGTGGCTATGGTGATCGACGCCAACTTCTCGTTGTCGTACGGGTTGAAGTCGATGATGTCCCAGGAGCCGGTGCCCGGACGCCACTCACCGTCGATGTACTGCTGGGCCAGGTCGGTGAAGTACGACGACATGTGATCCCCAAATCACTAGCAGACACACGATCAACGCCACGGTCTGATCACACGTCATCGTACGTGCGCACCGCATGAGTTGGGGACGCGGAGCGAACTTCTGGGGAGAACCTCAGGAAAGCTGCAGGAGACCCCGCAGAAGGTCACGGCTCGCGTCCGGCCCCGGGCTGTCCCGCTGGAGCTCCCCCAGCGCCTTCTCGTACTGGGCGACGTCCTCGGCCTTGTCCAGATAGAGGGCGCTGGTCAGCTGCTCCAGGTAGACGACGTCGGTGAGGTCCGACTCCGTGAAGGACAGGATGGTGAACGCCCCGCTCTCGCCGGCGTGGCCGCCGAAGCTGAACGGCATGATCTGCAGCCGTACGTTCGGCTGCTCGGAGATGTCGATCAGGTGCTGGAGCTGACCGCGCATCACCTCCCGGTCGCCGTACGGGCGGCGCAGTGCGGCCTCGTCCAGGACGATGTGGAAGTCGGGGGCGTTCTCCGAGACGAGGTACTTCTGGCGCTCCAGGCGCAGCTCCACCCGCTTCTCGATGTCCGACTCGCTCGCGCCCTTCATGCCGCGCTTGACCACCGCGCGCGCGTACTCCGGCGTCTGCAGCAGCCCGTGCACGAACTGCACCTCGTACGCGCGGATCAGCGAGGCCGCGCCCTCCAGGCCGACATAGGTGGGGAACCAGCTCGGCAGGACGTCCGAGTAACTGTGCCACCAGCCCGCCACGTTGGCCTCCCGCGCGAGGGACAGCAGCGAGGTGCGCTCCGCCTCGTCGGTGATGCCGTACAGCGTCAACAGGTCTTCCACGTCCCGTGTCTTGAAGCTCACCCGGCCCAGCTCCATCCGGCTGATCTTCGACTCAGAGGCGCGGATCGAGTAACCCGCCGCCTCGCGCGTGATTCCGCGCGCCTCGCGCAGTCGCCTGAGTTGCGAGCCGAGCAGCATGCGCCGCACCACCGATCCGGGCTCTCCCACGCTCACGTTCGCCAGCCTCCCCAACCGCCTTCAGGGGCCGAAGTCTGCCACTAAAACACTCCGAGCAGTACTCGTCCGATTACAGAGATGGAAAGAAGTCAAAGATTCTGCACAGGTCGAAGGAAGGAGTTGGCAAGTAGCGGGAGAGAAGATGGCGGAAAAAATGACCAAGAAGCGGTACGGGAACGTCCAATTCGGTCACCTGCACGTGCATCTGCACCTTGCATCTGCACCGCGCATCCGAAACCATGGTCTCGCGCATCCGCTGCATCGCAACGACCGCGAATTCCCGGGAGTGCCTCGCATGGGGACGAATGGATCGACCATGCTCGAGCCGTTACGGCAGGGCCTTCCGCCGCTTGATCCCGCGGCCGTGTCCAACGCCGCCTCCTGCGCTCTGCCCGCCCGCTACGAAGCGGTGCGCGAGGCAAGGCTGTTCACCCGGAGAACCCTCGACCAGTGGGACGTCGGCGAGCGGTTCGACGACGTGTGCCTGGTCGTCTCGGAACTGGTGACCAACGCCCTGCGGCACGCCCTGCCCGCGGGCGCGGTGTGCTCGGCGGAGCAAGTGCCGCTCGTGCGACTGCACTTGATGCGGTGGACCGAGCGGCTGGTGTGCGCGGTCCGCGATCCCAGCCAGGACTCTCCCGTGGAGCGGGAGACCGAGGACTTCTCCGCGGAGTCCGGGCGGGGGCTGTTCCTGGTCGACTCCTTCGCCGACAGCTGGGGCTGGCACCCGCTGGCCGGCACGCTGAGCGGCAAGGTCGTGTGGGCCCTGTTCCGGCTGCCGCAGGTGCAGCAGGCGTCCGCCGAGTGAGCTTTGCCGACGCAGCGTGACGCCGTTTTCTCTACGCGCGTCACTCAGCCGGGTCGCAGGTCGGCGGCCCGGTTCTCAGCCTGCGACCAGGTGGTCGAACTCCCCGTCCTTGACGCCCAGGAGCATCGCCTCTATCTCGGCGCGGGTGTAGACCAGGGCCGGACCGTCGGGGAAGCGGGAGTTGCGGACGGCGACGTCACCGCCGGGCAGCCGGGCGAACTCCACGCAGGAACCCTGGGAGTTGCTGTGCCGGCTCTTCTGCCAGGCCACCCCGTCCAGCTCCGTGGCCGCCATGCCGTTGTACACGTCGTTGTACACGTCGTGGTCCACAGGTCGCTCCCCGGTGCTGCGGTGGCCTTGGGGCCAGTGATGCAGTAATCAACTGACCCGGATCATAACCCTGTTCACGTGCAGATGCATGAGCAGATGCACGTGCACGGGGGGTGGTCCTGTGGTTACAGCTTTGACGACTCCTTTACCGGGTCGATCGGCGTCTTCCCCGAAGCCCGGCGGACATCCCCCGTCCACTAGGAACAGACGCACTGGGAGCCGTTCCTGTTCCACCGTTCAGGCGGTCGCGCGGAGCGTATGCGGCGCTCGCGTGGTTCAGCAGGGGGTACGCAAGTCCTGCCACGAAGTCTCACAGGCGCTCCCCATGGCATCGACGGGTGCGGCTGGTAGCTTGCTGCGGCCGGTCGGCCGGCCGGCCGGCACGGTCCGCTAGAGCTTGGGAGCTACCAGTGACTACGGCGACCTTCCCGCGTCCCTCTCGTACGGCGCCGCGTAGGCCGGTGCGGATCGCCGCGGCCGCCGCGGGGCTCGTGGGCGTGCTCGCGCTGAGCGCGTGCAGCGGCGGTGGTGGCTCCGAGGACGACTCGTCGGCGAGTCCCTCGTCGGCCGCCTCCTCCTCCGGCGCGGGCACGGGCGGCTCCAGCGGTACGTCGACCACCGCGTCCGGCGGTCTGCAGGGCAGCTGGCTCGCCACCACCGACGGCAAGGCGGTGGCGATGGTGATCACCGGCAAGCAGGCCGCGCTCTTCTCCACCGGCGGCAGCGTGTGCAGCGGGACCGCGGGCAAGGAAGCGGGCATGCAGATGATCCATCTGACCTGCACGAACGGCGACAAGAAGCGGGCCACCGGGATGGTCGACTCGGTCTCCGGGAGCGCGCTGAAGATCACCTGGTCGGGGGCGCTCGGCAAGGAGACGTACACCAAGGCGGAGGGTGGCAAGCTGCCGTCCGGGCTGCCGACGGCCGGTGCGGGGCAGTAGGTTCGGCGGCGTCACGCCCCTGATCACCAGAGGAACCACATGCGCACCACCCCGCTCGCCGTCGCGGCCCTCGCCTCGGCCCTGCTCCTGACCGCCTGCGACAGCAACGGCGGCGGTGACGACAGCGACAAGAACAAGACCGAAGCCGGGTGCACGGTCGGCGTCTCGGTCGCCGCCAGCGCGGCGCCGTCGGCCGGGGACACCGGCGACGTCACCGTCACGGTCACCAACCGCGGCACGAGCTGCACGCTCAACGGCTTCCCGGGCGTCGACCTCGTCGCCGGTGACGCCTCGAAGACGGTCCCCGCCGACAAGAGCGCGAAGCCGGCCAAGCTGACGCTGGCCAAGGACGCGACGGCCTCGTTCACGATCACGTACACGCGCGGTGAGGCGGGCGGCAAGCAGAGCCTCGCGGTGAAGACCGCGAAGTTCACCCTGCCCGGTTCCACCACCGCCCACAGTTTCGCCTGGTCCTACGGCGATGTCGTCCTCAAGGGTGATGCTCCGGAAGCGTCGGTGACGCCTCTCACACAGGCCGGCGACTGACGGGCCGCCGGCTCACGGCAGCCGCGGCCGGGCCCCCACCTGGGCCCGGTCGGCGGCCTCGGCACCCTCGCTCCAGCCCGCCGCGTCGGTCACCCGACGCAGTCGGCTCGTGGTCGTCCTCGGGAACATACGGTCCGTCTCGGTCGTGACGGCGACCTCGCGGGAGGCCAGTACCGGCAGCAGGTCGTCGGTGACCTGGATCTCGGCGGCTTTCCCGAGACGGGTGCCTATGCGGTGGGCGTAGGCCGCGAGGAAGGACTGGCGGAAGGTCTTGGTGCGTCTGCGGCCGCCGGCGCGCTGGGCCGCCTCGGCCTTCGTCATCGCGTGCGTGGCCTGCACGAGGAGCGAGGTGTAGAGCAGTTCGACCACCTCCAGGTCGGCGGCGAAACCGACGACCGTGGAGAAGCCGAAGGGTTCGTTCCACACGGCACGGCAGTGGTTGGCGGCCGCCACCGCGTCCAGCAGGACCGCCTTCGCCTGTTCGTACGGCGGCTCGACCCCGATCCGCCAGGCGCCGGGGGTGTCTCCCGTGGGCGTCCCGGCCGCGAGGAGCGCCTCGTCGATGCTGTGGCGGGCGGTGAGTTCCTGCGCCTTGGCGGTGAGGGCTTCCGCCTCCTCCGGGAACCCGGTCGCCTCCGCCTTGGCCAGCAGCGCGCGGATGCGCGCCAGCATGCGGGACTCGGGGCGGGCGGCCGGCGTGCGGGCGGGCTCGTGCTCGTCGAGCGGTTCCAGGGACGGCAGGCGCAGCAGCAGCCGGTACAGCTCCAGGGCGGTGGTCGCGTGCGTGAAGCGGTCGGTGCCGGCGGGCGGCTCCTCGGTGAGCTCCTCCACCTGGGCCCTCCAGCGGGGGCCGCGGGGGCGGTCGTCCGGCGACTGCGCGCGGATCAGCGCCGACACCAGCCGCACGTGCGCGTCCTCCAGCTCGCGCCGCACGATCCTTACGACGTCGGCGGGCTGCCAGCCGCGCTGCCAGGACGAGGCCACGAACTCCCGGCCCCGGCGGGCCAGTTCCCCGTCCGCGGCGGGGTCGGCGGCCAGCAGGGAGGCGCCGGTGTCGAGGGCGGTGTCCGACTCGGCGTAGAGGGCGGCCCGGAAGGCACGGTCGACGGTGCCGGCTGTACTCACCCCTCGATCGTGACACGGGGCACTGACATCGATGGAGTTCCCGGTAACTGTCAACCGGTGGTTGACACCCTTCGACTGTCAACCTAGGGTTGACACATGTCGACCAATCCGACCACGTCATCCGTACGTCTCGACGACCTCATCGCGGCGATCAAGAAGGTGCACTCCGAGCCCCTGGACCAGCTCCAGGACGCGGTCATCGCCGCCGACCACCTCGGCGAGGTGGCCGACCACCTGATCGGCCACTTCGTGGACCAGGCCCGCCGCTCGGGCGCGTCCTGGACCGACATCGGCCAGAGCATGGGCGTCACCCGGCAGGCCGCGCAGAAGCGGTTCGTGCCGAAGGAGTCCACCGACCTCGACCCGAACCAGGGCTTCGGCCGCTACACGCCGCGTGCCCGCAACGTCGTGATGGCCTCGCACAACGAGGCCAAGGCCGCGCCCCACACCGAGGTCGTGCCCGCCCACCTGGTGCTCGGCCTGCTCGCCGAACCGGACGGGCTGGCCGCCAAGGCGATCACCGCGCAGGGCGTCTCCCTGGACGCGGTGCGGGAGGCCGCGCGGGCCACGCTGCCGCCCGCCGCCGAGCAGGGCCCGGAACTCGTGCCGTACTCCTCGGACGCGAAGAAGGTCCTGGAGCTCACCTTCCGCGAGGCCCTGCGCCTGGGCCACAACTACATCGGCACCGAGCACATCCTGCTCGCCCTGCTGGAGTTCGAGCACGGCACGGGGGTGCTGTCCGGTCTCGGGATCCGCAAGGAGACGGCGGAGACCGAGCTGGCGAAGCTGCTGGAGGGATATCTGCAGGCCCCGCCCACCGCGGGCTGAGGCCGTTGTCAGACCCTCCTGCCACACTCGCAACCATGACCGACCGCTGGGCGCTCGCTCCGGCCGAGGACGGTGGCGTGGAGATCGCCCCCCTCGGTCCGGACGGGCTGCTCGCCGGACCCGTGCGGCGCGAGCCGGACCTGGCGGCGGCCGTGCGGGGGCGGCCGGAGGTCGCGCGCTGGGTGTGGCCGTCCACGGCCGAGGTGTATCCGCGCCTGCTCGCCGCGGGGGTGCGAGTCGAGCGGTGCTACGACGTCGAGGACGCCGAGACCCTGCTGCTGGGCCACGAGGGGCGGCACGGCGAGCCACGCTCGGCGGCGGCCGCCCTGGCCCGGCTGCGCGGCAGCCCCGTACCCCCCGACCCGCCCCACCGGTCCGCCGAACCGGGCTCCCAGTCCTCGCTGTTCGAACCCCGGGCCGTCCAGGTGCCGCTCGCCGACCTGGCCGCGGTGTACGCCGAGCAGCAGCGCCGGCACGAGGCCACCGCACACCCGGAGCGGATGCGGCTGCTCACCGCGGCCGAGTCGGCGGGCATGCTGATCGCCACCGAGATGAACCACGCCGGACTGCCCTGGAGCGCCGAGGTGCACCGGCAGGTGCTGCACGAACTGCTCGGCGAGCGCTACGCGGGCGGGGGCGAGCCCCGGCGCCTGGCGGAACTGGCCGACGAGGTGTCCGCCGCCTTCGGGCGCCGCGTCCGCCCCGATCTGCCCGCCGACGTCGTCAGGGCCTTCGCGCAGGCCGGGATCAAGGTGCGCTCCACCCGGCGGTGGGAGATCGAGTCCGTCGACCATCCGGCGGTGAAGCCCCTCGTCGAGTACAAGAAGCTCTACCGGATCTGGGTCGCCCACGGCTGGTCCTGGCTGCAGGACTGGGTGCGGGAGGGGCGGTTCCGGCCGGAGTTCCAGGCGGGCGGGACGGTCACCGGCCGATGGGTGACCAACGGTGGCGGGGCGTTGCAGATCCCCAAGGTGATCCGGCGGGCCGTCGTCGCCGACCCGGGCTGGCGGCTGGTCGTGGCCGACGCCGACCAGATGGAGCCGCGGGTGCTGGCGGCCATCTCGCGCGACCCCGGGCTGATGGAGGTGGCCGGGCGGGAGAGCGACCTCTACCAGTCGGTGTCCGACCGGGCCTTCTCCGGCGACCGGGCACAGGCCAAGCTCGCCGTGCTCGGAGCGGTGTACGGGCAGACCTCCGGCGACGGACTGAAGAACCTCGCCGCGCTCAGACGCCGCTTCCCCAAGGCGGTGGCCTACGTCGACGAAGCGGCACGCGCGGGCGAGGAGGGGCGGCTGGTGCGCACCTGGCTGGGGCGGACCTGTCCGCCGGCCGTCGGGGCGGGCGAGGGCGCGGAGGAGGCGGGCATCCCGCAGGACGAACCGGCCGAGTCCGGCGGCGGGTCCGAGTGGGTGCCGGGTTACGCCTCCAGCAACGCGCGGGCGCGCGGCCGGTTCACCCGCAACTTCGTCGTCCAGGGCAGCGCGGCGGACTGGGCGCTGCTGTTACTGGCCGCGTTGCGCCAGTTCTGCGCGGGCATGGCGGCCGAGCTGGTCTTCTTCCAGCACGACGAGGTGATCGTGCACTGTCCCGAGGAGGAGTCGCGGGTGGTGGTCGACGCGATCCGGGAGGCGTCCGCGCTGGCGGGGCGGCTGACGTTCGGCGAGACACCGGTGCGGTTTCCGTTCACGACGGCGGTGGTGGAGTGCTATGCCGACGCGAAGTGATCAGCTCTGGCCGGCCAGCAGCTCACCGAGTTCGGCCACGGTCGCCTTCTCGTCCGTTCCCTCCAGGGCGTCGAGGGCGGCCCGCCACTGGTCGCGGGCCTCGTCGTCGTGGCCCGACGCGCTGAGAAGCAGACCGCGTTGGTGGCGGGCGAGACCTCCGGTGTAGCGGTCGGCGCGGGAGTCGGCGTGGCGCAGGAGCCGCTCGCACTCCTCGGCGGCCCGCTCGGTGCGGCCGAGCAGGCGCAGGGCGCGGACCAGGCCGAGGCGGGCCTGGGACTCGCCGTGCCAGTCGCCGTGACCCCCGAGGATGCGCAGGCTCTCCTCGAAGTGCGGCAGGGCGGCGGCCGGTTCGCCGAGCGTGAGGTGGGCGTAGCCGATGTTGCAGTGGGCGGAGTGGCGCACGATCACGGCACCGATCTCGTCGCCGATGGCGAGCGAGCGCCGGTGCTGCTCGATGGCGGCGCGGGGGTCGGTGTGCTCGTAGAGGTTGCCGAGGTGGCTGTGGGTGACGGCCTCGCCGTGCGGGTCGTTCAACTGCCGTGAGTACCGCAGGCTCTGGCGCAGGGCGCTGCCGGACTCCTCGTAGCGGCCGAGGCCTTCGAGGAGCAGACCGCGGTTGTTGAGGCAACGGCGGATCCAGGAGGGCCGGTTCAGCCGGCGCCAGAGGGCGAGCGCCTGGTCCGTGAGGGCGAGGGCCCGCTGCTGGCGGCCCGTCAGGAAGTGCAGGCCCGCCAGGTCGCCCAGCGCGTGGGCCTCCGCCGCGGTGTCGCCGAGTCGGCGGGCCACCCCGAGGGCCGCCCGGCCGAGCACCTCCATCTCGGCGACGCGGCCGCTGCGGTGGACGTAGGGGAAGAGAAGGCGGACGAGGGTGGAGACGTATGCGGCCCGGCGCGGGTCGGGGTCCTCGGCGTGGCGCCGTACCAGCGTCACGACGTTCTCCAGCTCCGTGTCGGCCCAGGCGAAGGCCTGTCCGGAGGACTCGAAGACGGGGAGGGTGGCGACGTAGGGGGCGTGGTCCGCGGGCTGGGTGTCCGTCGGCCGGCGGCGGTCGTCCTGGTCCGGGCCCGCGGGGACGATGGCGGTGAGGGCGCGTTCCGCCACGGCGGCGTACCAACGCAGCGCGAAGTCGGCGGGGTCCTCCAGCGGGGCGCCGGAGGAGAGTTCGCGGGCGAAGTCGCGGACCAGGTCGTGGGGGGCGTAGCGGCCGTACGTCGTCTCCTCGAGGAGGGCGACGTCGACCAGGCGGTCCAGGGCGGCCTCGGCCCGGTGATCGTCGATGCCGGACAGCCGGGCGAGGATCGGGGCGCCGTAGGTGGGCAGGTCCAGGACGCCGACACCGCGCAGGAGCAGGGCGGCGTCGCGGTCCGCCTCGCGGTCGGAGGCGGCGAGGGAGTCGTGGGCGACGGAGAGGGAGCGGCGGACGCTGAGGTCGTCGTACTCCAGATGGGACAACCTGCTTCCCGTGGCGGTGAGTTGGCCCGCCAGGGTGTCGGGGGTCAGGGCGCGGCGGGCGGCCAGGCGGGCGGCGACGATGCGCAGGGCCAGGGGCAGGCGGCCCGTGAGTTCCACCAGGGGGTGGGTGGCGTCGAGGGTGTCGCGGCCGGAGACGGCGCGGAGGAGGGCGGCGCTTTCCTCCGTGCTCAGGGGAGTGAGGGGGTGGCGGGTGGCGCCGTCCAGGGTGGTGAGGGGGGAGCGGCTGGTGACGATGACCGCGCAGCCCGGGCCGGCGGGGAGGAGGGGGCGTACCTGGGCCGCGGTCGCCGCGTCGTCGAGGAGCAGGAGGGTGCGGGTGGGGGCGAGCAGGGTGCGCAGGAGTGCGGAAGCGGCGTCGGGGTGTTCGGGGATGTCCCGGGGAGCTGTGCCGAGGTCCCGGAGGAGGGCGGTGAGGGACTGGGTGGGGGTGAGGGGGGTCATGCCGGGGGTGGCGCCGTGCAGGTTGATGTAGAGCTGGCCGTCAGGGAAACGGTTTTTCAGGGCGTGGGCGACATGGAGGGCGAGGGCGGTTTTGCCTATGCCGGGCATGCCGGTGATGACGGTCAGTGGGGGGAGTTGGGCGTCGGAGTCGAGGAGGGTTCGGATTTCGGGGGCGCGGCCGGTGAAGTGGGCGGGGGGCGGGGGGAGTTGGGCCGGTGCGGGTGGGTTGGGGGCGGGGTCCGTGTGCCCACCCGCACCACCCGTGACGCTTTCGTCGTCGAGTGCGGGTGGCCCCTGCGGGGCGGACTCGAGGTCGGCGGGTGCGGGTGGGTGGGAGGTGGGCGCGGCTTCAGGGGCGGCGGATGCGGACAGGGGCGGAGTCCGGGTGACTTGGGTGGCGGTGGGTGCGGACACGTGCGGGGTGGAGGTGTTGCCGGTGACGGCCCGTGTGGGTGAGCCCGCAGCGGAGGCGGCATCAGCATCCTCGGCGGGGATCTGTGCGGACGCGTGGTCGCTGTCCGTGGCCGCGGCTATCTGGGTGGCTCGCAGGATGCGTACGTGGGCCTGTCTCACCGCCTGGCCCGGTTCCACGCCGATGTCGTTTCTCAGGCGCGTGCGCAGGGCGCGGTGGACTTCCAGGGCCTCCGCTTGGCGGCCCATGTGGTGCAGGGCCAGCATCAGTTGGCGGTGGAAGGACTCGCGGAGGGGGTGGGCCGTGGTCAGGGCCGTCAGTTCGGGGACCAGGGTGTCCGGGCGGGCGTCGGGGACGGCGAGTTCGGCGTCGTAACGCCATTCCAGGAGCAGGAGACGGGATTCCTGGAGCCGTTGGGTGAAGGAGTAGCCACCGAGTTCGGCGGGGAGCCCGCTCAGCGGGGTGCCGCGCCACAGGGACAGCGCGGCCGCGCACTCGCGCACGACCCGCTCCCAGTTGCGGGCGGCATGCGCGCCCCGTGCCGTGGCGAAGTGCCGTTCGAAGACATGGACGTCCAACTCACCCTGCTCGACCCGGAGTACGTATCCGGGTGGCACCGACCGCAGCCGCTCGGGGTCGTCGAGCAGGCGGCGCAGGCGGGCCACGTGGTTGTGCAGCGAGGCCTGTGCGGAGGCGGGCGGAGCTCCGCCCCACAGCGCGTCCTTGAGTGACTCGACGGAGACGACCCGGCCGGCCTCCAGCAGCAGCGCGGCCAGCAGGGCACGGAGCTTGGGACTGCCGACCGACAGCATCTCGGCGGACGCCTCGCCCCGCGCCTCGTACAGAACCGGCGAGCCGAGCAGTCCGAACCTCAGGTCGCGCCACTCCCCCATGGCCACCCACTACCCACCGTTCTTGGCGGAATTCCGCCCTCCGCACGGCGGTTTCCCGCCACCCTTTCCTTGACCGGTTCCCTCCGGGATCCGCTGCCGTTCGGCCCGATCGCGGCCGCCCTGCGGCGACTTCACGCCAGGTGGCGGACGGTGGCGCGGAGGACCGTTGGCCACATGTTAGCGATCTGTTGGCGCGACCTGATGTGATCACATCATCGGAGCCGGCCCGGGGGTGCGCGCGTTAAGACGCGATACTCGGGGGAGTGACGCCGCCGCGGCCGGATCCGGGGGACGTGGGAGGGTCCCGGTCGGCGGAGGTGAGCGACCGGGGTCCTCGTCCCCGTTCGCGTCCTCGACCGGGAGCGAGCCGCAGCTCGGACGACCGGCGGACGCCCCAGGCGCGTGAGGCGCGTGCGGCGCTCAGACGACCGGCGGACGGCCCAGGCGCGTAAGCGCGTGCGGCGCTCAAAGGACCCGCGGACACCCCAAGCGCCTAAGGCGCGTCCGGCGCTCAAACGACCGGCGGGCGCCCCAGGCGCGTAAGGCGCCACACCGTCCTCCAGCGCATCGGGCGGCGTTCGCCCGCCGGTTCCCGCAGGCCTTCCGCGAAACCGCCGAACCAGGCGCGCAGCGCGGCGGGCCGGGAGCGGTTGCGCAGAACCGTCACCGCCATCCAGACGCCGAGGTGGAGCGGGATGAGCGGCAGGGGGAGACGGCGGCGGACCAGCCAGACGCGGTTGCGGGCGTTCACGCGGTAGTAGATCGCGTGCCGGGCCGGTGAGGTCTTCGGGTGCTGGAGCAGGAGTTCGGGCGCGTAGAGGATGCGCCAGCCCGCGTCGACCGCCCGCCACGCCATGTCGATCTCCTCGTGGGCGAAGAAGAACGCCGCGGGCCAGTCACCGATCTGGTCCAGCATCGAGGTACGGAAGGCGTGCCCGCCCCCGAGGAACCCGGTGACGTGACCGCCGCGCAGCGGGTCGGCCGCGCCGAGCCTGGGCACGTGCCGGCGCTGCGTCTCGCCGTGCTCGTCCGCAATGCGGAAGCCGACGATGCCGAGCCGGGGGTCGGCGGCGAAGTGGCGGGCGACGCGGCTGAGCACGTCGGCGTCGACGAGGAGGCCGTCGTCGTCCAGTTCGACCACGATGTCCACGTCCCCGAACTCCCGCAGCTGGGCGAGCGCCACGTTGCGGCCGCCCGGGCAGCCGAGGTTCTCGTCGACCTCGAGCAGGGTGACCTCGCCGGGCAGGGCCAGCCGGGCCGCGTAGTCGGGCAGCGGGCAGCCGTTGCCGACGATCACGATCCTGGTGGGGGCGAGATCCTGCTTGGCGACGGACTCCAGCAGGGCGTCCATCTCGTCGGGGCGGTTGCCCATCGTCACCACGGCGACGGCGATCCTCGGCGCGTCCCTGTCCCCCATTGCGCTCACCCCATCCGCCGTCGGCAACGTCGGCCGCGATGCTAGCCGTTCACGGTAAGGACTTCCTGAGTACGCCGTTTCGTATGCCAAGTCTTGATCCGTCGTACGGGCGGGCTCACCCGTTTGCCGTCACGTTTGCCGTCACAGCGGAGGCAGGGGGGTGTACGACGGCCACTCACCGCGGTCGGCGGGTCCCCGTTCAGCCGTGTGCCTGCTGGGCGTGCCTGGGGAGGAGGCCGACCAGGAGCAGGGTGAGGAGGTTGAGTCCGGCCGCGATGCCGAAGACGAGTTCCGCGGCTGCGAGGTAGGAGTCGGCGGACGGGTGTCCGACCCGGGCGAAGAACACAGTGCCGAGGGCGGCTACGCCGATCGCGCCGGCGAACTGCTGCACCGCGTTGAGCAGGCCCGCCCCGGTGCCGACCTCCTCGGCGGTGGCGTCGCCGATGATGAAGTCGACCAGCGGTACGAACACCAGGCCCGAGCCGAGACCGGTGAGCAGCAGCGCGGGCGCCAGCTTCCAGACGGTGATGCCGGTGCCCCAGTGGGCGACGGACCACCACAGGGACAGCAGACCGACGACGGCGACGGACAGTCCGAGGTGCAGGGTGGCGCGCCCGAGCTTCTCGGCGAGCACGGCGCCCGCGAGCAGGACGGCGACGGCGGTGCCGAGGGCCCAGGGGATCAGGGTGAGGCCGGTGCGCAGGGGCGCCCAGTGCATGCCTTGCTGGAGCAGCAGGTTGATGACGAGGACGAAGGCGCTGAGGGAGGCGTAGAACCCGGCCACGATCACCAGGCCGACGACGAAACTGCGTTTGCGGAACAGCGACGGCGTGATGACGGGGTGCCGGCTGCGCCGCTGGGAGACGACGAAGAGGGCGAGCAGACCGACGGCGGCGGCCATCATGACGTACGTCCAGACGGGCCAGCCCAGTTCGCGCCCCTGGATGAGCGGGACGATCAGCAGGGCCGAGGCCGCGGTGAGCAGGCCGACACCGGTGAGGTCGAGACGGGCGGTCGGGTCCTCGCCGCCGCGCCGGGGCAGTACGCGCAGCCCGAGGGCGAGGGCGACGACTCCGAACGGGACGTTGATCAGGAAGATCGACCGCCAGCCGCTGCCGAACGGGTCCAGGTGGAGCAGCCAGCCGGCCAGGATGGGCCCGCCCACCATGGTCAGTCCCATCAGCGGGCCGACCGGCGTCAGGGCCTTGCGCAGGTGCTGGGGCGGGAACACGATCTTCACCAGGGCGAGCCCCTGCGGGATCATGACCGACCCGCACAGGCCCTGCAGGGTGCGGGCGACGATGAGGAAGACGGGGTCGGGGGCGAGACCGCAGGCCAGTGAGGTCAGGGTGAAGCCGGTCATGCCGAGCAGGAACAGCCGTCGGCGCCCGAGCAGGTCGCCGAGCCGCCCGGAGGTGACCAGGCCCAGGGCGAAGGCCGCGGTGTAGGCGCTGAGCACCCACTGGACCGTGACCTGACCGCCGCCGAGATCGGCGCGGATGGAGGGGCCGGCGAGGTTGGCGACGCTGGAGTCGACGAGATCCATGATGTCGGCCAGAACCACGACGACGAGGACGAGCCACGCGGTGCGCAGCGGCAGGGTACTGACGGGGGGCGCGAGGGATTCGCGCTGATTGATGGACACGAACACTGTTCTACTCACGATCGGCGTTCTGAACAATACGAACGCTGTTCTTAGTGATGCAGAACACTGTTCGTCGATGCGTTAGGCTGCCGGTATGTCACCGACTCCGCAGGAACGGCGCGCAGCACGGCACCAGCTCGGCACGGGGTCCGGGGCGCCCGCGGGCCGACGGGGGCCGTCCGGCGGACGCAAGAAGCCGATCACGGTCGACGCCATCGTCAGCACCGCGTTCGGCATCGTGGAGAGGGAGGGCTACGAAGCCCTGACGATGCGGCGCGTGGCGAGCGCGCTGGAGACCGGACCGTCCTCGCTCTACGCCCACGTGGTCAACAAGGAGGACCTGGACGAGCTGCTCATCGGCCGGCTGTGCGCCGAGATCGAGCTGCCCGAGCCGGACCCCGCCACCTGGCGGCAGCAGATCACGAGCGTCTGCGCCCGACTGCGCGACCAGTATCTCCGCTACCCGGGCATCTCCCGGGCGGCCTTCGCCGCCGCCCCGTCCAACCTGGACACGCTCCGCCTCAGCGAGGGAATGCTCGCCATCCTGCTCGCCGGGGGCATCGCCCCGAGGACCGCGGCATGGGCGATCGACTCCCTGATGCTCTACGTCAACGCCTACAGCCTCGAGGTCTCCCTGGCCGGCAGCCGGCTCGGCCGCGGCGACGACGGCTGGGTGGTCAGCCGCGACGAACTCCTGCGCCGCTTCGCCGCGCTCCCCGACACCTTCCCCCACACCAAGCGCCACGCCACCGACCTCACGGCCGGCACGGTCCACGACCGCTTCGACTTCACGATCGCCCTGATGATCGACGGCCTGCAGACCCGGGGGGCGGAGTGAGGTCCGACGGGAGCCTTCGTCTCCGCCTACCACGACTGGATGAAGCCTCGCCAGAGGGATTGTTCTGCCGACCCTACTCTCGGATCGAGCCTGACGGCGAATTCAAGGAAATCATCGAGCAGGTCGTACTGCTCGATGTCGAACCGTAGGGCCTTGACCTCTTTGAACGTCCAGTACCAACGCCATGACGTCTCGACGAAATGAGCAACCGACGAATTAACGAAAGAATGTGGAAGATCCTCGCCCGATCCACCCTCACCGCCCCCTCCTTCGGCCCCGTCCACAGCCGCCCCACCACCCCCGGCGGCGACATCCGGCCCTGCCGCTGCCGCAAACTCCACGAACCCACGGACGCCCTACTCGGCACGCCACTGAACCCCGCGATGTACGACTACGCGGGCGCGGTCCTGTTCAACGCCCACGCCGGAGCCTTGTGGGCCCGCTTCACCACCTACCTGCGCCGGGAACTCGCCGCCCGGCTCGGCATGACGCAGAAGGCCGCCCGCTCGGTCCTGCGCGTGTCCTTCGCAAAGGTCGCCGAGTACCAGAAGCGGGGCCTGGTCCACTTCCGCGCGGTGATCCGGCTCGACGGCCCGGACGGTAGCACCCAGCCCCCACCTTCGTACGCCACCGTCGCCGTACTCGCGGACGCCATCAGGGCCGCCGCCTCAGGGTCCGCGTCACGGTCGAGTCGAGCGCGGTCGGGGAACGCGAACTCGTTTGGGGCGAACAGCTCGACGTGCGCGAGATCGCCGCCTTCGGCACCGACACGGAGCTAACTGATCAGGCGGTCGCCGCCAATGTGGCCAAGTACGCCACCAAGTCCGCCGACGCCTCCGGCATCCTCGACCGCGCCCTGTTCTGCCGCCCCCAAGGACGCGGCGCAACCCTCCTACGCCAAGGGACCCCGCTCCCCTGCACCGCGTGCGGTGGCACCGGACAGGCCCGGCCCCTGCCCCGGCTCGCCGTCGCCCGCCATCTCCGGCAGATGATCCGCACATGCTGGGAGCTGGGAAAGCGCCCGGAGTTCGCCAACCTGAAGCTCTGGAAGTGGGCGCACATGCTCGGCTTCCGGGGCCACTTCTCCACCAAATCCCGCCGCTACTCCACCACCCTCGGGGCACTGCGCGACGCCCGCCGTGCCTGGCGCACCGAACAGGCCCGCGCGCACACCGGCCTGCCTGATTACGACCCGGCCACCACGCTCGTCGTCGGCCACTGGGCCTACCAGGGCTCGGGTTACAGCCCCGGCGGTGCCAGCACTCCCTCCAACAGCACCGCAACCGCCAGCGTCAGGAACGCGACGCGGCGGGCGCGGGCTGGAAGGACAGCGGCTACGTCTTCACCCGACCCGATGGAGCCCCGATCGAGGCAGCCAGCCTCACCCGGCACTTCAACACCCTGCTCCGCCGTGCCAGGCTCCGCCGCATCCGGTTCCATGATCTTCGACACTCGGCGGCCACCCTCCTCCTGGAACGGGGCGTCGAACTCGTCGTCATCAGGGAACTCCTCGGCCACGCGCACATCGGCGTCACCGCCACCGTCTACGCCCACGTCCGACTCCGGCTCCAGCGCGACGCCATCGACATCCTCAGCACCGCCCTCCGCCACGCCGCCAACAGCACTGCCGAGCCCGATGACGGTGACGCTCCCCCGCTTTGCGCAGCACCCGTCCGCTGACGTTGCCGTCAACTACTGCCGTCAGACGCCCCAGAGGCCCCACCGGAAACAAAATCCGGTGGGGCCTCTGGACTCCCCCAGGAAGTCGCCAGGCATCCTTCTCAGGAGACTGCGCGGACTTGTTTGACGAATTTCAACTATTAACCCTTTGCCCGCCTCAGCCGCTCAGCGAGCGGGATTTGACTAGGTGGTCTCAAGATGAATTTGTCCTTCTGCTCGTCAAAGCAGTCCAGATAGCCGCTGACTCGATCGCCAACCTGGTAATTATCCCCAGCGTCGATGTACAGGGCGTCAATGAGCCCAACGCGAGATAGTCCCAGGTCCACGATGATTCCCCAGCGAAATACCGCCTCAATCTCACCATCGACCATCTCGCCGATGAGATGTTGCTCGTATTCGCTGAGCTGCCCGTTTGTCACTGTCCTACCAAACTTCGCGGGTACTGGTTGAGTCGATCGAACACGGTGTTCGGAATGGCAACCTCCACGCCAGGAACGCCATTATGCGAGCCCACGTACTGACTGAAGTGCTGTTCAAAATCAGCTTTCGGGATTCTAATTTCGACGATACCGCCGTCATAGCCTCCACGGCTGGCGTAATCGAGCGCAATAGTCTTCCCTTCGTCCGCCAGCCCAAAGTACGCCCGTCCATCCGGATACCCATTTCCAGATCCCGGGAAGTCACTCTCGTGGAAGCCATCCTTCAGCAACCTATCCGTCATTCCAGTACCAGGCGCCTTGTAAATGGATACTTCCGGGCAGCCATTGCTGTTATGCACAAGAACCGGCGTATTGCCTGCAAGTACATAGTACGTATGCAGTTGCTCGACGGTCAGGTTGTACATGTCACCCTGGCCGGGTCGGGTCTCGACGCCGACGATCTGAGCGTGGTGGTCGGTCGAGGTGTTGAGTGTGTGGCCGGGCTGGAGGGCGCCGGCGGGTACCCAGGCGTGGGATGTGCCGTCCCAGAAGGGGTGGTTGGAGGTCGTGTGGAGGGTGGCGGTGTGGCCGTCGCTCCCGTGGATCGTGACATCGACGAGGTCGTTGTCGAGGTGGACGATGCGGGCCGTGACGGTCCGCGCTCCCCTGCGTTTGCCGGTCTGGGGGTCGGCCGCCACGACCTTGTCGCCGGGCTTCAGCTTGCCTATCGGTTTCGTCTTGCCATCTTTCAGCAGGACGGGCGTGGACGGGGTGAAGCTGCATGCCTCTCGCAGCATCGTCGCAACGGCGCCTTCTTCGGCCTCCGCCGCGACCGCTGGCGATGCCCCGCGGGCCAGGAGCCCCTTGCCGACGGATCCCCAGGCCATCGTTGCGACGGTGATCACGTCTGAGACGATCGCCTCGCCGCAGTCGCCGCGTCCGGTGATGCAGTGGATGGTGGCCTTGACGCCCCAGGGGTCGTTCTGGGGGCCGGGCAGGAGGCCTGCCCGTTTCGCGGTGTCGCAGAAGCCGCCGTTCTTGTCGTCCCTGATGTAGCACAGGTCCGTGGCGAAACGCGCAAGGTACTGGCTGTAGGTGGTGCGGCGCGGGTCGAGAACGGCGTAGCGGGCCACGAGTTCTTTCCTCGTGGGGAGTCTGATCCCCTGGACGATCGGCTGGCCGTCCTTGGCGGTGTTCACGCGGGACTTGGTGTTGTCGCTGGACCTCGTGGAGTTGTTGTGTCCCTTGGCGGTGCGGTACCTACCGGTGTGGTTGATGCTGTCGATGTTGTCCTGCGAGCACCCTGGATTGCTTGGGCCGCAGCTTTCGAGCCCCGTGGGGTCGGAACGGGTGACCGGACTGTTGTCGCTGTAGCTGTAGCCGTTGATCTGCTGCGGATCCGAAGCGTCCAGCACAGGGTCGGCGGACAGGAAGCGTCCGGTGGACGGGTCGTAGTCGCGGGCGCCCAGGTGGGTCAGGCCTGTGCCGGCGTCCTGGGTGCCGCCGACGAAGCCCTTGTCGCCCGGCCAGCTTGTCGGTGCTTTACCCCGGGCTGCGCCGAAGGGGGTGGAGCGGCGCTGTTGCAGGGTCAGGTCGGTTGAGTTGATGGCGAGTTCGGATGTGCCGTGGTGGTCGCCGATGAGGAAGGAGAGGTTGTTGTCGTCGGTGCGGATGGCCTGGTTGCCGCCGCCGAGGTCGTAGTAGCGGGTCGCCTTCGGTGTGGTGGCGCCCTTGGCCAGGGTGATCTGTGTGCTGCCGAGGTAGAGCGTGGTGTCCGTGTCGGTGCGGGTGATCAGGCGGTTGCCGTCGGCGTCGTAAACGTAGGAGGTGGTCTTGGTGCCGCCGCTGCCGTCGGGTTTGGTCGCCTGCGTGAGGTGGCCTTCTGCGTCCCAGGTGAAGGTCTGCTTGTCGCCGCTGATGGTGCGCGTCTGTGCGTTGCCGGCGTCGTCATAGGTGTAGGTGTCCTGGGCGACACCGTTGGGACCTGTGGTATCGACCTTGGTCAGGGTATGGGGCTGTTTGCCGCTTGGGGGCGGGTAGTTGTAGGTGCGCTTGATGTCCTTGGCCGAAGCGCCAGTGACATCGTGCTGGGTTTCCGTGAGCCGGTTGCCGCTGAGGTCGTAGGAGTAGGACTGCCAGTACGGGGCCGGTCCGCCAAGCACGGAGGCGGATGGTGTTGCCGCGCAGGTGGTGGTGTTCTGGGCCCAGGCCTCATTGAGTCGGCCGAGGTAGTCGTAGATGAAGCACTGGTTGTCGGTGCCGTCCCGGGAGACGTCCGCGAGGGAGGTGATGTTGCCTGCCTCGTCGTAGCCGTAGGTGGCCGACTTGTCTGTGCCTGCAACGTTCTCGCGGGTGACGTTGGAGTTGGCCAGGCGCTGGGTGCCCCACTGGTAACTGTTGGTGACCTGGGCCTTCTTCGCTCCGGCTGCCTGGTACGTGTACTGCAGCGGCTTGCCGGTGTAGCTGTACACCGTGTCGGTGACGTACGTGAGACCACCGGTGCCGGAGAGGGCTTTGGGGCGCAGCACGTCGTCATACGTGGGTGTGATGACTTCGGAGGCGAGGCTTCCGGCTGCGGGGTAGCTCGAGGACTGAACGGTTCCGTCGACGTTGTACTTGATGTTCGACTGGTACGAGCCGGCGAGCTTCTCCTCCCCCGTGACGGAGGGGATGGTGACGGTGGTGCGGTTGGGCCGGTAGAGGGTGTCGTACATGCTGTAGGTGGTGGTGTAGGCAGAGCCGCTCGCTCCGCCGACGTAGCGAGTGGCGGAGGAGAGCTGGCCCTTGAAGCCGCTGGGGTCCCAGACGTGCTTGGTCAGCAGGGGGCCGGAGGCGTCGCCGTCATGGGTTTCGGTCTCGCGCCCGAGGCCGTCGTAGATGTGTGTGATCTTCTTGCCGCGGTTGTCGGTGGTGGAGACCAGCTGGTTGCGGTCGTCGTATTCGGAGTTGGTGGTGCCCTTGTCCGGGTCGGTCGCCTGTTTCTGGTTGCCACGCTGGTCGTACTGGTACGTCCAGGTGCTGCCGGCCGGATCGGTGAGTTTGGTCAGCTTGCCCGCGGGGTTGTACTCGTAGTGGGTCTGGTCGTACGCGCCGGTCGGGGTGGCGGCGTGGTATTGCAGCAGGTCGGTGGTGTTGCCCCGGGCGTCCGTGATGGTCGTGGTGGGGGTGGCGCCCTTGGGCGGGGTCACTGTGACGCGGTCACCGCCGTAAGCCGTGACGGTGGTCGACAGTACGGACCCGCCGTCACCGTTGCCCGCTATCTGCTGCGACTTGACGGTGCGGCCCAGGCCGTCAAAGGTGTTCCAGGTCTGCGTCTCCACGGCGAGCGCATCGTCCAGGGTCAGCAGATCAGCGGAAGGGGCGCTGGTGTTGTAGTACGGGGCGAAGGTCTTGGCGGCCAGGCCGCGTTCGTCGTAGAAGACGTCGCTGATGAGCCGGCCGCCGTTCGGCCCTGGGGCTTGGACCTGTCGGGGCTGCAGGAAGCCGTCGTAGAGGGTGTACGAGGTTTTGCGCCCGGTCCCGTAGAGGGTGGTCGTGCCGACCGCGACCGGCTTGCCGTCGGTGATGGTGTAGGAGAACTCGTCGTTCGGGGTGTCGTTGTTCGCCTGGGAGCGGTTGGGGAGCCAGACCTTCAGCTTGCGGCCGAGCGCGTCGTAGGTGGTGTCGGTGCGCTTGTTATTGGTGTCCACCACGGTGACGGGAAGGCCCCGGACCTTGTCGTACGTCGTCGTGGTGGTCTGCGCGGTGGCGGTGTTTCCCGTCACGGAAGCCGGCGTGACGGTGACGGTGGAACTGGTGGGGAAACCGGTCGTCGGGGTGTAGGCCGTCGTGGTGGTGAGCCCGCCGGTACGGTCGGCCCGCACTGGAGCGGTCGTCTCTTTAGCGGTGACCGTGCCGGTGATGTCCGTCGTAGAAACCTGACGGCCGTAGCTGTCGTAGGTCGCGCCCGCTTCGGTGTAGGTGGCCGTCGTCCCGTCGTGCGCCTTGAGCGTCGCCGTACGCGTGCCGTCGCCCTTCACTGGCGCGGCGCCGTAGGTCTGTCCGTCGTAGGCCGTGCGAATGTCGACGATGACGTCCTTGGACCGGTCCGGGGTGTCCGCACATTTGACCGCGACGGTCTCCACCCGGGAGGGCAAGGCCAGGATCCAGTCACTGGTGTTGTCGACGTAGGACGTTCGCGTGCACTGGTTGTCCGCCGAGGTCGACTCGTCTCCGAAGTCGTCGGTCTGGGTGACGCGTCCGGCGGTGTCGTCGAAGGTGTTGGTCTGGTATGTGGTGCGCCACTTGCTGCCCGCTCCGTTGTCCAGGGAGGTCCAGGTGCGGGTGGAGGCGGTACCGGTCAGGTTGGCGGTTGTGCTGCCCCAGAAACGGAGACGCACGGCGGTCTGGTGATGCCACGGAGTGCTGACGGTCTTCTCCAGGACCTTCCCCCCGGGGCCGCTGTACTCCTCGGTCTTGTACTCGAAGCCGGACGCGGAGTCGTGGTCGGTGATGGTGCCACCGTTGTCGTCGGGGACGGTGACCGACTTGGTGCCGCCGGACGGGGCCGCCTTGTCGCCGTCCATGCCACGCAGGAAGTAGTGGTCGCTCTGCGACTTCATGCCGACCGGGTCCTGGCCGCCGGTCTGCACCCGCACATGGGCGTAGCCGCGCCACGTGGACCAGGTCTTGTACTTCTCCTTGGTCAGGCCGTCATCATCGTCGTAATGCCAGGCCGCCCCGTCCAGATAGTTGTAGCGGGTGACCATGTCCGGAGAGGTTTTGGTGCGGTCGGTCTGGGTGACCGAGTCGACGACGTATTTGTTGAACCACTGCAGGGTCGGATCGGTGTCGCCTTCCTTGGTGTAGTACGCGGGGAAGCACCGGGTGGTGTTCGTCTCCGGTTTCGGCAGGCTGGAGGCATCACAGGCCGCCGTGGAGTACTGCACCGACACCTGGCCGCCGGTCTCGTCGGAAATCCCCGACAGGCGTTCCTTGATGAACGGGGACGTGTCGTCGCCGGCGACTTTGAGGCGATTGGTGCGCTGGTCGTAGGCGAAGGTGACCTTCGGGAGGGTGATCTCGGGGGTGCTGGACTTCCCGGTGTGCTGGATCGAGTCCAGCAGCAGCTGGTAGTCGATGTCCGACTTGCCCCAGCGGTGGTTGAGCGCCCAGTCGTCGACCGCCTTGTAGGTGCCGTCGGATTGCAGGGCCTTGGTGGTCACCTCGGTCAGCCGCTTGCGGCTGAAGAAGGACGGGCTGGCGTTGTAGCAGTCGGAGCCGGACTTGCAGTTCAGGTCCCAGGGTGTGTCGTACCAGTAGAACTTCTTGTCGTCGATCGTCGAGGCGTCGCAGGACACCCCCGTTTCGGGCAGGCAGCGTTCGGCCGAGGCGAAGTCCACCCGTGCCAGCGGCTTGGCCGAGTACACGGCGGATGACTGCAGCCCGTACTCGATGTGATCGAGGTAGCCGCCACGGTCATAGACCGTCTTGTCAGCCGATTTCATGTTCCGGGCGTAGTAGTTGGTTTCCTTGTTGTAGTAGTAGGTGATCGCGTTGCCATGGGTGTCGACCGCGTAGTCCAGGTTCCAGCGCCAGCCCTGCTGGCACCAGGAGGCGGCGAACGTGGATGCGTGGCAGGGCTCGGTGTCGTCGTTGCCGAAGACCGGGGTGGTCCAGGCCGAGTTCGTTTCCGGCTTGCCGGACGCCCAGTCTGGAAGCCGGTTGTAGCCGAAGAAGTACTGCGTGCCGTCCGTAGTGGTGACCCGCCAGTACTCGTCGTTGTGGGTGCCGTTGGACCGGACGTCCTTGGTGTCCGCGCCGTAGACGCGATCGACCTTGGTGCCGTCGTCGCCCTTGATCCTGAAGGTGTTCTTGCCGGTCGCGATCAGCTCGCCGGAGTGTCCGCTGAACGACAGCGTCGCGTTGTCGTACGCCCAGCACAGGTCGCCTGGCTTGGTGCCGTCGGCGTTCTTCACTCCGTCGTCGGCGCACGACTTGTAGCTGCGCTCGATGAAGCCGGGCCACAGATCGAACCCGTCACCTGCCCAGGATCCCTGGTTGTTGGTGTTGGACGTCCGGCCGTCGAGGTTTCCGGACGAGTACGACAGGCCCACCTGCGGCGTGAACGAGCCTGGGACATCGGGCACAGGCATGTCGTACGACCACGAAAAGTCACCGGTGTTCAGGTTGGTCTGCCACGCGGAGGAGGCCGAGAGCTGGGTGGCCTTGTAGTCACCCTGGTCACTGGAGGTACCCGTGGTCGCCGCGAGGACCATCGGCGTCGCTGTGGCGCTGGTGGAGCTGGCTACGGACAGGGCGGGGGCGGTGAGCGTGTGTGTCGTGGTGTCGTTGTCGGTGGTGACCGGTGTAGCAGTGGAGCACTTCCGGTTGCCGGGGCTGGTCAGCACGCAGACCGGCAGGCGAACCATTTTCAGGCGGGCCGCGTAGGCGCCGCCATATGCCTGGGCAAAGGACGAGTAGTCGAGGGTGACGCCGACCGTGTTGCCCACGGCACCCTTGTCGGGCTGGACGCTGAACAGCAATCCGTTGACGCCGGCCCGCTTCGTGGTCTTCGCGTCCAAGACCCTGACGGTCGCCCTGCCCGACCAAGGGGTGGGGGAGGGCTTCTTGCTCGTGGTCGTGGACGACCTGCCACGGACCCGTGGGCTATTGGTCAGCGAGATGGGCAGGTGACCAGCGGCGGCTGACCTGGTGTGTGACGTGAGCGTCACCGTGGCCGAACCGGCCTTTGCCCAAGTGTGCTTGGGCTCCTTCCCAGGCACCCGCGGCTCGCCGTCGGTCTTGCGAGGCAACGCCGTGACGCCATGTCCGGACAGCGGCTTCTCGGATGCCGGTACCTTCGCCAGGTTGCTCGCCTCGGCGCCAGCGGTGGCTGTCGCCTGCAGCAGCGTGCCGACCAGGACGGTCGAAACCGCCAGCGCGATTCTGCGGCGTATCCGTCTGCGTGCCGTCGCTGCCATGTCTGTCCGCCTCATCGTGTCCATCCCCTGCCGCGCGTACCACACGGGCCCCGCCCGGCGGGGTTCCCCACTGAAGAAAGAGACCTTGCTCGTGCTCTGCCATCCGCTGACGCCGTGAACGGGCGGGATCGGCTCAGCTCTGGCGATCCCGCCCCGCTCGGGTCACGGGCCAGGAATCGTGCCGATGTCGGCACCGTTGGACAGTTGGGCGATCTGGCTGTCGCTGGCCGCGCCCTGGAAGACCCACACGTCGTCGATCGCGCCGCTCCAGTACTCACCCCAGCTGCTGGCACCGGTTTTGGCCCGGCCGAGCTGGAGTCCCTTCGTCGCGGCGAAGGGCAGCACCGACGAGTTCCACGACACGGTCTCGGTACAGGTGGGAGTGTCGGGCACTCCGTCGTCGTCTTCGTCCGCGCACAGCGTCGTTTTCAGCGCACCGTCCACGTACAGCCGCAACTGCCCGGCGTGCGCGTCGTAGACGACCGCCAGATGGTTCCAGGGGTTGGTGTTCTGGAAGTTGGTGTGCTCGGCCGTGGACTTGGCCGTGGTGAGGGTGTCGGCGTCGGCCATCTCCAGCTGCCAGCGGCCCGCGTTCGCCGGGTCGGTGGCGTCGGGGACGTAGCGCACCACGAACCCGTTCGCGTTGGCTCCGGCCATGCTCATCACCGTCACCGTCTTGGTGGGACGACTGGGCGCTGTCACCCACGCCGAGGCGGTGAAGCTGGCGCTGGTGTCGATCGGCGAGACCGAGGTGGACGCGTGGCCGGTGCTGGTGCCGTTCAGCAGCAGTCCCCCGTCGCCCACCATGTTGCTGTTGCCCGTGGTGTCGACGCTGGCTCCGGCACCGAGTGTCAGCGGGTGGGAGGTGTGGTCCTCGCGTGCCAGGTCGTCCGCGCTGGTCGCGGGAGTCCCGGAGGCCGCATCCAGTTTCCAGCGCCCCTCGACCGTCGGCCTGTTGTCGAACATCTCCGCGATCTCCGGGCCGGACAAGGCCCGGTCGTACAGCTGTACGTCCGAAATCTGGCCAGGGAAGAAGCTGCCCGGAGTGCCGCTGTACTTGCCCGCGCCGATCTGGAAGGGACCGCTGCCGTAGAACGGTGTGCTGAACTTCGTGGTGGCGACCAACTTGCCCTGCACGTACAGCCGCAGATCGTCGGTGAGCGCGTCGTAGGAGCCCACCACCTGGGTCCATTCACCGCCTGGCGCCTTGTCGGGACTCCCCTGACTTGCGCGCACGGGAGTACCGCTCGCGCTGTCGGCCGTGTACTGGTTGAACGTCCAGCCGTAGGCAGCCGAGTAGTACAGCTCGAAGCCAGGCATCACGGTGCCCGTCTGGGTGGCGATGATCGCCGCGTGAGTGGGTTTGGTCTTGGGCAGCTTGGCCCAGGCCGCCACCGAGAAACTCGCCTGGTTGTTCACCGCCGGGCCAGGAGTGGTGGCGTAGTCGTCCACACCGTCCAAGGTCAGAGCTGCACCAGCCCGCCCCGGGGCGCCGGGAACCGCCCCGCCCTTGAACACCGCCGGGTGCACATCTGCACGGCCTGTCACCTGCGCGGTCGCCGTACCGTCGGCTGCCGTGGCCGGCTCGTCCAACGGGAACACGGCTCGCGCCGGGCGGCCGTTGCCGATCGGCTTCTTGTTGTAGAGGTTGGTCACCTCTCCCGCAGACAGTGACTTGTCGAAGATGCGTACCTCGTCGATCGTGCCGGGGAAGAAACTGGACGGAGTGCCGCCGTAGTTGCCCGCGCCGATCTGCAGCCCGCGCCGCGCGTCCCACGGCGTGGAGTACGCCGCGGTGCCGACCAGGGTGCCGTTCACGTACAGCGACAGCAGATCGGAACCCGAGGCGTAGGTGCCGGTCAAGTGGACCCACTCACCGGCCTTGACCTCGCCGGCCGCCGCCTGCATCGCGCGCACCGGTGTCGCCGATGTGGTGTCCGCCGAATACTGGTTGAACACCCATCGGTCGTACGCCTTGGAGTAATACAGCTCAAAACCGGGAGCGTGGTTGCCGGGTTGTGCGGCGATCACCGCCGCGTTGTCCGGAATCTTGTCGAGTTTCGCCCATGCCGCCACGGAGAAGCTGCCGGAGGTATCTACCGTCGGAATGTCCGACACGAGATAGTCGTCGACGCCGTCGAGCGACACCGCGGTGCCGTTGACGCCTGCCGCGCCCAGGGTGGGGCCGCCCTTGAGGTCGAGGGTCCGCTGTCCGGATGTCCCCTCGGCCTGGGTCGTGCCGGACGCGTCGTCAAGCTTCCACTCCGCGCGGGCGGGCTGACCCGACTTCACCCGGAACTTGTAGCGTGTCGGCTCACTGGCATTGCCCGCCGAGTCAAACGCCTGCGCATACAGGAAGTTCGTACCGGACCGGGTCGGTCGAAAACTCACCGTCTTGGCCACCCCACCGGATGTGGTCACCTCATTGGCCGAGGACGGCTCCTCGTTGACCCCGAACCAGTACTTCGTGACGTCCGAACTCGGGGCGTCGATCGTGAAGGTGCCGTACCGGCCGACACCGTCATAGGGGGGATCGTTGGGATCACTGTCGTCCGCAGCCGGGTAGTCGCTCGACGTGATCGTGGGCCCCACAGGCACACTCGTGTCCCAGACGAAGTAACAGCCCGTCGCCGAACCCGCGCCCGACCAGGGCGAATAGCTGTAGTACTTGCCCTCGTCGTAGTCAACGGCCCGCGCGTACCAGGCCAGCGTGGTGTTCTTCGGAATCTTCTTGGTGGAAGTGATCTGCTCGATCAAGGACGTACTGAAATCCGAGCCGGACTTCTTCGGAGTCATCTTCGCGGAGACCCACTGGACCTTGAACCCGCTGCCCGCATCCCACGCCAGCTGGAACTGCACGCTCACCTGATCGCCGTCGGGGTCCTTCACGTCACTCGCGGTGATCTTCGGCAGCGAGCGTATCCGCACCTTGTTGTCGGGCTTCTTGCAGGTCGCGCCCGGAGACATGGTCAGCTGACTCATCGCGATCTGCTTCGGCGGTTGGTTGTACTTCACCCGCAGGTACGCGTCGTCCGAGAATCGCTTCCAGCCGTACTTGTCACTCTCATTGGCCGCGCGGAGACCGAATGACGTATACGCCGAATCATGCGTGGCGGCATACTTCACTCCTGCCGTCGCGTCGAACTCCACATCGCCGGATGGGCAGCTGGCGCTGCCACCCTTTGCCACGTCCCGTGAATCCAACTGGTCCAGCCAGTTGTCCGCAGAGCTGTTCTAGGTCGTACCCGAGTCGAACGACTTGGTCCGCCACAACTGCACAGAACGCCCGTCACACGAACCCGACCAGGTCTCATGCCCGACAAAGGTCGCCGAAATGATCGACTTGCCGCCGAACCGCGCCGTCGGGAACTTGAAGAACAGCCGCTTCACGTCGTACGGCGCGCAGTAGTCCCAGCCGCAATACCCCACGCCCGCGTCCGAGTCACCGTTGAACCGCCACTGCGGCGAAGACGCCCAGTACCGCGACACCATCGTCCATTCCCCGGCCTTGGGGGTGTAGGTCTGCGGGTCGATGTAGACGGGGAACGTCGTACCCGGATCCGTCAGCAGCGCGTGGTCCGGTGTCAGTCGAAGCTCGCTGTCGTCGGAGGCCACGTCGACGTCGATCGATGCCACCTTCGCCGCGTCTCCAGGACCGGCCTCGGCATCTGCTGCTGCGGAATCGGTCTGCGCGGTGGCCGTCTTCTCGCCGACTGCTCCCCGCACCAGCTGCGTTTGCGTGCCGGAGGCCTGCGCCGAGTCCCACATGACGGGCTTGGCCGCCTGGAAGACGACGCCGCCGGCCGTCTGATCCACCGCTTCCAGGCCACCCGAGGCGGTCTCCTGCAGGTCAAGGCCCGGAGAATCCACGCCCAGCTTCAATTGGGCCAATGCCGGGTTCTTCGCCGCGTTGGCGGTCTTCACCACCAGCAGCTCGCTGAAGCCATCGGTGACCGAGCGGACCTTCAGATCCACATCCGGCAGCACATTCGTGTACGTGGCGGTGTCCCCCGCCAGCATCGGCGCCGGCAACGGCGTAGGCCACGAGAACGACAGCTTCCGCCCGGCCCTCTCCAGCGTCACCAGTGGATCCGATCCACCCGCTGAGAACGACAGCCCCACAGCGGCGGCCTTCGGCATCACACTGCCGTCGCTCCGCTTCGAAAGGGTGTTGTCGACCGCCTTCCATGCCCCGTCAACCCGCGTACGTACCGGCTTCAGGTGCTGCACAGCCTCCAACTGACCGTCCGGCGTCGCGTAGACCTCACCCGACTCGCTCCGCAGGGAAGTGACTTCGACATTCGCACCATTTGCGCCCGCGGCCTCCTCAGCGGCTGACAGTGTCGCGGCCGCCTTGACGCCTCCGGCCTCCGTCACGGCTGTCGATCGCTCCACCGCATGGGCCTGGCTACTGGCTCCCACCGACGGCACGACAGTCGCAACCACGGCCGACGCGACCACAGCGATCAGTGCTCTTCCGCCAGCACGCCGTCTTCGGGACGCACTCATTCCCCCGCCCTCCCCCGCCCTCACAGAATCCCCACCCCGGAGTCACATGAGCCTCAAAAGTAAAAGGACCTTAACTGGGCCTTACTTGCACGCGTCAAGAGAGAAACGCCCGCGGCGCAGCACCCGGGCGGGCCGGTCGGACATCTTCAGCCACAGGCGCCGCATGACCGATCTGGAAGGTTTTTGCTTTGCATGACAGTTCACACACATGCAAATGCGGACATCAGCGTCCGGACCCGCAGCGAGATCCAGCCAACGGCGGCCAAGTCCATCGGACTCCACATTGCCAATATTTGGGATTCCTTGGGGAAGCTGTGTGGCTCCCATGGAGCGCTCTTGCGACTGGTCCCAGCACTCGGGTTGGCCAGCACCAACGGCTACGGCTCCGAAGGACGCTCCAACTGGTTGATCGATGTATCGCCATACTGTTGACAGAGAGGGAAGTGCCGGGCCGCGTCACACCTACCAGCAGGCGGCCACCGGCATGCTGCCCGCCCTGCGGACACGGTTTCCGGCGATCGTCAAGCTGTGGGCTGACGGCGGCTACACCAGAACCCTGATCACCTGGGCCCTGAACGTGCTGCACCCGGCCGTCACCGTGATCAAGCGTACGGACTACGTCTCCGGCTACGTCGTGCTCCCGGACCGGTGGTGCGTGGAACGGTCGTTCGCCTGGCTGCTTGGCTCACGCCGCCTCGCCCGCGACTACGAGCGGCGGCTCGATTCCAGCGAGGCGAAGATCCGGTGGCCGATGACCATGCTCATGACCTGCCACCTCGCAAGCCCGTGGCGAGCGCGAACCGCCCCGCCGACGGACAAGCGACCGGGCAACCAGCACCGGGTCCCACGCAGTCCAAGGCTGGCCCCGCACCCGGGGTGCGGCTGCGTCCGTGGTCCGGGTCGGGTGCGGAATCGCTGGCGTGCTCACATCCCATGATCAACACCAGTATCCGAGCCGGGCGGCCCACCCTGTCAGGACCGGACAGTCCCGTCCCTGCCGATCGCCCCATCGAAAACGGTCGCATTGCAGCCATCGGCCAAATGGGAGGCAGTGGCGCCTTGATGGAGTGTCACGCACGCCTGTCCACCGGCTGTCCACCGAAACCCATCGCCGATACTTGATCAGCCTCTCCCAGATGAGCAAAAGCCCAGCCCAGAGGCTCAAACCCTCCATACGGTCACGGAAACCACACCTCCGACCTACGCATTACGATGCGCAGATCACAGGTGCGCGATTTGCCGGAATTCCAAGGCCAATGAAAAGAAAAAAACCCAGGTCAGAGGTCTAACCTGGGGTTCACCATGGAGCCGCCTTCGGGATTCGAACCCGAGACCTACGCATTACGAGTGCGTTGCTCTGGCCATCTGAGCTAAGGCGGCGCGCCGTCCGCACTATGGTGCGATCAGCAACGTCGGTAAGTCTACACAGTTTCGGGGGGTGCTCCGACCACGCCCCGGGGCAGGCGGTCCCGAGGCGTGCGGCGGGGTTATGAGCAGCGCTTTCCCTGGGTCGGAGGGGTGCCGTCGAGCAGGTAGGTGTCGATCGCGGAGTCGATGCAGTCGCTGCCGCGGCCGTACGCGGTGTGGCCGTCGCCCACGTAGGTGAGCAGGCGGGCCGAGGAGAGCTGGCGGGAGAGGGACTGGGCCCAGCGGTACGGGGTCGCGGGGTCGCGCGTGGTGCCGACCACGACGATCGGCGCCGCCCCCTTCGCCTCGATGCGGTGCGGCTCACCCGTGGCCCTCACCGGCCAGTACGCGCAGTTCAGGGACGCCCAGGCGAGGCCCTCGCCGAAGACCCGGGAGGCCTTCTCGAAGGCGGGGAGCGCCTTCTCGACCTGGTCGGGAGAGGAGAAGGCGGCGGGCAGATCCAGGCAGTTCACGGCCGCGTTGGCGAACATCAGGTTCGAGTACCGGCCGTCGGCGCCGCGCTCGTAGTAGCTGTCGGACAGGACCAGCAGGCCCGCGCCGTCGTTCTCCTTCATCGCCGAGGTCAGCGCCTCGCGCAGCTGGCCCCATGAACCCTCGTCGTACATCGCCGCGATGACGCCGGTGGTGGCGAGGGCCTCGCCGAGCTTGCGGCCGTCCGCGTCGCCGGTCGGGATGGGGTGGGCGTCCAGTTTCCTGAAGAAGGCGCTGAGATTCTCGCCGACCTGCGCCGGCGTGGTGCCCCTGGTGCCGAGCGGGCAGTCCGGCTGCCGTACACAGTCCTTCGCGAAGGACTGGAACGCCGTCTCGAAACCGGCTGTCTGGTCCAGGTTCATCCGGCGCGCGGACAGGGAGGGGTCCATCGCGCCGTCGAGCACCAGCCGGCCCACCCGCTCCGGGAACAGCCCGGCGTACGTCGCCCCGAGGAACGTCCCGTACGACGCCCCCACGTACGTCAGTCTCCGATCACCGAGGACCGCGCGCAGGATGTCCATGTCCCGGGCCGCCTCGACCGTGGACACATGCCGCAGCAGGTCTGGGGAGTGCGCCCCGCACCCCTCGGCGAACTTCTTGTAGGCGTCGACGAGTTCGCCGGTCTCCTTCGTGTCGTCGGGTGTGGTGTCCGTCTGCGTGAAGGCGTCCATCCGGCGTCCGCTGAGGCATTCGACGGGCTCGCTGCGGGCGACCCCGCGCGGATCGACCGCGACCATGTCGTACCGCGCCCGCACCTCCGCCGGGTAGCCGACGCCCGCGTACTGCTCCAGGTAGCCGATGGCCGAGCCGCCCGGCCCGCCCGGGTTCACCAGCAGCGACCCCAGCGGCCGCCCCTTGCCCGTGGCCTTCCTGCGGGCGACGGCGAGCCGTACGTCCCCCGCGCCCGGCTTGGCGTAGTCGAGCGGCGCCCTCATCGTGGCGCACTGGAAGCCGGGCACCCCGCAGCTGCGCCAGCTCAGCTTCTGTTCGTAGTACGGCGCCAGGGCGGACGGCGTCGACTGCGGCAGCGCGGCCAGGGCCACCTCGGCGGCGCCGCCACCCGTGCTCGTCGTGCCTCCGGCGGAGCAGGCGGAGAGGAGGAGGGCGGCGGTGGCAAGGAGAGCGGCGGCGGTTCGGGGCCGGCGGGGACGGGGGCTGCGCCTGATGTGCATCTGGCGAGCGTAACCGTGCGCAGCCGCTCGGATGCCGTGCGTGCGCGTCGTGCCTCGTACGAGTTACGTGGTCAACCTCCGTTGATCGGCCGCGGAGTGCAGCGCCGCCCCGGAGTGCCGCGCGGTAGCCGGTTGTCAGCCGGCTCTGAGGGCCATCGTCATCGCTTCCACCGCGAGCAGGGGGGCCACGTTGCGGTCGAGGGCGTCGCGGCAGGCGGCGATCGCCTCGATGCGGCGCAGGGTGGACTCCGGGGAGCTGCCGCGGGCCAGGCGCTCCAGGGCGTCCTCGGCTTCCGCGTTGGACAACGCCACGCGCGTGCCGAGCTGCAGGGCCAGGACGTCTCGGTAGAACGCGGTGAGGTCGGTCAGAGCGAGGTCGAGGCTGTCGCGCTGGGTTCTCGTCCGGCGCCGCTTCTGCTTGTCCTCCAGGTCCTTCATCACACCCGCCGTACCGCGCGGCATCCGGCCGCCCTGAGCCGCGCCCAGCGCCGCCTTCAGCTCCTCGGTCTCCTTGCCGTCCATCTCCTCGGCGAGCTGCTTGGCGTCCTCGGCGGCTGCGTCCACCAACTCCTGGGCGGCCTTCAGCGCGCTGCCGATCTCCTCGACCCGCAGCGGCAGCTTCAGCACGGCGGCACGGCGCTCGCGGGCCGCCGGGTCGGTGGCCAGTCGGCGGGCCCGGTCGACGTGCCCCTGGGTGGCGCGGGCCGCGGCCGCGGCGACGGCCGGCTCCACGCCCTCGCGCCGTACGAGCATGTCGGCCACGGCGTCCACCGACGGCGTCAGCAGGTTCAGGTGGCGGCAGCGGGAGCGGATGGTGGGCAGGACGTCCTCGATGGAGGGCGCGCACAGCAGCCAGACCGTGCGCGGGGCGGGTTCCTCCACCGCCTTCAGCACGGCGTTGGCCGATTTCTCGTTCAGCCGCTCGGCGTCCTCGACCAGGATGATCTGCCAGCGGCCGTTCGCCGGTGAGGTGAACGACTTCCGTACGGTGTCCCGCATGTCCTCGGCGAGGATCTGCGAGCCGACGGCGGCGACGCTGGTGACGTCCGCGTGCGTGCCGACCAGGGCCGTGTGGCATCCGTCGCAGAACCCGCAGCCCGGTGATCCGCCGAGCGCGCGGTCGGGCGACACGCACTGCAGCGCGGCGGCGAACGCCCGCGCCGCCTGGTTCCGCCCGGCCCCCGGGGGCCCGGTGAACAGCCAGGCGTGCGTCATCTTCGACGCCTCGGGCGGGGGTGCGTCGGTGGCGACCGCGGTGACGAGTGCGTCGGCGTCCCGAGCGGCGGCGTCCAGCTGCTCGGCTACCTTCTCCTGGCCCACGAGGTCATCCCAGACCGTCATGCGTCCCTCGCCCTTCCACCACGGTTCGTGTTGCGGGTTCCATTGTGGCGGGCGGCACTGACAACGGGACGCCGAGTGCGCGGGGAGCAGTCGGTGCCCAAGCGGAAAGGCTCAGCGCCCCCGGCCGCGGCGCCTGCCCCGCCCCTGATCCTCGTCGTAGTCGTCCTCGTGCGGCCCGAGCAGTTCGTCGGCCAGTGACGGCAGGTCGTCGAGCGGAGTCTCCTCGGCCCAGTCCGACCGGGTGCGGCGCCGAGGTGCCCCCTCCGCGTCGACCTGGGGCATCTCCCGCGTACGCTCCTCGCCCCCGTCCGGCCGCGCACCCTCCGCCCGCTCGTCCCGGAAGTACCCCGGCGGCACCCGGTCCGCGGGCCCTTCCTCACGCACCGGCGGCAGCACGGCCGTCTCGTCAGCGGCGCCCGGCACCACCGGCGGCAAAACAGCCGTCTCGTCAGCCGCGCCCGGCACCACCGGCGGAAGCACCGCAGTCTCATCCGCCGCACCCGGCACCACCGGCGGCAACACCGCGGTGTCGTCGGCGGCACCCGGCACTACCGGCGGTTGCGGCAGCTTCGTCGTCACCTCGGCGTCCGACTCGCCGACCGGGCGCTTACGGCCCTCGGTCGCGGCGTCGGCGCCCCCGGCACCGTCCTCCCGCACCGGCCGCAGCACGGCCGTCTCCTCGGCCGGTCCGCCCGACGCGTTCGTCGGCGTCACCACCGGCGTCGGCACGGTCGAGGCCTCCGGCGCGACCGCGGGCGCCGGCGGCTCCTTGGGCCCCGCCTCCGCGGCGGCCGCGGCCTGCTCGGCAAGCCGGCGTGCCTCCTCGGCCCGCAGCAGCGCCTCCTCGGCCTTGCGCTGCTTCTCCAGCCGAAGCGCCTCCGCCTCGGCCCGCAGCCGTGCCTCCTCCTCGGCCTGCTTGCGCCGCCGCTCCTCCTCGGCCTTGCGGCGGGCCTCCTCCTCGGCGCGTGCCTTCTCCTCGGCGAGCAGCCGCTGCCGCTCCTCCTCCGCGCGCCGGGCGGCCTCCTCGGCCCGTCGCCGGGCCTCCTCCGCCTGCCGTTCGGCCTCGCGCCGCTGCGCCTCCTCCAGCTCGCGCCGCTTGCGCTCCTCCTCCTCGGCGCGCAGCTTGGCGAGCTGCTCCTGGCGCTCACGCTCCAGCCGCTCCTCCTCGGCCTTGCGGCGGGCCTCCTCCTCGGCGGCCTTGCGGGCCTCCTCCCGCTCCCGGATCTCCTGCTCGGACAGCGGCAGCATCTGATCCAGCCGGTGCCGTACGACGGTGGTGACGGCCTCGGGCTCCTGGCCGGCGTCCACCACCAGGTAGCGGCCGGGGTCGGCGGCGGCCAGCGTCAGGAAACCGGAGCGCACGCGCGCGTGGAACTCGGCGGGCTCCGACTCCAGCCGGTCCGGCGCCTCGGTGAACCGCTCGCGGGCGATCTCCGGGGAGATGTCCAGCAGGACGGTCAGATGCGGTACGAGGCCGTCGGTCGCCCAGCGGTTGATGCGGGCGATCTCCGTCGGGGACAGGTCGCGGCCCGCGCCCTGGTAGGCCACCGAGGAGTCGATGTAGCGGTCGGAGATGACCACGGCGCCGCGCTCCAGCGCAGGCCGCACCACCGTGTCCACGTGCTCCGCGCGGTCCGCCGCGTACAGCAGGGCCTCCGCGCGGTGCGAGAGCCCGGCGCTGGAGACGTCCAGCAGGATCGACCGCAGCCGCTTGCCCACCGGCGTCGCGCCCGGCTCGCGGGTCACGACGACCTCGTGGCCCTTGGCCCGGATCCATTCGGCGAGCGCCTCGGCCTGGGTGGACTTGCCGGCGCCGTCGCCGCCCTCCAGGGCGATGAAGAAGCCGCTCGCGGCGGGTGCGGTCAGCGGGTCGTCGCCGCCGCGCAGCGCGTCCCGCAGGTCGTGCCGCAGCGGGACCCCGGAGCGGTCGTCGACCTTGGCCAGCACCAGCGCGGCCACCGGCAGCAGCAGCGCGCCGACCAGCATCAGGGTGAAGGCGGCGCCGCCGTGGGCGAAGACGAACCTGCCGTTCTCCAAGCGGTGCGGCCCGATGCCCGCGGCCACGACCGGGGCGATGACCGCGCCGAGCGCCACGGAGACGCGGACGACGGCGTGCAGGTGCTCGGTGGTGCGGGCGCGCCGGTAGTCCTCGGCCTCCTGGTCGAGGAGGGTGTGCCCGGTGTTGGCGGCCACGCCCGCGCCGATGCCGGCCAGGGCGACGATGAGCAGGACGGTCGTCACGTCCGGGACGAGACCCGCGGCCAGCAGCGCGACGCCGGTGAAGGCGATGGCCAGCGCGAGCAGCCGGCGCCGCGACAGCGACACCAGCACCTTGGGCGCCGTACGGATGCCGACGACGACTCCGCCGGTCAGGGCGAGCACCAGCAGGCCGTACAGCACCGGGCCGCCGTGCAGGTCCTTGGCGTGCAGCACCGCCACGGCGACGGCCGCGGAGAGCGCTCCGGCGACGGCGGCGCAGGCGAGCACCAGCAGCGGAATCGCGCCCGTGCGGCCCTTGTCGACGCCCTCGCCCGTGCGCGGGCGGCGCAGCCCCTCGAGCGGGGAACGCGCGCGTGGGGTGCGCGTGGCCGGCAGCTCCAGGTACGTCAGCACGGACAGGGACGCGGCGAACAGGCCCGCCGCCACGTACGAGGCGAGGGCCGCCTGGTGCTGGGCGAACCAGGCGATCCCGGAGCCCAGCAGATTGTTGAGCAGTCCGGTGACGACGAGCGCGGCGGCCGCGAGCGGGATCGCCACGAAGGCCGTGCGCAGCGCCAGCCGGCGCAGGGCGTCCATGTGGTCCGGCAGCGGCCGTACCGTCGCCCCCTCCAGCGGCGGGGCCGGCAGCAGGGCCGGCGCGGCGCTCTCGCGGGAGACGGTCCAGAAGCGCTCGGCGACGCCGGTGACGAACGCGGTGACCAGGAGGATCGCCAGCGCGTTGTCCGGCGTCCAGTCGATCCACAGGGGCGCGACGATGAGCGCGAGGACCCGGACGGCGTCGGCGCCGACCATCGTCCAGCGGCGGTCGAGCGGACCCTCCTGCGAAGTGAGCGAAGTCAACGGGCCGAGCAGGACCGCTCCGAAGAGCAGCGTCGCCAGGATGCGCACCCCGAAAACGGTCGCCACTGCGAACGCAACGCCGCGGTAGCTGCCCCCGAAGGAGCCCTCGCTGATCGCCGCCTGCAGGGCGAGCAGGACCAGGACGAGGAGGGCGAGGGTGTCGCCGACCGACCCCACGAGGTGGGCGCTCCACAGCCGCTTCAGCTGCGGCTGGCGCAACAGGGCGCGGACGGCGCGCTCGCGGGAGTCCGCGACAAGGGCGTCGTCGGGGGCCGGGTGGTGGGCCGTTGGCTGCTCCGCTCGCGTCATGCTTTCAGCCTATCGGGACCGACTGACAGCCCGGGGCGCGCGGCCGCACGTGCGCGCGCCCCGACACCAAAGCGATACCGGGGCGTTCGTTTCGCGAACGGGACGTGAAGGTCCCGGCCGTCACCGACCGGGTCCCGAACGCCCTTACTCCTCCGCGGACTTGGCGGCCGTGGCCTTCTTCGCCGCGGTCTTGGCGGTCGTCTTCTTGGCGGCAGTCGTCGTCTTCTTCGCCGCGGTCTTCTTTGCGGCCGTCGTCTTCTTGGCCGGGGCCGCCTTCTTCGCGGGAGCCTTCTTCGCTGTCTTCTTGGCGGGGCCCTTGGCCCGCTTCTCGGCGAGGAGTTCGAAGCCGCGCTCCGGGGTGATGGTCTCGACGCTGTCGCCGGAGCGCAGGGTCGCGTTGGTCTCCCCGTCGGTGACGTACGGCCCGAAACGGCCGTCCTTCACCACCACGGGCTTCTCGCTGACCGGGTCGGTGCCCAGCTCCTTCAGCGGCGGCTTGGCGGCGGCCCGGCCGCGCTGCTTGGGCTGGGAGTAGATCTGCAGCGCCTCTTCGAGGGTGATGGTGAAGAGCTGCTCCTCGGACTGCAGCGAGCGCGAGTCCGTGCCCTTCTTCAGGTACGGACCGTAGCGGCCGTTCTGTGCGGTGATCTCCTGGCCCTCGGCGTCGGTGCCGACCACCCGCGGCAGGGACATCAGCCGCAGCGCGTCCTCGAGCGTCACCGTGTCCAGCGACATCGACTTGAACAGCGAGGCCGTACGCGGCTTCACGGCGTTCTTGCCGGTCTTCGGGGTGCCCTCGGGGAGCACCTCGGTGACGTACGGGCCGTAGCGGCCGTCCCGGGCGATGATCTGGTGGCCCGTCTCCGGGTCGGCGCCGAGCTCGAAGTCGCCGCTCGGCTTGGCGAGCAGCTCCTCGGCGAGCTCGACGGACAGCTCGTCCGGTGCCAGGTCCTCGGGCACGTCCGCCCGCTGGTGGCCCTCGGAGTCCTTCTCGCCGCGCTCGATGTACGGGCCGTAGCGCCCGACGCGCAGCACGATGCCGTTGCCCACCGGGAACGACGACACCTCGCGTGCGTCGATCGCGCCCAGGTCGGTCACCAGCTCCTTGAGGCCGCCGAGGTGGTCACCGTCGCCGTTGCCGGCGTCGGCCGCGCCACCCTCGCCGGCGCCCTCGCCCTCACCGAAGTAGAAGCGCCGCAGCCACGGCACGGACTGTGCCTGACCGGCGGCGATCCGGTCGAGGTCGTCCTCCATGCGGGCGGTGAAGTCGTAGTCGACGAGCCGCCCGAAGTGCTTCTCCAGGAGGTTGACCACGGCGAAGGACAGGAAGGAGGGGACGAGTGCCGTGCCCTTCTTGAAGACGTAGCCGCGGTCGAGGATCGTGCCGATGATCGACGCGTACGTCGACGGGCGGCCGATCTCGCGCTCTTCGAGCTCCTTGACCAGGCTGGCCTCGGTGTAGCGGGCCGGGGGCTTGGTGGCGTGCCCGTCGACCGTGATCTCCTCGGCGGTGAGCCGGTCGCCCTCGGCGACCTGCGGCAGCCGCCGCTCACGGTCGTCCAGCTCGGCGTTCGGGTCGTCGGCGCCCTCCACGTAGGCCTTCAGGAAGCCGTGGAAAGTGATCGTCTTGCCGGACGCGCTGAACTCGACGTCCCGCCCGTCGGCCGCCGTGCCGCCGATCTTCACGGTCACGCTGTTGCCGGTCGCGTCCTTCATCTGGGAGGCGACCGTCCGCTTCCAGATCAGCTCGTAGAGCTTGAACTGGTCGCCGGTCAGGCCGGTCTCGGCGGGCGTGCGGAAACGATCACCCGAGGGCCGGATCGCCTCGTGCGCCTCCTGCGCGTTCTTGACCTTCCCTGCGTACGTCCGCGGGCTCGACGGCAGGTAGTCGGCGCCGTAGAGCTGGGTGACCTGGGCGCGGGCGGCGGCCACGGCGGTGTCGCTGAGGGTCGTGGAGTCCGTACGCATGTAGGTGATGAAGCCGTTCTCGTACAGCTTCTGGGCCACCTGCATGGTCGCCTTCGCACCGAAGCCGAGCTTGCGCGAGGCCTCCTGCTGGAGGGTCGTCGTACGGAACGGGGCGTACGGCGAGCGGCGGTACGGCTTGGACTCGACCGAGCGGACGGCGAACTGCGTCTGCTCCAGGGCGGCGGCCAGGGCGCGGGCGTTCGCCTCGTCGAGGTGGAGGACCTGCTCGCTCTTGAGTTGTCCCAGGGAGTCGAAGTCGCGGCCCTGCGCGACCCGCCTGCCGTCGACGGTCTGCAGGCGGGCGACCAGCGACGACGGGTCCGACGGATCCCCCGCGCGGCCGGTCGCGAAGGTGCCCGTCAGGTCCCAGTACTCGGCAGAACGAAAAGCGATGCGCTCGCGTTCCCGCTCGACCACGAGCCGGGTGGCAACGGACTGGACGCGGCCCGCCGACAGCCTCGGCATGACCTTCTTCCACAGGACCGGCGAGACCTCGTAGCCGTAGAGGCGGTCGAGGATGCGGCGGGTCTCCTGGGCGTCGACCAGCTTCTGGTTGAGCTGGCGCGGGTTGGCCACGGCGGCCTGGATCGCGGACTTGGTGATCTCGTGGAAGACCATCCGCTTGACCGGGACCTTGGGCTTGAGCACTTCCTGCAGGTGCCAGGCGATGGCCTCGCCCTCGCGGTCCTCATCGGTGGCGAGGTAGAGCTCGTCGGAGTCCTTCAGCAGGTCCTTGAGCTTCTTGACCTGGGCCCGCTTGTCGGCGTTGACGACATAGATCGGCTCGAAGTCGTGCTCGACGTCCACACCGAGGCGGCGGACCTCGCCGGTGTACTTCTCCGGCACCTCCGCGGCGCCGTTGGGAAGGTCGCGGATGTGCCCGACGCTCGCCTCGACGGTGTAGCCGGGGCCGAGATAGCCCTTGATCGTCTTCGCCTTGGCAGGCGACTCGACGATGACGAGTCGGCGGCCGCCGTGTGCGGTCTCGCTGGTCGGGGACAACTTCGCTCTTCTCTCTCCGGTCGACGCTGGGGCCTCCCCAGGCGTTCCTCCCGGGGTCGTGTCATGGTGACGCTGCGGAGTGTGACGGTACATCCCGCCCCCGTGTCAAACGGGAAAAGCCCACAACGGCCACTCGAACGGTAACCCGAGTCGCGCCATTCCTGCCGCACGGAGTGGCGAGCGGCATTCGGGCAGCGCGCGGAACGTCACGTACCGGTCACTCCCGGCCATCTCCGCGCGGCTTCGGAGATCGCGTCGTCAGACGCTTGCGAGGCACCAGACGCCGATCGCGACGGCGCCCGCGCCGGCGATGGTGGCGAGGGCCGCGGATGCGACCGGGCTCACACCGAGGGCGACGGGCCGCCGGTGCCGCAGCCGGACGGCGACCCAGGCCAGCAGGGCGGCTCCGAACAGGGCGAACACCGTGCCGGTGAAGATCGCCGGACCGCTCTCCATGGTGGGTCCTTCCCGTGCCGTTCCGTGCGGGTTGCTGGACCCGGACGCTCGCAGCGACGGGAGACGCGCGGGCGAACCAGGGATGAACGCCAGGAGTCCGGACCGCCATGCGTTGACCAAGCGGGACCGTCACGCCGAGCCGGACGGCGGCGGGGTCAGCTGTCCCGTCGATTTTTCCCCGTCGGCGCGCTCCATGGTGCAGATCACCGTGGTGAAGCCCTGGTTCCAGTTCTCCTTGGTGTTCCACCAGCCGATGATCGCCCGGCCGGAGCCGGGTGACCAGGTCGACTCGAACTTGTTGGTGCAGAGCTTCTCGGCGTTCTTGGTGCCCGTGGTGAAGTCCATGTTCGCCGGGGCCCGGGCGAAGCCGATCACCTGGTCCGTGTGCGCCTGTGCGCAGTCGGTGAGGTAGGTGTGGGTGGCGTCCTTCTCCTCCAGGTAGGTGAAGCAGTCGCCGACGCTCATCTGGGCCGCCGCCATGTCGATCCCGGCGTCCCGGAACCGCCCGACCTCGCCCCCGATGGGTATGTGCCGGCCGAGGACGAGACAGGCCGTGCCGCCGCCGGACGCGCCGAATCCCTGGCGGGTCGGTACGACGGCGTAGTACCCCGCGTCCGGGAGGCTCCGCGCCAGCGGTTCGCTCTGGCGCGCGCAACGGTCGGCGCCGTGGGCGCGCGCGTCGGCGTAGTCGGCCGCGGAGTCGACGGCGACCACCTGGCCCTCGGGGAGGTCGTTGGCGCAGTCCACGACCCCGAGGTTGGGCGGCGACTTGAACGGCTCGCCCGACCACACCGCCTTCACGCAGTCCCCGGCCTGCAACGGCTTGGTGAGGCCGACCTGCTCGCCGTACACGTACACCGGCCCGGTGGGGCTCGGCTGCGAGGACGACCGCGCCGACGGACTCCTGTGCGGCCGGGCGCTGTTGTCGTGGCCGGTCAGCGACATCGCGCCCCACACTCCGACCCCGAGCACGAGCGCCACGGCGGCCACCGCGGCGACGATGACGACGGTCCGCCCGGAACGCCGGGGGCCACCGGGCTGCGGTACGGCCGCCGGGCTCTGCCCCGGGCCACCGGGGCCGCCGGGGCCCGCGTACGTGACGGTGGGGCTGCTCGCATACGGATTCCAGCCCGGATACGGCACCGGGGCCTGCGGGCTGCCCGGCGTCTGCGGAGTCGGAGTCGGAGTCGGAGTCGGCGGGTTGTCGGGAGTCTGCGGCGCCCCCGGCGTGTTCGGTCCGCCCGGCGGTACGGGGGACTGCTCGCCGTACGGTCCGGCGGCGACGTATCCGGGAGGCGTGCCGCCCGCCCCATATCCCGGGGCCGTCGCACCGCCCGCGTACCCCGCAGGCGTCCCACCCGCCACGTACCCCGGCGGCGGCGGGCTGTTCGGCGTGCTGCCCTGCGAGGGCGTGCTCGCCACGTATCCCGGCGGCGCCGCACCGTACCCGGGTGGAGGCGAGCCGGGCGAACCACCCTGCGCGGCACCCGCGTACCCGGCCGGGGACGAACTCCCTTGCGCGCCGCCCGGGGACGAACCACCCTGCGCCGCGTTCGCCACGTACCCGGGCGGAGGCGAACCGCCCTGCGCCGCGCCCGCCGCGTACCCCTGCGGTGGGCCGAACCCCTTCACCGGCGCCGGTGCCTGTGCCGCGGACTGTTGCAGCACCCGCTCCAGGGCCGGGCGGACCGTCTCCGGCGCCGCCCTGCGCACCGGGTCCTTGACCAGCAACCCGTGGAGCACGGGCGCGAGTTCGCCCGCGCGGGCCGGCGGGGTCGGTTCCTCGCCGAGCAGGGCGGTCAGGGTGGCGTAGTCGCCGTGGCGGTCGAAGGGGCCGCGGCCCTCGACGGCCGCGTACAGCGTGGCGCCGAGGGAGAAGAGGTCGGCGGCCGGGGTGGGCGGCTCGCCCCGCGCGCGCTCGGGTGCGAGGTACCCGGGTGTGCCGAGGATGCCCGCGGTCGCGGTGAGCCGGGGTTCGTGGGACTCGGGCATGAGGGCGATTCCGTAGTCGGTGAGCAGCACGCGCGCGTAGGCGTCGCCCGAAGCGTCCGGCGCCAGAAGGATGTTGGCCGGTTTCACATCCCTGTGGAGGATGCCGATGCGATGGCCGGCGGTGAGCGCGTCGAGCACGGCGAGCCCGATCTCGGCCACCCGTGCGGGCGGCAGCGGGCCCGAACTCCGGATCACCGCCTGGAGGTCGACCGCGTCCGGGACGTACTCCATGACGATCCACGGGAGCCCCTCGTGGACCACCACGTCGTGCACCGTCGCCACATGCGGATGGCCGCGCAGCCGCGCCGCGTGCCGGGCCTCGCTGCGGGCGCGGGCGATGCGCTGCGCCGTCTCGTCCCCGTCCACCGGCAGGTCCGGCAGCGCGATCTCCTTGACCGCGACCTCGCAGGCCAGTTCGGTGTCGTGGGCGAGCCAGACGCGGCCCATGCCGCCCGCGCCCAGCGTGCGCAGCAGCCGGTACCGTCCGTTGATCATCCGGCCCTGGCCGTGTTCCGGCGTGTCCCCCGCCATGGCGCCTCCCCCGAGACAGCGCGCCTCCCCCGAGGACGCGTGGAGCCTGTCTCTAGAAAGTAGCGTCGCATGCACCACTGACAGGAGTACTTTTCGTCACCAATCCCGTAAATCCCGGCAGATCGGACGCAGAGCCATCAGGGGTGCGAGGTCTTCCCATGAGCGACGTGCGGCACGCCGGTCACTCCGCAGGCTCCAGGAACCCCTGTTCCACCAGCAGCCTGATCTGCGCCGGTGTCCGGTCGCGCAGCAACACCGGGTCCTCGCCGACCAGTTGGGCGATGGCGTCCAGGATGCGGCCGGCGCTCAGCGAGCCGTCGCACACGCCCGCGAAGCCCGCGCCGACCGTGTCCACCTTGGTGGCGCGGCGCATGCCCCGGTGCTGGCGCAGCACGACGTGCTCCGGGTCCTCGGCACCGGGCAGCCCCACCTGTTCCTGGACGACCTCGGTGACGAGCCGGAAGCGCCCCTCCAGCAGGGCCGCGTCGTCGTGCGAGCGCAGGTAGTCGAGGCGGTCGAAGTGCGTCCGCACCGTTTCTCCGAGCGGCTGTTCGACCGAATGCGGCCACTCCTCCACGGTGATGGAGGGCACGGCGGCGCCCGTCCGTCGCAGGGTGATCCAGCCGAAGCCGACGGCCTTCACCTTGCGCGCCTCGAACTCGTCCAGCCACGCGTCGTACCGCGCCTGGTACTCGGCCAAGTCGCCCCGGTGGTCACCGGCGTCCCTGAGCCACAGCTCGGCGTACTGCGTGACGTCCTGCGTCTCGCGCTGCACGATCCACGCGTCGCACCCGCGCGGGACCCACGACCTGAGCCTGTCCTGCCAGTCCTCCCCCTCCACGTGCTGCCAGTTGGCGAGGAACTGCGCGAACCCGCCCTCGTTCAAGCGGTCCCCCGCACCCTGAACGAGCGAGCGGCACAGATCGTCCCCGCCCATCCCTCCGTCCCGGTAGGTCAGCCGGGCGCCGGGCGAGATGACGAAGGGCGGGTTGGAGACGATCAGGTCGTACGTCTCGTCGTCCCGCACCGGCTCGTACAGCGAGCCCTCGCGCAGATCGGCCGCGGGGGCGCCGGACAGGGCCAGGGTGAGCGCGGTGATGTGCAACGCGCGCGGGTTGAGGTCGGTCGCCGTCACGCGCGTGGCGTGCCGGGAGGCGTGCAGCGCCTGGATGCCGGAGCCCGTGCCGAGGTCCAGGGCGCTGGAGACGGGCGTACGGACGGTGATGCCGGCGAGGGTCGTGGAGGCGCCGCCGACGCCGAGGACGACGCCCTCCTCGCGGCTGCCGATGCCACCGGCGCCGCCGACGGCACAGCCAAGGTCGGACACGATGAACCAGTCCTCGCCTTCGGGCCCGCCGTACGGCCGTACGTCCACGGTCGCGGCCACCTCGTCCGCGCCGGCCGGGACGAGCCACCCGCTCTCCAGACAGGCGTCGAGCGGCAGAACGGCCTCCACGCGCGCGTGCGGCACGGGCTGCTGCAGCAGGAACAGCCGTACGAGCACCTCGAGCGGGGTGTCCCCGCGCGTCGCCCGCAGTGCCGGCACGGTCTCGCTGCGCGCCAGCGCCGCGTACGCGGGCGCGCCGAGCAGGTCGAGCAGGCCGTCGGCGGTGAAGGACGCCCCGAGCAGGGCGTCCCGCAGCCGGGCGGCGACGTCGGGACGGTCGGAGGCGGGCAGGGTGGGCAGGCCGGAGATACTCACGCCCCCATTGTGGCGGGCAGCGGTGACCGTCCGCAGCCCCGGCTCAGCTCCCCGTCGCCGCGGAGGAGGGCGTCGCCGAGGCCGCCTTGCAGCTCTCCTGCTTCGCCATCGCCTTGCCGACCTCGCCCTCCTCGAGGGTCTTCAGCGCGTCGTTCCCGCTCTGGCTCAGCTTGTCCAGCGAGGTCGCGATGCCCTTGAGTCCGTCGGCGAACTTGGCCTGGTCCTTGGTCTCCAGCTTGTCGACCTGCGCCTTCAGCGAGGCGTAGGACGCGGAGATGTCGTTGAGTTCCTTGACCGCGTCCTGCTGCTTCTTCGCCCCGTCGTCGACGTTCGGCGCCCCGGCGTTCTGCACCGCGGCCCCGATCGATTTGTAGGCGTCGGACATGTCCTGGAAGGCCTGCGCGTCGGTCTGCTGGACCTGCTCCGGCGTGCTGTTGTCGGAGGTCTCCTTCTGGATCGCGGCGTTGGCGGCCTCGATCTTCTTGGCCTGCGGCTGTACGCCGTCGCAGACCTGCTTGGCCCAGGAGTCCAGCTTGTCGTTGTTGTTGCTGCTGCTGCATCCCGACAGCGCCAGTACCAGTACCGCACCGCCGGACAGTGCGGCCGCGAGCTTCTTGTTCACCGGTTTGGTCCCTTCCATGGCTCTCGGCCCCGGAACATACACGCCACACAGACAGCAACCCCATGCCGGGCGTCCACTAGAGACCCATTTGAATCCATTTGCACCAGGCGAGAGAAGGCTCACCGTGAGCCTGCACACAGCAGGGCGCACAGACGAGGACGGGCGGGCGGCGCGTCAACACGCGCCTCCCGCCCGCCCCTTGATGCGGACCGTCGTAAGACCGCCTACGAAACCACCGCGGGGTCCGTCGACTTGGCCGTGCGCTCCGACTTGCCCTCCTCGTCGCCCACGGTGATGCCGCGCCGCTTGGAGATGTACACCGCTGTGACGATGACGAGCAGGGAGAGGATCGCGATCGCGATCCGCACCCCGATGTTCTTGTCGTCGCCGTAGGAGAACTTGATCACCGCCGGCGCGATGAGCAGCGACACCAGGTTCATCACCTTCAGCAGCGGGTTGATCGCCGGACCCGCGGTGTCCTTGAAGGGGTCGCCGACCGTGTCGCCGATGACGGTGGCCGCGTGGGCCTCGCTGCCCTTGCCGCCGTGGTGGCCGTCCTCGACGAGTTTCTTGGCGTTGTCCCAGGCGCCACCGGAGTTGGCGAGGAAGACCGCCATCAGCGTGCCCGCGCCGATCGCGCCCGCGAGGTAGGAGCCGAGCGCGCCGACTCCGAGCGTGAACCCGATGAAGATGGGTGCCATCACGGCGAGCAGACCGGGCGTGGCCAGCTCCCGCAGGGCGTCCCGGGTGCAGATGTCCACGACCTTGCCGTACTCGGGCTTCTCGCTGTAGTCCATGATCCCGGGGTGCTCGCGGAACTGCCGCCGCACCTCGTAGACCACCGAGCCCGCCGACCGCGACACCGCGTTGATCGCCAGCCCCGAGAAGAGGAAGACGACCGCCGCGCCCGCGATGAGGCCGACGAGGTTGTTGGGCTGCGAGATGTCCAGCGACAGGCTCAACGGGGCGCCCTTGCCGGTCAGCTTCTCGCCCACGTCCTGGACGTTCGTGGTGATCGCATCCCGGTACGACCCGAAGAGCGCCGACGCCGCCAGGACGGCGGTGGCGATGGCGATGCCCTTGGTGATGGCCTTCGTCGTGTTGCCGACGGCGTCCAGGTTGGTGAGCACCTGGGCGCCGGCGCCCTCGACGTCGCCGGACATCTCGGCGATGCCCTGCGCGTTGTCGGAGACCGGGCCGAAGGTGTCCATGGCGACGATCACGCCGACCGTGGTGAGCAGACCGGTGCCGGCCAGCGCCACCGCGAACAGCGCCAGCATGATCGATGTGCCGCCGAGCAGGAAGGCCCCGTAGACGCCGAGGCCGATCAGCAGGGCGGTGTAGACGGCCGACTCCAGACCCACCGAGATACCGGCGAGGACGACGGTGGCCGGGCCGGTCAGCGAGGTCTTGCCGATGTCCATGACAGGGCGGCGGTTGGTCTCGGTGAAGTAGCCGGTCAGCTGCTGGATCACGGCCGCCAGCAGGATGCCGATCGCCACCGCGACGAGCGCGAGGATGCGCGGGTCGCCGTCCTTGGCCCGGATCGCCGCGTCGCTGATGCCGTCGAGGTCGCTGTACTTGGCCGGGAGATAGATGAAGACGGCCGCCGCCACCAGCCCGAGCGAGATCACCGCGGAGATGAAGAAGCCCCGGTTGATCGCGGACATGCCGCTGCGGTCGGCCCGGCGCGGGGCGACCGCGAAGATGCCGATCATGGCGGTGATCACACCGATGGCCGGCACGATCAGCGGGAAGGCGAGCCCGGAGTCGCCGAAGGCCGCCTTGCCGAGGATCAGCGCGGCGACCAGGGTCACGGCGTACGACTCGAAGAGGTCGGCCGCCATGCCGGCGCAGTCGCCGACGTTGTCGCCCACGTTGTCGGCGATGGTCGCGGCATTGCGCGGGTCGTCCTCCGGAATGCCCTGCTCGACCTTGCCGACCAGGTCGGCGCCGACGTCGGCGGCCTTGGTGAAGATGCCGCCGCCGACACGCATGAACATGGCGATCAGAGCGGCCCCGAGGCCGAAGCCCTCGAGCACCTTCGGCGCGTCGGCCGCGTACACCAGCACCACACAGGAGGCGCCCAGCAGACCGAGCCCCACCGTGAACATGCCGACGACGCCGCCCGTGCGGAAAGCGATCTTCATGGCTTTGTGCGAGACGGTGGTGAGATCCTTTTCCGGCTCACCCTCCGCCGGGGTCGCTTCCCGGGCCGCCGCGGCAACACGCACATTGCTGCGCACCGCCAGCCACATGCCGATATAACCGGTGGCCGCCGAGAACGCGGCGCCGATCAAGAAGAACACCGATCGGCCTGCGCGCTGATTCCAGTCGTCCGCGGGCAGCAGCATGAGCAGGAAGAACACGACCACGGCGAATACGCCGAGCGTGCGCAGCTGGCGTCCCAGATAGGCGTTGGCGCCTTCCTGGACCGCTTCCGCGATCTTCTTCATGCTGTCGGTGCCCTCGCCCGCCGCCAGCACCTGGCGCACCAGGATGCCCGCGACCACGAGCGCGGCCAGCGCGACGACTCCGATGATCGTCACGATGATCCGGTTGTCGTCGGTGAGCACTGCGGCTGCGAAGGTTGTGGGGTGGTCAAACTCATGAGGGGTAGAAAGCCCCGCCATTCGTCCTCCTTGACGCTTGGGCTGAGCTCAAGATGTGGACGGATTCTAGGTACCCCGACCTGATCAAAACAGAGCACGGGAAACGGAATTAACCTTCACATGCTTCTCAGCAAATGATCGACGTCACGCCAGGGAACCCGAAAGAGGTAACGCCCCAAAGGCATTGACGGACGCATTGCCGCTTGATCGAATTATCACCTCATTGATCGTGAATTCATTCACGAATTCCAAGGGTGATCGGAAAAACTGAAAGGGCCCTGCTCAGCAGGGCCCTTCATGCGGTCTGGCGGTCTTCAGGTGATCTTCAGGTGATCTTCAGCTGGTACGAGGGTGGGGTCAGGGGAGTACCGCGACCGGCGGAGTGGTGGGCCAGGTCATCCGGATCGACCCACCGTTCTCCCCCGCACTGACCTCCACGTCGTCGACGAGGCCGCTGATGACCGCGAGGCCCATCTCGTCCTCCTCGGCCTCCACGTCGTCACCCAGCGACCCTGCTGCCCGGTCTCCGGGCACCGAGCGCGGCGCCTCGTCACCGACCTCGATGGAGAACTGCTTCTCCTCCTCGATCAGCTTCACCTGCACCGGCGTGGTGATGCCGGCGCTCAGGTGCAGTCCGACGGCACGGGAACAGGCCTCGCCGACGGCGAGCCTGACCTCGTCGAGAACGGCCTCGTCCACTCCGGCCCTGCGCGCCACCGCTGCCGCCACCAGTCGGGCGGTCCTGACGTGCTCGGGCAGCGCGCTGAAGCGGAGTTCAACGGTGGCCATGCGTCCCCCTCGGAACTACGGGCGTGCTGTGGGGGGACCGGGCCGCCGAAAGCCCGGACCCCCTGTCGGTACATCTTCCGTCCCGGGAGCGGACCCTTCCCGCTCCATTTGGGGCGGTGGTCAGTCGGTCGCCGCCACCGCTTCCTCGACCGAGGTGTGGATCGGGAACACCTTGGTGAGGCCGGTGATGCGGAAGATCTTCAGAATGCGCTCCTGGTTGCAGACCAGGCGCAGTGAGCCCTCATGGGCTCGTACCCGCTTCAGGCCGCCGACCAGCACGCCGAGCCCGGTGGAGTCGAGGAAGTCGACGCCCTCCATGTCGACGACGAGGTGGAAACTCCCGTCGTTCACCAGCTCGACCAGCTGCTCGCGCAGCTTGGGCGCGGTATATACGTCGATTTCGCCACCGACCTCGACGACCGTACGATCGCCGACGGTACGGGTCGACAGGGACAGGTCCACGGATCCTCCAGCACCTTGCTACTCGAGCGGTCGCCCCTCGGGACACCTCGGCAGAGCCCCCGGAACGGTTCGCCAGCCGCGATGGCATTCAATCACTTACGGCAGACGTGCACGACGCCTTGGTCCCATTGTCCGTCACGCCAGTGCCACACTCGGTGCCGATGGCCAAGAATCACCGATCCGATCGATCCCCGGCGGACCCCGTGTCCCGGCTCGCACCGGGCACGATCCTGGCCCGGCTCGCCTCCGGGCCGAGCCGGGCTTCGCGCATCACTCATACGGAGCACTTGCCCCCGCGTGAGGGTCGGCATGCCGTCTGGCCTGACCGGATTCGTTCGGAGGTCGTCGCGGCCGTGCAGGCCTGCGGCATCGAGCACCCCTGGGCCCACCAGGCGATCGCCGCCGAGCACGCCCTGGACGGCGACTCGGTGGTGGTCGCCACCGGCACCGCGTCCGGCAAGTCCCTGGCGTATCTCGTACCGGTCCTCTCCACCCTCCTGGAGGGCTCCGAGGCCCCGAACGGCCGCGGTGCCACCACCCTCTACCTGTCCCCCACCAAGGCGCTCGCGGCCGACCAGTGCCGATCCGTGAAGGAACTTTCACAACCTCTGGGAAATGCGGTGCGCCCTGCGGTCTACGACGGCGACACGCCGTTCGAGGAGCGCGAGTGGATCCGCCAGTACGCCAACTACGTCCTCACCAATCCGGACATGCTGCACCGCGGGATACTCCCCTCCCACCCCCGCTGGTCTTCCTTCCTGAAGTCGCTGAAGTACGTCGTCATCGACGAGTGCCACACCTACCGGGGTGTCTTCGGCTCCCACGTCGCCCAGGTGCTGCGCCGGCTGCGCCGCCTGTGCGCCCGCTACGGCGCCTCCCCCGTCTTCCTCCTCGCCTCCGCCACCGCCGCCGAGCCGGCGGTCGCCGCCCGCCGCCTCACCGGCCTCCCGGTCGTCGAGGTCGCCGACGACGCCTCCCCGCGCGGCGAGCTGCTGTTCGCCCTCTGGGAGCCCCCGCTCACCGAGCTGCAGGGCGAGAAGGGCGCCCCGGTCCGCCGTACCGCCACCGCCGAGACCGCCGACCTGCTCACCGACCTCGCCGTGCAGGGTGTGCGCTCGGTCGCCTTCGTCCGCTCCCGGCGCGGCGCCGAGCTGATCTCGGTCATCGCCCAGGAACGTCTCGCCGAGGTCGACCGCTCTCTCGCCCGGCGTGTCGCGGCCTATCGCGGCGGCTACCTCCCGGAGGAGCGCCGCGCCCTGGAACAGGCCCTCCACTCCGGCGAGCTGCTGGGCCTCGCCGCGACGACCGCCCTCGAACTCGGCATCGACGTCTCCGGCCTGGACGCCGTGGTGATCGCCGGCTACCCGGGCACGCGCGCGTCCCTGTGGCAGCAGGCGGGCCGCGCCGGGCGCGCCGGGCAGGGCGCGCTGGCCGTCCTGGTGGCCCGCGACGACCCCCTGGACACCTTCCTCGTCCACCACCCCGAGGCCCTCTTCGACCAGCCGGTGGAATCCACGGTCCTCGACCCCGACAACCCGTACGTCCTCGCCCCGCACCTGTGCGCGGCCGCGGCGGAGATGCCCCTGACCGAAGAGGACCTGGACCTCTTCGGCCCCGAGACCGAGAGCCTGCTGCCCCAACTGGAGGCCGCGAAGCTCCTGCGCCGTCGCACGAAGGCCTGGCACTGGACCCGCCGGGAACGGGCCGCCGACCTCACCGACATCCGTGGCGAGGGCGGACGCCCGGTCCAGATCGTCGAAGCCGGCACGGGCCGCCTGCTGGGCACCGTGGACGCGGGCGCGGCGCACACGACCGTGCACGAGGGCGCGGTCCATCTCCACCAGGGCCGCACCTACCTGGTCCGCTCCCTCGACCTGGACGAGTCCGTCGCTCTGGTCTCGGAGGCGAACCCGCCCTACTCGACGGTCGCCCGGGACACGACCGCCATCTCCGTCCTGGAGACCGACACCGAGATCCCCTGGGGCGAGGGCCGCCTGTGCTACGGCTCCGTCGAGGTCACCAACCAGGTCGTCTCCTTCCTCCGCCGGCGTCTGATCACCGGTGAGGTCCTGGGCGAGACGAAACTCGACCTCCCTCCTCGTACGCTGCGCACACGCGCGGTGTGGTGGACGGTCACCGAGGACCAGCTCGACGAGGCCCGCATCAACCCCGAGATCCTCGGCGGCGCCCTGCACGCCGCCGAACACGCGTCGATCGGCATGCTGCCCCTCTTCGCGACCTGCGACCGCTGGGACATCGGCGGCGTGTCGATCCCCCTGCACCCCGACACGCTCCTGCCGACGGTCTTCGTGTACGACGGCCACCCCGGCGGTGCGGGGTTCGCCGAGCGCGCCTTCCACACCGCCCGCACCTGGCTCACCGCCACCCGCGAGGCCATCGCCTCCTGCGAGTGCGACGCCGGCTGCCCCTCCTGCATCCAGTCCCCCAAGTGCGGCAACGGCAACGACCCACTCCACAAGAGGGGTGCGGTACGGCTCCTCACGGTGCTGCTGCGGGGGGCGCCGGAGGAGAAGCCGGGGGATGGGGTGGTCGGGGTGCCGGAGGGCGGGGCGTTGGGATCCGGGCGGGCGGGGTGACGCCGGAAGGGGCGCCGGCGAGCTGGCGGTCGCGGTGACACGGACGGATTCGGTCACCGGGGTGACGCCGGTCGAGCATGGCCGGGCTCCGTAAGCCCCGGCTGCGTAGGGGATCGGCGTGCCGGGGGAGGAGTCGGCGCCGGGTTCAGCTCCGCAGGGCCCGCCCTTGCCCTGACCTCCGCTGCGAACGGGCCCGTTCCCGAAGCCGCCGTCACGTCCGAGATCTCGCCCACGATCACACACCGCACGAGCCGCACGCCCTGTGCCCTGGCCACCCGGTCGGCCCGGGCACAGGCCACCGCACCGCCGTCCGCCCAGTGATCGGCCGCGGCGAGCGCCGCAAGATCCGCGCCACCGGCCGCCCGATGCCGGACCACGACGGCCTGCCCCAGGGCGAGCACGACCCCGAACACCACACACAGCACGGCGATGGCACCGACGCTCCAGACGGTGGCGGATCCACGGTCGTCATGCCGGCGGCTCCGGACATCACGGTCAGCACCCCCGCCCCCGGCTGAGCGGCCGCAGGAGCGCCGGTCAACCGTGGGCCCGTGCCTCGGCTCCCGCGCAGCCGCCGTGCCCCGTCGGCGCCGAGCGAACGCGCCGGTCACGGTCCCCTCACCCCCACCATCTCCTCCGCCGACGCCACGGCCTCCTCGCGTACCTCGAAGGGCAGCCCGTGCAGCGCCGGTGGCTTCGCCACGACGGTGACGCGGACCTGGTCGCCTTCCCGGCTGACCGTGACCGACGCGTCGCGCGGGGCGGCTTCACGGGCCACCTCGACGACCGCGCCGGCCGGGTCCTGACGGGCGGCCGCCCGTGCCCCGGTGCGCGCCGCGTCCACGCACTGGATCTGCGCGGCCACCACGAGCAGCCCCCACACCAGCGCCGTCGCGAACATCACCAGCACGGGCAGCACCACGGCCGACTCCGCCGTCACGAACCCTCGGTCCGCGTCCCGCCGATCACGTCCGCGCATCGAGCGCCCGCTTCACGATGGCCTGCAGCTCCGCGCTGACCGCCCCGCTCGTCACCACCTTGTAGAGGACCACCGCGAACGCCACCGCCGCCACGATCCCCATCGCGTACTCGGAGGTCACCATTCCCGCGTCCCTCCGCACCGCACGCACCCTGCACACCAGGGCACGCAGCCGCGCCCGTACCGCCTTGCACATCTCAACCCCCGTGAGGCTGGTTCCTGTTGCTCGATTGATTGCCGACTGCTTGCTCAACTGCCACTTGCTGCTACCTGCTTGCTGTCCCGCCGTCAGTCACCACCTCCTCCCCCCAGCACCCCGCCCGCGAGCCCGATCACCACGGGCAGTACGCCGACCGCGATGAAAGCGGGCAGGAAGCACAGCCCCACCGGCACGGTGACAATGACGGCCGCGCGTCTGGCCCGCTCGGTCGCGGCGCGGGCCCAGTCGGCGCGGGCCTCGGTCGCCAGCCGGGCCACCGGTGCGGCGGCCGGGAGACCGGACACGTCGGCCCGTTCCAGGAGCCGCGCCAGGGGCTGCGCACCCGGCAGAGCGCCCAACCTGCGCCACGCCTCCGCCGGTTCGCCACCGAGCCGTACCTCGGCCGCTCCCCGTGCCAACGCGTCCCCGACCACTCCGCCCAGGGCCTCGCCCACCGCCTGCGCGGCGACCACCGGAGCGGCCCCCGCCGCGATGCAGGCCGCCAACAGATCGGAGGCGAGCGGCAGTTGCCCGGCCGCCTTGTCCGCGTCGACCGCCTCCGCGACAGCAAGCGCACCCTGCCGACGGCGCCACCACCACAGCCCGGCCCCTGCGACCAACCCGACCGCGACCCCAGCCACCCCACCGACCAGCACCCACCCGGCGGCCACCACCCCGGCTACCGGCACCCACCTCCGTGCGACCTCACCGACTTCGAACCGAGGCCCGTCCACCGCTCCCTCCACGGCGGACACCAGCCCGGCCAGCCGCCGACGCACTCTCCGCTCCCGCCGCACCGCCTCCAGCCACCGCAGCAGCCACCCGAGGACGACCACGATCCCCGCCGTCACCCCCAGCCTGTGGACAACATCCGCGCTCACACCCGCTCCTCTCCCCGTCCCTTCCGACGCCGCCCTCACGCCGCCCCCGCCCGCCGTACGATCCCCAGCGCCCACCACATCCCCAGCCCCTCCAGCAGGCCGCCGATCAGCAGGCACCCAAGGCCCGCGCCGCTGTGCAGCAGGACGTGGAGCGGGTCGGCGCCCAGGGCCGTGCCCAGCAGGAGGCCGAGCACCGGCAGTCCCGCGAGCATCAGGGCCGTGGAGCGGGCGCCCGCCAACTGGGCACGCAGGTCGGCACGTTGGTCCCGTTCCGCCCGCAACGCCGCTTCGAGCCGGTCGAGTCCGGCGGCGAGTCCCGCACCTTGGTCCACGGCAACCCGCCAGCAGGCCGCGAGCCCCACCAGGCCTTCGGAACCCGGCTGCCGGGCCGCGCCCGAGAGTGCGCCGGGCACGTCGCCGCCGAACCGCGCGGCCGCCAGCACCGCCGCCTGGGCTTCGCCGAGTCCCCCGGAGTCCCGCGCGGCCCGCAGCAGCGCCTCTCCCGGCTGGCGCCCGGCCCGCACCTCACCCGCCAGCGCCGAGCACAGCGCGATCACCGCGTTCCCGCGTGACTCCCGTGCCCGACGGACCTGCCCCGTCACCCGGATCCGCCGCGCCAACGGCACCCCGGCCGCCCCCGCGACGACCGGGAGCACCGAGGCCCCCAGCACCGCCAGCGCCAACCCTGCCGCCAGCACCCACCATTCGGCCCCGAGCCGTCCGCGCATCCGCCGCAGCCGCCCGGCGATCTCCCGCCAGGACGGCGGTCCGGTTCCCACCACCCCGCCGCCGGCGAGCAGCAACTGCGCCCGGCGCGCCCCGGAATGCCAGCCGCCCAGCAGCAGCGCCGCGGCGCCGACGCACAACACGGCGGCCCCCATGGCGATCTCACCCATGACCCTCTCCCCCCGACATCCCGTGCCCCTCTCCTCCCGGCATCTCGTGCCCCTCTCCTCCCGGCATCTCGCCGTGGAGCAGCCCCCGCAGCCGCTCCCACCCGCGCTCCCGCTCGAACTCCCGCACGCCCCACCGCAGCGCCGGCACCGTCCGGACCAGGCCCGACGGGTCCCGCTCCAGCACGTGCACCTCGGCGATGCGGCGCCGTCCCGCCCGGTCCCGTACGAGATGCAGCACCACCGACAGCGCGGCCGCCAACTGGCTGTGCAGCGCCGCCCGGTCGAGCCCGGCCGCCGTACCGAGCGCCTCGAGACGGGCGGGGACATCGGCGGCGGCGTTGGCGTGGACGGTGCCGCAGCCGCCTTCGTGGCCGGTGTTCAACGCGGCGAGCAGATGCACCACTTCGGGCCCCCGCACCTCGCCGACGACCAGCCGGTCCGGCCGCATCCGCAGCGCCTGCCGCACCAGGTCCTGGAGGGTGACCAGCCCCGCGCCCTCCTGGTTGGCGGGTCTGGTCTCGAGCCGGACGACGTGCGGATGGTCCGGCCTGAGTTCGGCGGAGTCCTCGGCGAGCACGATCCGCTCACCGGGTCCGACGAGCCCCAGCAACGCGCTCAAGAGCGTCGTCTTGCCGCTGCCCGTGCCCCCGCTGACCACGAAGGACAGCCGGGCCTCGATCAGCGCCTTCAGCACCCGGTCCCCGCCCGGCGGTACCGTGCCCGCCGCGACCAGTTCGTCGAGCGTGAAGGCCCGGGGCCGTACCACTCGCAGTGAAAGGCAGGTGCAGCCCACGGCCACCGGTGGCAGCACCGCGTGCAGGCGCGTGCCGTCGGGCAGCCGGGCGTCCGCCCAGGGCCGGGCGTCGTCGAGCCGGCGGCCGGCCACCGCGGCGAGCCGTTGCGCGAGGCGTCGCACGGCCGCGGCGTCCGGGAAGGCGACTCGGGTCAGTTCCAGGCCGCCGCCGCGGTCCACCCACACCCGGTCCGGGGACGACACCAGGACGTCGGTGACAGAGGGATCGGCGAGCAGCGGTTCCAGGGGGCCGCTGCCGACCAGTTCGGACCGCAACTGCTCGGCCGCACCGAGGACTTCGGCGTCCCCCAGCACCCGCCCCTGTTCCCGCAGTGCCTGCGCCACCCGCGCGGGCGTCGGCTCGGCCCCGCTCTCCACCAGCCATTGGCGGACTCCGTCGAGGAGTCCCGAAGAGGCGCTCACGCCGCACCCGCCTCCATCAGCGCCCGCTCCCAGAACTCCTTGCAGAAGCGTGCCAGGGGGCCGCGCCGGGCGGCTCCGGGCGGTGTCCTGCCCTCCCCCGGTCGCACCAGTCCGACCTCCACCGGCACCTCGCCGACCAGGGGCAGACCGAGCAGCCGGGCCACCTCCCGGTCGTCGAGGCCGGGTGCGTACGGGCCGCGTACCGCCACGCGCAGGTCTCGCAGGACCATTCCGGCGGCCGAGGCGACGCGGCCCGCCGCCGCGACGGCCCGCAGTTCGCCGGGGACCACGAGGATGCCGAGGTCGATCTGGGCGAGGGCCTCGGCGACCCCGTCGTCGATGCGGCGCGGGAGGTCGACGACGACCGTGCCACCGCGCCGTCGGGCCGCGGCGAGCACCGCGCGGACGGCCTGGGCCGGGATGGCGACGCAGTCCCCTCGGTCCCAGCTCAGCACCCGCAGCGAGTGCAGTTCCGGCAGCGACTCCTCCAGGGCGCCGCCGCCGACCCTTCCGCGTGAGGCTGCGAAGGCGGGCCAGCGCAGTCCCTCCGCGCTCTCGCCACCGAGGAGTACGTCGAGTCCGCCGCCCAGCGGATCGGCGTCCACGAGCAGGGTGCGCAATCCCTCGCGTGCGGAGGTGACGGCGAGGGCGCACGCGAGCGTGGACGCCCCGGCCCCGCCGCGTCCGCCGATGACGCCGACCGTGAGGGCGGGCCGACCGACGCCCTCGGCGACGTCGGCGATGCGGTCGACCAGCCACTGCTCGCCGTCGGGCAGCATCAGGACGTGGTCGGCGCCGATCTCGACGGCCCGGCGCCAGACCCCGGAGTCGTCCTGGTCGCGGCCGACCAGCACCACTCCCCTTCTGCGCGCGGCCCCGCGCACCCTCCGCGCGGCGTCGTCGCCGACCAGGACGAGCGGTGCGGCCTCCCAGCTGCCCGCGCGCTCCGGTACGGAGTGGTGGACCTCCGGTGTCGCTCCCGCCGCGGCGCACAGCCGCAGCAGGTCGTCGAGCAGATCGACGTCCTCCGTGACGATGAGTGGTCCGGCCTGCCGCCCCGGGACGGCGGGCGGTGGGTCGTGTGCGACGGCTCCGGTCACGTGCTCCATCCCCCTTCGCTGTGTCTTTCGCGAAGGCCCCTGCGGCCCCGCGATTCCCAAACATCTGAAGAACCGGCAAGCGGCCTCCATATGAACGGCCGATACGAACCGGCCAAACCCGCCCGACTAACCGGAACCCGTCATGAACTCGGGCCGTGCGGGACGCGTTGGAATCACGGTGCAGCGATCCAGGAAATCGTGTGGATCTTGGTCGATAACTGTGGACAAGTCGGCGGTTGTGAATATGGCCGTCACCCATACCGGTGACCCCTGCACGGATCCACGTACGACATCCGCAGAGCAGCCCGACGACTACGATGAGTGACGGGTCATGAGCATGGCGAATGGGCCCCCGCAGCGGCACCAGGACGGCCGTACGAGAGCGAAGAGAGAGGAAAAACCCACCCGGACATGCGACGACCCCCGCCGGGGGGGAGAGCGGGGGTCGTCTCCACGGCCGACTCGGGGGGGGAGGAGCCGGACCGGGTTAGCACGGTCGCGAACGATCCGTGACTTCCATGGTGTACCCGAGAGCCCTCTCAGGCAAACCCACGCGCCCACCTTACGCCGAATGGGCTGCGCCTATGCTCGGGGTCGTGGAAAACCACTCGTTGCCCCGCACAGCGGCCTTCTTTGACCTGGACAAGACGGTCATTGCGAAGTCGAGCACGCTCACCTTCAGCAAGTCCTTCTACCAAGGCGGCCTGATCAACCGCCGGGCCGCCCTGCGCACCGCCTATGCCCAGTTCGTCTTCCTCGTCGGCGGCATGGACCACGACCAGATGGAGCGGACCCGCGAGTACCTCTCCCAGCTCGTGCGCGGCTGGAACGTCCAGCAGGTCAAGGAGATCGTCGCCGAGACCTTGCACGGCCTGATCGACCCGATCATCTACGACGAGGCCGCCTCCCTCATCGAGGAGCACCACACGGCCGGCCGCGACGTCGTCATCGTCTCCACCTCGGGCGCCGAGGTGGTCGAGCCGATCGGCGAACTGCTGGGCGCGGACCGGGTGGTGGCCACCCGTATGGTCGTGGGCGAGGACGGCTGTTACACCGGCGAGGTGGAGTACTACGCGTACGGCCCGACCAAGGCGGAGGCGGTCAGGGAACTGGCCGAGTCCGAGGGGTACGACCTCGAACGCTGCTACGCCTACAGCGACTCCGCCACCGATCTGCCGATGCTGCAGGCCGTCGGCCACCCGCACGCCGTCAACCCGGACCGCGCACTGCGCCGCGAGGCACTCGCGCGCGGGTGGCCGATTCTGGACTTCCACCGCCCGGTCCGTCTCAAGCAGCGGATTCCGACGTTCTCGGTACCGCCCCGTCCAGCCCTTGTCGCGGTCGCGGCGATCGGCGCGGCGGCCGCCACAGCGGGCTTCGTCTGGTACGCGAGCAGGCGACGGGCGACACCAGCGTGAAGACTGGCGCCCGTTTGAAACTGATTTGAGACCAAAAGTAAAGAAGCGCGGGCGGGGGTTCCGCTTGCATCACGCCTGGAGTACAAAGGGTTTACGGCCCGCGAGACCAAGGACATCCGAGAGGATCACCTTAAACAACGCATTTGGCCCCACGGACCGAGCATGAACACCGGGCACCCACGCGACGTCGACCCGTCGATTACGGGCCAGCCGCACCAGGTGACGGGCAAAGTTCCCGACCTGATGGGCAACATATCGAGGACGCTTGGTAACCCGGTGAGCATGCCAGCGGCGGTACGAATCCTCGTACCGCCGCACCTCTTTTCCCGAAAGAAAGCTGCTACGCCGCTCCGCGCTGCAGTGCCTCGCACACGGCCGTCGACTCGCGCGCACCCAGCTCGACCGCCCGCCCGCAGTGCGCGATCCAGGCGGCCATGCCCTCCGGCGTTCCGGAGACGTACCCCTCCAGTGCCGCCAGATAGGCAGCCCGGCCCAGTTCGGCGTGGCCCACCTCCGCCGGGCAGACCGACTTCGGGTCGAGGCCGCTGCCCACCAGGACGATGCGCTCGGCGGTGCGTGCCACGAGGCCGTTGTGGGAGGTGAAGGGGCGCAGCGCGAGGAGTTCGCCGTGCACGACGGCCGCCGTCACCAGGGCGGGGGCGGAGCTGCCGGCGATGATCAGTTCGGACAGGCCCTCCAGCCTGCCGTGCACCTCGTCGGCGTCCGGCAGCCGCAGCTCGACCAACGGCTCGTCGACCGGCTCGCCCGCCCGCCGTGGCCGCCCCACCTCGTCCCCGTTGGTCGCGGCGGCCACCAGGTGCAGCCGGGCCAGCACCCGCAGGGGCGACTGCCGCCAGATGGACAGCAGCTGTCCGGCCTCGGCGGTGAGCCTGAGGGCCGCGCCCATCACGCGCGCGTCCCCGTCGCCGCTGAAGTCGGTGCGCCGGCGCACCTCCTCCAGAGCCCAGTCGGCGCCGGACAGCGCTGCCGAGCCGCGGGCGCCCCGCAGCGCCGCCTCGGAGGTGATCTCGTTGCTGCGGCGCCGCATGACCCGGTGCCCGTAGACCCGGTCCACGGCCTTGCGCACGGACTCCACGGACTCGGCCACGCCGGGCAGCGAGCCCAGGGCGGCGAGCGGATCGGCGGTCGCGCCTGTCGTACTCATGAGTACGACAGTAGCCACCCCGCGCGCGTGCCCCACGAATGAGTGGTCTTCTTCACGCCCGTCTGCCACATACAGCTATCGTCCGACTACTCTTCGTGAACATGAAAATTGCTTTCGTCGGTAAGGGCGGCAGCGGCAAGACCACCCTGTCCTCCCTGTTCGTCCGTCACCTGGCGGCCGGTGGCGCGCCGGTCGTCGCGATCGACGCGGACATCAACCAGCACCTGGGACCCGCCCTCGGCCTGGACGAGACGGAGGCTGCCGCGCTGCCCGCGATGGGCGACCGGCTGCCCCTGATCAAGAATTACCTGCGCGGAACCAACCCCCGCATCGCCTCCGCCGAGACGATGATCAAGACGACCCCGCCCGGCGCCGGCTCACGGCTGCTGCGGGTGCGCGAGGACAATCCGGTGTACGAGGCCTGCGCCCGGCCGGTGGAACTCGACGGCGGCGCCGTCCGTTTGATGGTCACCGGCCCCTTCACCGACGCCGACCTGGGGGTCGCCTGCTACCACTCCAAGACGGGAGCGGTGGAGCTGTGCCTGAACCACCTGGTGGACGGGCAGGGCGAGTACGTCGTGGTGGACATGACGGCGGGCTCGGACTCCTTCGCCTCCGGCATGTTCACCCGTTTCGACATCACGTTCCTGGTGGCCGAGCCGACCCGGAAGGGGGTCTCCGTCTACCGCCAGTACAAGGAGCACGCCCGAGACTTCGGTGTCGTCCTGAAGGTCGTCGGCAACAAGGTGCAGGGGCAGGACGATCTGGACTTCCTGCGCGCCGAGGTCGGGGACGACCTGCTGGTGACCGTCGGGCACTCGGACTGGGTGCGCGCCATGGAGAAGGGCCGTCCGCCCCGGTTCGAGTTGCTGGAGGACGTCAACCGCCGTGCCCTGCGCACGCTTCAGGTCGCCGCCGACGCGACGTACGAACTGCGTGACTGGCAGAGCTACACCCGGCAGATGGTGCACTTCCATCTGAAGAACGCCGACGCATGGGGCAACGCGCGCACCGGGGCCGACCTGACGGCTCAGGTCGACCCCGGGTTCGTGCTGGGCGAGAGCCTGGCGGCAACCGCCTGACCGCCCTCGGGTTGGCTACCGCTTGGCCGCCGGCGCTCCGGGCACGCCCTTCGGCGCCGGGGCCGGGCTGCCCGACAGGAAGGACGCCCAGCCCTGCTTCGGGGCCTCCCCGACGTTCAGGCCGCGCAGCTTTGCGAGGACCTGCGGGTCCTGGGCGTCCAGCCAGTCGGCCAGTTGGTGGAAGGAGACGCAGCGCACCTCGGGCTTGTTGCAGACGTTCTCGATGACGTCGTCGAGGGCGTGCATGTAGGTGCCGCCGTTCCACGACTCGAAGTGGTTGCCGATGATCAGGGGCGCCCGGTTGCCGTCGTAGGCGCGCCTGAAACCGGCGAGCAGACCGTCACGCATCTGGTCGCCCCAGTAGGCGAACTTGCCGGGGTCGCCCTGGGTCCGGGTGCCGGACTGGTTGACCATGAAGTTGTAGTCCATGGTCAACTGCTCGTAGGAGTGCCCGGGGAAGGGCACCAGCTGCATCGACAGGTCCCACAGGTCCTCCCTCTTCTTCGGCCAGACCTGCTCGTTCACCCCGCTGGTGTCGTAGCGGAAACCGAGCTGGCTCGCGGCCCTCACGAAGTTCTGCTGACCCTCCAGACAGGGGGTGCGGGCGCCGATCAGCTCCTTGTCGTAGTCGAAGGGCAGCGGGGCCGCGTTCTTCATCCCGGCGTTGGTCTTCCAGGACTTCACGAACTGCTTCGCCTGGGCGATCTCGTCCTTCCACTCGTCGACCGACCACTCGCCGACGCCGCCGTTCCTGCCGCAGAAGTGGCCGTTGAAGTGGGTGCCGATCTCGTTGCCCTCCAGCCAGGCCAGGCGCAGCTGCTTGACGGTGTCGGCGATGCCCTTCTCGTCGTTGAAGCCGATGTCGGAGCGCCCCGGCGAGTGCTGCGGCGGCTTGTACAGGTCGCGCTTGTCCTCCGGGAGCATGTACACGCCGCTGAGGAAATACGTCATCGTCGCGTGGTTGGCCTTGGCGACCTTGCGGAAGTGCGAGAAGAGCTTCTGGCTGTCCTCACCTGCGCCGTCCCAGGAGAAGACGACGAACTGCGGGGGCTTCTGGCCGGGCTTGAGCCGCTCCGGTCTGGGCAGGTGCGGCTGCGCTCCGGTGTACGCGGTGGAGCCGTCGCCGATCAGTCGGACCACACTGCCCGGCGCCTGGGCCGGCCTGGCCTTCTGGGGACCGGAGGCACCCGGCTTGGAGCCGTTGGTGCCGACCGCGCAGCCGGCGAGCGACGCGGCGCAGGCTGCGGCGATCACTGCTCCGGTGGCGATCCTCTGGGTGGCGGCCATCTTCCGCCCACCTTCTTCCTTCTCTCAGACCGACGCCGGTAAGGGCGTTTTCTGGCGATGTGCCGGGCGGGGCCCGACAGCGCCGTCAAGGTCGCACGGAGCCGAGAAGGAATTAGTACGACAAGCCGATGAAATGCCCGCTTCACTCATTCAGGTGAGCCAATACACCATTTGCCAGAAAAGTCTATGCCTGTCCTTTACTCTGAATTACGATTCGTTTACCGAGCGTTGATCCATCCCGCTGTACGCCGTGACCCACGGCCGCGTTCCGACCCCGCCCAGGGCGGGGACCACCTGATCCGCGACCGCGCTGCCCCGGAGGAGACGGGAACCATGTCCGCCTGCGCCCCCACCCGCGCCGCCGACCCGAATCGGCCCCCGCGCGTCCACCCACCCCACAGCCCACCATCCGGCCCGCACCGCCGCTTCCGCGTCGCGGGCGCGGACGTGTCCGCCTCGATCGCGGTCTTCCTGATCGCCCTCCCGCTGTCCCTGGGCATCGCCCTCGCCACCGGCGCACCACTCCAGGCAGGCCTCGTCGCGGCCGCCGTCGGCGGCATCGTCGCCGGCCGGCTCGGCGGCTGCCCCCTCCAGGTCAGCGGGCCGGCAGCGGGCCTGACAGTGGTGACCGCCGACCTCATCCACCGCTACGGCTGGCGTACCACCTGCGCCATCACCGTCCTCGCCGGTCTCGCCCAACTCGGCCTCGGCTGCCTGCGCGTGGCGCGCACCGCGCTCGCCGTCAGCCCCGCCATCGTGCACGGCATGCTCGCCGGCATCGGCGTCACCATCGCCGTCGCCCAGCTGCACATCGTCCTCGGCGGCACCCCGCAGAGCTCCGTCCTCGCCAACCTGCGCGCTCTGCCCGCCCAGTTGGCGGGGCTGCAGCCCGCCTCCGTGACCGTCAGCGCGCTGACCCTGACCCTGCTGCTGCTCTGGCCGCGCGTTCCCGGCCGGGCCGGGCGCCTGCTGCGCACGATCCCGGCCCCGCTCGTCGCCGTCGCCGGCGCCACCACGGCCGCCTCGCTCGCCGGCCTCACCCTGCCCAGGGTCGACCTGCCGTCCTGGAGCAGCCACGCCCTGGCCGGCCTGCCCGAGGGCCCGGTGCTCGGCCTGACCGCCGCCGTGCTCACCACCACCCTGGTCTGCAGCGTGCAGTCGCTGCTCGGCGCCGTCGCCGTCGACAAGCTTGCGGCCGCCCGCCCGGGCCTCACGGCCCGGGTGGGCCGCTCCGACCTCGACCGCGAACTGCTGGGACAGGGCGCCGCCAACGTGGTCTCCGGCGCACTCGGCGGACTGCCGGTCGCGGGGGTGGCGGTGAGAAGCTCGGCGAATGTGAAGGCGGGTGCCATCAGCCGGAACTCCACGATGCTGCACGGCGTTCTCGTAGTGATCGCCGCGCTGCTGATGGTTCCGATCCTGGAGTGCATCCCGCTCGCCGCACTCGCCGCCCTGGTGATGGCCGTCGGCATCCAGATGGTGTCCCTGCACCACATCCGCACGGTGACCCGCCACCGCGAAGTGCTGGTGTACGCCGTCACCACCCTCGGCGTGGTGGTCTTCGGCGTCCTGGAAGGCGTGGCGCTGGGGATCGCCGTAGCCGTAGCCGTCGCCATGCAGCGCCTCGCCCACACCCGTATCACGCACGAGGAGAAGGAAGGAGTCCATCACGTACATGTCCGAGGTCAGTTGACGTTCCTCGCGGTCCCGCAGCTGAGCCGCGCCCTGCATCTCGTACCCCACAGCGCGCACGCCGTCGTGGAGTTGGACGGGTCGTTCATGGACCACGCGGCGTACGAGTCACTGCAGGACTGGCACAACTCGCACACCGCACAGGGCGGCACCGCGGACATCACCGGCCGCCGCACGGGGTTGAGCGACACCGAGCCCCCAACACCTCGGCCCGGCCTCGGGACGGAGCCGGGAGTCCCGTCAACCGCCGCCTCGACCCCCTCCGTCGGCTGCCGCTGCCGCCCCTGGACCCCCTGGCGCAACCACCACTGCGAACTCCCACGGACCGCACCGCCCTCCGGTGCGTCCGGTGCCTCCGACGCGTCCCTCACTCCCGGTGCGCGCCCCGGTGCGTCCGACGCCCACGAGGCGTCCGGCACCACTGGTGCGTCAGCCGCTCCGGACGGACCGAATGATCCAGATAATCCGAACAATCCGGACGACCAGAGCAGCTCCGGTCCGAGCAGCCCCGGTCCGAGCGACCCTGGTACGAGCAGATCCGGCGTCGGCAGTTCCGGTGCCAGTAGCCCCGGTGCCAGTAGACCCGGTGCCAGTAGACCCGGAGCCAGTAGACCCGGAGCCAGTAGACCCGGTTCGCGTACACCCGGTGCGTCCCGAGATGCCGACACCACCGGCGCCTCCGGAGGTCATCAACTGGCGCGCGGTATCAGCGCGTTCCAGCGCAACACCGCACCGCTGGTGCGGGGGGAGCTGGCGCGACTGGCCCGGGAGGGGCAGCGGCCGTCCCAGCTGTTCCTCACCTGCGCGGACTCGCGGCTCGTCACGTCGATGATCACCTCCAGTGGTCCGGGCGACCTGTTCGTGGTGCGCAACGTCGGCAATCTCGTGCCGCCGCCCGGCAAGGAGAACGGCGACGACTCGGTGGCGGCCGCGATCGAGTACGCGGTGGACGTCCTGGGCGTGCGGTCCGTCACGGTGTGCGGGCACTCCGGGTGCGGGGCCATGCAGGCGCTGCTCAACTCCGAGCCCACCGGCGCTCGGACACCGCTCCAGCGGTGGCTGCGGCACGGGTTGCCCAGTCTGGAGCGGATGGCCGACGGCGGTCGGCCGTGGGCCCGGCTGGCCGGGCGGGCACCGGCCGACGCGGTCGAGCAGCTGTGCCTGACCAATGTCGTCCAGCAGTTGGAGCACCTGAGCGCCCATCCGTCGGTGGCTCGGGCCGTGCGGGAAGGGGAGCTGGAACTGCACGGGATGTACTTCCATGTGGGTGAGGCGCAGGCGTATCTGCTGGCCGAGACGGGCGAGGAGCACGTGTTCGACCATGTGGGGGTGACGGATCTGTCCGCCTGACCGGAGGGCCGGGCGGGTGTGAAGGGCAGCACATCGCTGAACCCCGCCCGGACGGCCTCCGTGGGTACGGATGACCTGGGCCACGGCCTCGGGGCGACCTCGTCGACCAGCCCGGACGACAGGTCTAAACCAATCCTCGGTCGGCCCTTGTCATCGGGGCCCCGGGTCTGATGAGCTGTGGCCTGGGACACAACGGACACCCTGGGAAAGGCAGATGCCGTGAGCAACGAGAGCCTGGCCAACCTGCTCAAGGAAGAACGCAGGTTCGCGCCCCCCGCCGAGCTGGCCGCGAACGCCAATGTCACGGCGCAGGCGTACGAACAGGCCAAGGCTGACAGGCTCGGCTTCTGGGCCGAGCAGGCCCGCCGGCTGACCTGGGCCAAGGAGCCGAGCGAGACGCTGGACTGGTCGAACCCGCCGTTCGCCAAGTGGTTCAAGGACGGCGAACTCAACGTCGCCTACAACTGCGTGGACCGGCATGTGGAGGCCGGCCACGGCGACCGGGTCGCCATCCACTTCGAGGGCGAGCCCGGCGACAGCCGCGCCATCACCTACGCCGAGCTCAAGGACGAGGTGAGCAAGGCGGCCAACGCGCTGCTGGAGCTCGGCGTCGAGAAGGGCGACCGGGTCGCCATCTACATGCCGATGATCCCGGAGACCGCGGTCGCGATGCTGGCCTGCGCCCGGATCGGCGCCGCGCACTCCGTCGTCTTCGGCGGCTTCTCCGCCGACGCACTGGCCACCCGCATCCAGGACGCCGACGCCCGGGTCGTCATCACCTCGGACGGCGGTTACCGGCGCGGCAAGCCGTCCGCGCTCAAGCCGGCCGTGGACGAGGCGGTCGCCAAGGCCGGCAACGTCAACCACGTACTGGTGGTGCGCCGTACCGGGCAGGAGGTCGCCTGGAGCGAGGGCCGCGACGTGTGGTGGCACGAGCTGGTGGAGCGGCAGCCGGCCGAGCACACCCCGGAGGCGTTCGAGGCCGAGCACCCGCTGTTCATCCTGTACACCTCGGGTACGACGGGGAAGCCGAAGGGCATCCTGCACACCTCCGGCGGCTACCTCACCCAGACCTCGTACACCCACCACGCCGTCTTCGACCTCAAGCCGGAGACGGACGTGTACTGGTGCACGGCCGACGTCGGCTGGGTCACCGGGCACTCCTACATCGTCTACGGGCCGCTGGCCAACGGCGCCACCCAGGTCATGTACGAGGGCACGCCGGACACCCCGCACCAGGGCCGGTTCTGGGAGATCGTGCAGAAGTACGGGGTGACGATCCTGTACACGGCGCCGACAGCGATCCGCACGTTCATGAAGTGGGGCGACGACATCCCCGCGAAGTTCGACCTGTCCAGCCTGCGGGTGCTGGGCTCGGTGGGCGAGCCGATCAACCCCGAGGCGTGGATCTGGTACCGCAAGAACATCGGCCACGACCGTACCCCGGTGGTGGACACCTGGTGGCAGACCGAGACCGGCGCGATCATGATCTCGCCGCTGCCCGGCGTCACCGCCGCCAAGCCCGGCTCCGCGCAGACCCCGCTGCCCGGCATCTCCGCGACCGTCGTCGACGACGAGGCGAACGAGGTCCCCGACGGCGGCGGCGGTTACCTGGTGCTCACCGAGCCGTGGCCGTCCATGCTGCGCACCATCTGGGGCGACGACCAGCGCTTCCTGGACACCTACTGGTCCCGCTTCGAGGGCCGGTACTTCGCCGGTGACGGCGCCAAGAAGGACGACGACGGCGACATCTGGCTGCTCGGCCGCGTCGACGACGTGATGCTCGTGTCCGGGCACAACATCTCCACCACCGAGGTCGAGTCCGCCCTCGTCTCCCACCCCGCCGTGGCCGAGGCGGCCGTCGTCGGCGCCACCGACGAGACCACCGGACAGGCGATCGTCGCCTTCGTCATCCTGCGCGGCACCGCGGCCGAGACCGAGGACCTGGCCGCCGAGCTGCGCAACCACGTCGGAACCACCCTCGGACCGATCGCCAAGCCCAAGCGGATCCTGCCGGTCGCGGAGCTGCCCAAGACCCGCTCAGGCAAGATCATGCGGCGTCTGCTGCGTGACGTCGCCGAGAACCGTCAGCTCGGTGACGTCACGACGCTGACCGACTCCACGGTGATGGACCTCATCCAGGCCAAGCTCCCCGCGGCACCCAGCGAGGACTGAGCACGACGAAACGCGGGCACCCGGCGCCGAGCGCGCCGGGTGCCCTTTTCGTGCCTAACGTGGGAATCGCCGGATTCCCCTCGGCTACACTTTTAGGTAAACTAAGCAAAGCTCCACCTCAGGTGTGCCGGGAAGTCTGGTCGGCAAGCGTTCCGTCCTGCCCACCGACCGGAGGTCTCCCCCCGTGGCCGCGCCCCGCACCCCCACCGCCCGCAAGGTCCTCGGACGGCTCTCGCTGCCCGAGCGCACCTTCGTCGCGGACGCGCTGCGCACCGAGACGGTCGGCGGTGTGCTGCTGCTCCTGGCCGCGGTCACCGCGCTGGTCTGGGCCAACATCCCCGCGCTGCACGACAGTTACGAGAGCGTCAGCCACTACCACTTCGGCCCCGCGGCCCTCGGCCTGCATCTCTCGGTCGCGCACTGGGCCGCGGACGGCCTTCTCGCGGTCTTCTTCTTCGTCGCCGGCATCGAGCTCAAGCGCGAACTCGTCGCGGGCGATCTCCGCGACCCCAAGGCCGCCGCCCTGCCGGTCGTGGCGGCGCTGTGCGGCATGGCCGTACCCGCGCTCGTCTACGCCCTCACCAACCTCACCGCCCACGGCTCCCTCGGGGGCTGGGCGGTGCCCACGGCAACCGACATCGCCTTCGCGCTCGCGGTCCTGGCCGTCATCGGCACATCGCTGCCGAGCGCGCTGCGGGCCTTCCTGCTCACCCTCGCCGTCGTCGACGACCTCTTCGCGATCCTGATCATCGCCGTCTTCTTCACCAGCACCATCGACTTCGCCGCGCTCGGCGGCGCGGTCGTGGGCCTGGCCGTCTTCTGGCTGCTGCTGCGCAAGGGCGTGCACGGCTGGTACGTGTACGTGCCGCTCGCCGTCGTCATCTGGGCGCTCATGTACAACAGCGGCGTCCACGCCACCATCGCCGGGGTCGCGATGGGCCTCATGCTGCGCTGCCACCGCCGCGAGGGCGAGGAGCACTCCCCCGGCGAGCGCATCGAGCATCTGGTGCGGCCCCTGTCGGCAGGGCTCGCCGTCCCGCTGTTCGCGCTGTTCAGCGCAGGTGTCGCCGTCTCCGGGGGAGCGCTCGGCGATGTGTTCACCAAGCCCGAGACGCTGGGCGTGGTCCTCGGGCTGGTCGTCGGCAAGGCGGTCGGGATCTTCGGCGGGACATGGCTGACGGCACGCTTCACCAGGGCCTCGCTCAGTGAGGACCTTCAGTGGGCCGACGTGTTCGCGGTGGCGACACTGGCCGGCATCGGGTTCACCGTGTCGCTGCTCATCGGCGAACTGGCCTTCGACGGGAACGCCGTACTGACCGACGAGGTCAAGGCCGCCGTGCTCACCGGGTCCCTGATCGCGGCCCTGCTGGCGACCGTTCTGCTGAAGATCCGCAACGCGAAGTACCGCAGGCTGTGCGAGGCCGAGGAGCGGGACGAGGATCTCGACGGCATCCCGGACATCTACGAGCAGGACGATCCGGCGTACCACCTGCGCATGGCCGCGATCTACGAGGGGAAGGCGGCCGAGCACCGGCGGATCGCCGAGGAGAAGGCCGCCGAGCGACGCGCGCCCGCCGAAGTGCCGGGCGGGGCGCGCGGGGAGGACGGCCGTCCGGCATGATCTGACGGGACGGTACAAACGGATCGTCCGTACACATGGATCCGTCCACAGCAGTCAGGCAGAAGAGGGAGACCGCGATGAGCGCACCCGACGGCAGCCCGGTCGGCACCGAACGCAGCATCGGTCAGCTGTTCGCCTCGGCGACGGCCGAGATGTCGGCGCTGGTGCACGACGAGATCGCGCTGGCCAAGGCGCAGCTCAAGCAGGACGTCAAGAAGGGTGCGACCAGCGGCGGGGCGTTCACGGTGGCCGCCGCGGTCCTCGTGTTCTCGCTGCCGATGCTCAACTTCGCGCTGGCGTACGGCATTCAGGCCTGGACCGGCGGTCACAACGGACAGGGCGGCTGGAGCCTGGGCTGGTGCTTCCTGCTGTCCTTCGCGGCGAACGTGCTGATCGCCGGGCTGCTCGCCCTGGTCGGCATGATCTTCGCGAAGAAGGCGAAGAAGAGCAAGGGACCGCAGAAGGTGGCCGCTTCCATGAAGGAGTCGGCGGGCGTCCTGCAGAAGGCCAAGCCGCACCCGCGGCCCGAGACCCCGGCGATCGAGGACCGCGCCCCCGCGGCCATCGAGGCTGTGGCACGCTCGTCCTCATGACGGACCCCGCCACGCCCTCGGCGCAACCCGCTTCGGTGGTACGACCGGACGCCCTCCCCGACGGGACGAAGGTGACCCATCGTGAGGTCGCCGCCAACGGCGCCCGCTTCCACATCGCCGAGGCCGGTGACGGGCCGCTGGTGCTGCTGTTGCACGGCTTCCCGCAGTTCTGGTGGACCTGGCGGCACCAGCTCGGGGCGCTGGCCGACGCCGGCTACCGGGCCGTCGCCATGGACCTGCGCGGAGTCGGCGGCAGCGACCGCACCCCGCGCGGCTACGACCCGGCCAACCTCGCGCTCGACATCACCGGGGTGATCCGCTCCCTCGGCGAGCCGGACGCCGCGCTGGTCGGCCACGACCTGGGCGGATATCTGGCATGGACGGCGGCCGTGATGCGGCCCAAGCTGGTACGGCGGCTCGCGGTGGCCTCGATGCCGCATCCGCGGCGCTGGCGCTCGGCGATGCTCGCCGACGTCCGCCAGACGCGCGCCGGTTCCTACATCTGGGGCTTCCAGCGGCCGTGGATCCCGGAGCGGCAGCTGACCGCCGACGACGGCGCGCTCGTCGCCGAGCTGATCCGGGAGTGGTCCGGGCCGCAGGTTCCGGACGACAAGGTGCTGGACGTCTACCGCCGGGCGATGTGCATCCCGTCGACGGCGCACTGCTCGATCGAGCCGTACCGGTGGATGGTGCGCTCGATGGCCCGGCCGGACGGCATCCAGTTCAACCGCCGGATGAAGCGCCCGCTGCGGGTGCCGACCCTCCATCTGCACGGCTCCCTCGATCCGGTGATGCGCACCCGAAGCGCGGCCGGCTCCGGCGAGTACGTCGAAGCCCCGTACCGCTGGCGCCTGTTCGACGGTCTGGGCCACTTCCCGCACGAGGAGGACCCGGCGGCTTTCACCGCGGAACTGGTCAACTGGCTGAAGGATCCCGAACCCGATCGGTGACCGATCCGATGCGCCCGGTATCCGGATCTGAACACCTGTCCTACGAACAGCCACTTGCCCGGCGCATAGGCCAATTGGGGGCTCTGGTGACGGTTATCGACCTTGGGGCAGGGGCACACGTCGGGGTATGGGCTGGACGCACGACTACAGTGACGCAGCACGCACTCGCCGCTCGGCCAATGGTCTGAGCTCTCACCAACGAGGCGGTGCGCCGCAGCTGGCGGGCACGGATCTCCGAGTGGGCATCCCGCGCATTCTGCGCCGCCGGGCCCGCTGGGTCTCGGTACGGCTGCGTCACCCTCGAGGTTGACGCCCTCTTCTCACCCCGCACGACGCCTCAGAGGGCGCAGCTGTCGCTGTCCACCTGCTGGTTCGCGGTACGTCCCTTGACGATGTCCTCCTGGATCTCGTCCGCGGTAAGCGCGTATCCGGTCTCGGGGTCGTCGAGGGACTTCGCGAAGACCACGCCGTACACCTTCCCCTGGGGGGTGAGCAGCGGGCCGCCGGAGTTGCCCTGGCGGACGGTCGCGTACAGCGAGTAGACGTCGCGGTGCACGGTGCCCCGGTGGTAGATGTCCGGGCCGTTGGCGGGGATCTGCCCCCGTACCCGGGCGGCACGGACGTCGTACGAGCCGTTCTCCGGGAAGCCCGCGATGATCGCTCCGTCGTCGCGCCTGGCGTCCGTGGGCGAGAACTTCAGGACGGGCGCCTTCAGTTTCGGCACGTCCAGTACGGCGATGTCGCGGTGCCAGTCGTACAGGACCACCTTGGCGTCGTACGTCCTGCCCTCGCCGCCTATCTGGACGGTGGGCTCGTCGACGCCGCCGACCACGTGCGCGTTGGTCATGACGCGGCGGTCGGCGAAGACGAAGCCGGTGCCCTCGAGGACCTTGCCGCAGCTCTGGGCGGTGCCCACGACCTTGACGATGGACTTCTTGGCGCGGACGGCGACGGGGCTGTTGGCGAGGGCCGGGTCGGGCGGCTGGACGTCGGTGATGGGCTCGTTCGCGAAGGGGCTGAAGACCTGCGGGAAGCCGTTCTGCGCGAGGACCGAGGAGAAGTCCGCGAACCAGCTGTTCGCCTGGGTGGGCAGCGCCCGGGAGACGCCGAGGAGGACCTTGGAGTTACGGACCTCCTTGCCCAGGGTGGGCAGCGTCGTGCCGGCGAGGGCGGAGCCGATCAGCCACGCGACCAGCAGCATCGCGACGACGTTGACCAGGGCGCCGCCGGTCGCGTCCAGGGCGCGGGCCGGGGACCAGGTGATGTACCGGCGCAGCTTGTTGCCGAGGTGGGTGGTCAGGGCCTGCCCGACGGAGGCGCAGACGATCACGACGACGACCGCGACCACGGCGGCGGTCGTGCTCACCTCGGCGTTGTCGGTCAGGGCGTCCCAGATGACGGGCAGCGTGTAGACCGCGACGAGACCGCCGCCGAGGAAACCGATCACCGACAGGATGCCGACGACGAAGCCCTGGCGGTAGCCGACGATCGCGAACCACACGGCGGCGACCAGCAACAGGATGTCCAGCACGTTCACCGGTTCGAGCCTCGCCTCGTCATGTCGCGGTCACCACAGGTCAGCCGGGGGTCCGGGGGATGTCCCCCGGGAAGACACAGCACGGCAGACACCCTGTCATGAGCGCCAGTCGAGCGGGACCTGCTTGCCGCGGTCCCAGGGGCGCTCCCAGCCGGAGTAGTGGAGCAGGCGGTCGATGATGCCCGCCGTGAAGCCCCAGACCAGGGCCGATTCGACCAGGAATGCCGGACCTCGGTGGCCGCTGGGGTGGACGGTCGTCGCACGGTTGTCGGGGTTGGTGAGATCCGCCACGGGGACGGTGAAGACCCGCGCCGTCTCGTTCGGATCGACCACGCCGACCGGGCTCGGCTCGCGCCACCAGCCCATCACCGGGGTCACCACGAAGCCGCTGACCGGGATGTACAGCTTGGGCAGGACACCGAAGAGCTGGACGCCGGAGGGGTCGAGCCCGGTCTCCTCCTCGGCCTCGCGGAGAGCGGCCCGCAGCGGCCCGTCGGCCTTCGGGTCGCCGTCCTCGGGGTCGAGGGCGCCGCCGGGGAAGGAGGGCTGGCCGGCGTGCGAGCGCAGCGAGCTGGCCCGCTCCATCAGCAGCAGCTCTGGGCCGCGCTCTCCCTCGCCGAACAGCACCAGCACCGCCGACTGGCGGCCCGCCCCGTCGGCCGGGGGCAGGAAGCGGCTCAGCTGCAGCGGCTGAACCGTCTCCACCGCCCGCACCACCGGGTCCAGCCAGTCGGGCAGCCCCTCCTTGCTGATCGTCACCGCCCCGCCCTGCGTATCACTCGTGCGCGTCATCGCCACCCCCGTCGTCCTGCCCGTCCAACGCCCACGACTCCCTTGCCCGTTCCCGCCACGGCCCTGAGATCACCCCGAGGAACACCCCTGAGGTCCGGGCCCGGGTCCCCGACGACCGGACCACGGAAACCGTCCGGCCCCCGATCCCGCACTGCGCCGGGCGCCGATTCGCGCATGCCCTCGGGATTCGCGCCGCCCGAACGCCACCCCGGCGTACGGGCGCGGAAACGCCCGTCCCCGGTCGCCGCCCCAGCCGACGGGTGTGCGCTGCCGGCACTGTGAGCGCTGCACCGATGAGGACCGCCCAGGCCTGTGCCGAACCACCCTCGTCCGTCGTCGTGCCGTCGGCCCGGCGACCGGTGCACGAGGCCCGGAACGCCGGCCCTCCGCCCCTCACCCGGCCCCCAGCGGAGGCGCCGGCTTGCCGCCCGCATCCAGGTAGGACTGCGGGGGATTGAGGCGTTGCCCCGGGAAGCCGCCCTTCTCGTACTTGAGGAGCTTCTTCGCCTTCTCGGGGTCCGTCTCGCCCTCGCCGTACGCCGGGCAGAGCGGAGCGATGGGGCAGGCGCCGCAGGCGGGCTTGCGGGCGTGGCAGATGCGGCGGCCGTGCCAGATCACGTGGTGCGACAGGTCCGTCCAGTCGCTCTTCGGGAAGAGCGCTCCCACGGCGGCCTCGATCTTGTCCGGGTCGGTCTCCGCGCTCCACTGCCACCGCCTGACCAGCCGCTGGAAGTGGGTGTCCACGGTGATGCCGGGGCGCCCGAACGCGTTGCCGAGCACCACGAACGCGGTCTTGCGGCCGACACCGGGCAGCTTGACGAGGTCCTCGAGCCGCCCGGGCACCTCACCGCCGAACTGCTCGACGATCCCCTTCGACAGCCCTATCACCGACTTGGTCTTGGCCCGGAAGAACCCGGTCGGGCGGAGGATCTCCTCGACCTCCTCGGGGTTGGCCGCGGCCAGGTCCTCGGGGGTCGGGTACTTGGCGAACAGGGCCGGCGTCGTCTGGTTCACGCGCAGGTCCGTGGTCTGGGCCGACAGGACCGTCGCCACGATCAGCTGGAAGGGGTTCTCGAAGTCCAGCTCCGGGTGGGCGTACGGATACACCTCGGCGAGCTCGCGGTTGATCCGCCGGGCACGGCGCACGAGGGCGGTGTGCGACTCGCCCTTCGGAGGCGCGACGGCCTTCGCGGCCGGGGCGCCCTTCACCTCGGCGGTCGCCTTCTTGGGCGCCACCACCGCCTTCTTCACAGCTGCCTTCTTCACAGCCGCCTTCTTCACAGGCGACTTTTTCACGGCCTTCTTCGCTGCTTTCTTCGCGGCCGCCTTCTTCACCGGAACTGCTTCTGTCGCTTTTGCCGGTTTCTTTCCGCCACCGGAGTTCTGTTCGCCCACAGCGGAATCACGACGTACAACCACCCGCCCAGCCCCCTTGGCCTGTGCTCTCACCGGCGATTTGGACACCCGGCCAGCCTAGAGCCCGCCACCGACATCCGCCCCGGACCCAGGGGATCGGCCGCCAATTGGACCCCTGCCGCCCACCCCGGGACGCCTGTGCGGCATCCTTGTGACAGATCACACTGTTTGGACCGTCCGGCAAGATGGGGAACACGGACCCCTGGTACCAAGGGGGAGCAAGATCCCCTGAGCAGGTCGACAAGGAGAGAACTCGTGGACGACGTTCTGCGGCGGAACCCGCTCTTCGCGGCGCTCGACGACGAGCAGGCCGCGGAGCTCCGCGCCTCCATGAGTGAGGTGACCCTCGCGCGCGGCGACTCGCTCTTCCACGAGGGCGACCCCGGTGACCGGCTCTATGTCGTCACCGAGGGCAAGGTCAAGCTGCACCGCACCTCCCCCGACGGCCGCGAGAACATGCTCGCCGTCGTCGGCCCCGGCGAGCTGATCGGCGAGCTGTCGCTGTTCGACCCGGGCCCGCGCACCGCCACGGCCACCGCGCTGACCGAGGTCAAGCTGCTCGGTCTCGGCCACGGCGACCTCCAGCCCTGGCTGAACGTACGGCCCGAGGTGGCCGGCGCCCTGCTGCGCGCCGTCGCGCGGCGGCTGCGCAAGACCAACGACCAGATGTCCGACCTGGTCTTCTCGGACGTCCCCGGCCGTGTGGCACGCGCCCTGCTGGACCTCTCGCGCCGCTTCGGCGTGCAGTCCGAGGAGGGCATCCACGTGGTCCACGACCTCACGCAGGAGGAGCTGGCCCAGCTGGTCGGCGCCTCGCGCGAGACGGTCAACAAGGCGCTGGCGGACTTCGCCCAGCGCGGATGGCTGCGCCTGGAGGCGCGTGCGGTGATCCTCCTGGACGTGGAGAGGCTCGCCAAGCGGTCTCGCTGACGCTCCTGAGGGAGCTCCGGCTGATGTAGTGGAGCCATGTCCGACAACGTGCTCTCCAAGGGCCTCGATCCCCAGGGCTACATCGAGCGCGAGGGCTCCCTCGGGCGCGTCCCGCACGCCTTCCGCCCCGTCGTCGCCGCCGCTCGTGACCGGCTGCTGGACCTCTTCGGGGCGCGGCTGCACAGCGCGTACCTCTACGGGTCGGTGCCGCGGGGCACCGCGCGCGTGGGACGCAGCGACCTGGATCTCCTGGTCGCCCTCCGGGAGGAGCCGGCCGACGCGGACCACGACGCCGTACGGGCGCTGGGCGAGGCGCTCGACAAGGAGTTCCCGCAGATCGACGGCGTCGGCACGCTGTTGTACGGCCGGGCGCGGCTGCTGAGCGCGGCGGAGACGTACGACCTGGGGTGGTTCGTGGCCTGTATGTGCACCCCACTGCTCGGGGAGGATCTCGCCGAGTACCTGCCGCGCTACCGGCCCGACTCCCTGCTCGCCCGGGAGACCAACGGCGACCTCGCCGAGCTGCTGCTCCGCTGGCGGCGGCGGATCGCGGACGCCGACGACACGGATTCGGCCCGCAGGCCCCTCGTGCGGTTCATGTCACGGCATCTCGTGCGCACCGGGTTCACGCTCGTCATGCCTCGCTGGGGCGGCTGGACCAGCGATCTGACGGAGATGGCGGAGGCGTTCGCCGCGTACTACCCGGAGCGGGCCGAGCAGATGCGCGCGGCGGCGCTGCTCGGCCACGAGCCGACCGGGGATCCGGCCGTGCTGCGGTCGTACGTCGACGACCTCGGGCCATGGCTCGCCGACGAGTACGCGCGCGTGCACGGCGTGAAGACCCCACGGCCCTGAGGTCCTGTCGACAGGACCTGGATCTGCCCTAGATCAGGCCGTGCTCCTCCAGGTAGTCCAGCTGGGCGCGCACCGACAGCTCCGCCGCCGGCCACAGGGAGCGGTCGACGTCGGCGTAGACGTGGGCGACGACCTCGGACGGGGTGCTGTAGCCGTCCTCGACGGCCGTCTCGACCTGGGCGAGGCGGTGGGCGCGGTGGGCGAGGTAGAACTCGACGGCGCCCTGCGCGTCCTCCAGGACGGGGCCGTGACCGGGGAGGACCGTGTGGACGCCGTCGTCGACCGTCAGGGAGCGCAGCCGGCGCAGTGAGTCCAGGTAGTCGCCGAGACGGCCGTCGGGGTGCGCCACGACCGTCGTGCCGCGGCCCAGGACGGTGTCGCCGGTCAGGACCGCCTGATCGGCCGGGAGATGGAAGCACAGGGAGTCCGAGGTGTGCCCGGGCGTCGGTACGACCCTCAGCTCCAGACCGCCGACGGTGACGGCGTCCCCCGCGCCCAGCCCCTCGTCGCCGAGCCGCAGCGCCGGGTCCAGGGCCCGTACCTTCGTGGCGGTGAGCTCGGCGAAGCGCGCGGCGCCCTCGGCGTGGTCCGGGTGGCCATGGGTCAGCAGGGTCAGCGCGACGCGCCTGCCCGCCTTTTCGGCGGTGTCCACGACCGCCCGCAGATGACCCTCGTCCAGCGGACCGGGGTCGACGACCACCGCGAGCTCGGAGTCGGGCTCGGCGAGGATCCAGGTGTTCGTGCCGTCCAGGGTCATCGGCGAGGCGTTGGGCGCCAGCACGTTCACGGCCCGCACGGTGGCGGGCCCGGAGGAGATCCCGCCGCGGGGCCGGCCGGGGAGGGCTGCTGTGTCGGTCATGCGGGGGCTCCACCGGTCGGGATGTGCTTGGTGAACTCGTCGTGGCCCGGCCAGGACAGCACGATCTCGCCGTCCGCCAGCCGGGCCCGCGCCAGTACGGCGGTCATGTCGCGGTCCGGGGCCGCCGCGAGCGCCTCGTCGGCCGTGGCGTACGGGGCCAGCTGGCGCAGGGTCGCGATGGTGGGCGGCATCATCAGCAGCTCGCCCTTGTCGTAGCCGTCGGCGGCCTCCCGAGGCCGGATCCACACCGTCCGGTCGGCCTCCGTGGAGGCGTTGCGGGTGCGCTGGCCGTGCGGCAGGGCGGCGACGAAGAACCAGGTGTCGTAGCGGCGGGTCTCGAACTCCGGGGTGATCCAGCGCGTCCAGGCGCCCAGCAGGTCCGAGCGCAGGACGAGACCACGGCGGTCCAGGAACTCGGCGAAGGAGAAGTCGCGGGCGACCAGGGCCGCACGGTCGGCCTCCCAGTCCTCGCCCGTGGTGTCGCCGACCACGGAGTCCGCGGACGGCCCGGCGAGCAGGACGCCCGCCTCCTCGTACGTCTCCCGCACGGCCGCGCACACGATCGCCTGCGCCGTCGCCTCGTCGACGCCGAGCCGGTTCGCCCACCACGCGCGCGTGGGGCCCGACCAGCGGATCTGGCGCTCGTCGTCCCGGGGGTCGACCCCGCCGCCCGGATACGCGTACGCGCCTCCGGCGAAGGCCATGGAGGCGCGTCTGCGCAGCATGTGGACGACGGGACCGCCGTCGGTGTCCTTCAGGAGCATGACGGTCGCCGCGCGCTTCGGGACGACCGGAGTGAGGGTGCCCTCGGCGAGCGCCCGGATGCGTTCCGGCCAGTCCTGCGGAAACCACTGCCCATTCGCCATGGGCGGAGGCTATCCCGTGGCGCGCGAATGTTCGAGAGGTCCCCCGAGGTCAGAGCGGCCGTTACGGCACGAGCTCGACCTGGATCTCGACCTCCACCGGCGCGTCCAGCGGCAGCACCGCCACGCCGACCGCGCTGCGCGCGTGCACGCCCTTGTCGCCGAGGACCTCTCCGAGCAGTTCGCTCGCGCCGTTGACCACACCGGGCTGGCCGGTGAAGTCGGCGGCCGAGGCGACGAAGCCGACGACCTTCACCACGCGCGCGATCCGGTCCAGGTCGCCGGTGACGGACTTGACCGCCGCCAGGGCGTTCAGGGCGCAGGTGCGGGCCAGGTCCTTGGCCTCCTCCGCCGTGACCTCGGCGCCGACCTTGCCCGTGACGGGCAGCTTGCCCTCGACCATCGGCAGCTGGCCGGCGGTGTAGACGTACACGCCCGACTGGACGGCCGGCTGGTACGCGGCCAGCGGCGGGACGACCTCGGGAAGTGTCAGGCCCAGTTCGGCGAGCCTCTCCTCGACCGCGCCCATTACTGCTTCTCCCGCTTCAGGTAGGCCACCAGCTGCTCGGGGTTGTTGGGCCCGGGCACGACCTGGACGAGCTCCCAGCCGTCCTCGCCCCAGGTGTCCAGGATCTGCTTCGTTGCGTGGACGAGCAGCGGCACGGTTGCGTATTCCCACTTGGTCATGTGGCTGACTGTATCCGCTGTTATCCACAGGCTGCCGCGTAGGTCGCGGGCGTACTGGTTAGGCTCGAAGACGTGAGCAGGCTCCAGGTCGTCAGCGGCAAGGGCGGGACCGGTAAGACCACGGTCGCCGCCGCTCTCGCGCTGGCCCTCGCGACCGAGGGGAAGCGGACGCTTCTCGTCGAGGTCGAGGGGCGCCAGGGCATCGCGCAGCTCTTCGAGACGGAAGCGCTGCCCTATGAGGAGCGGAAGATCGCCGTCGCTCCCGGGGGCGGGGAGGTGTATGCCCTCGCCATCGATCCCGAACTGGCCCTTCTGGACTATCTCCAGATGTTCTACAAGCTCGGGGGTGCCGGCAGAGCGCTGAAGAAACTCGGCGCGATCGACTTCGCCACCACCATCGCCCCGGGCCTCAGGGACGTGCTCCTGACCGGCAAGGCGTGCGAGGCGGTGCGGCGCAAGGAGAAGAGCGGGCGCTTCACCTACGACTACGTCGTCATGGACGCGCCCCCCACCGGCCGCATCACCCGCTTCCTGAACGTCAACGACGAGGTGGCGGGCCTGGCGAAGATAGGGCCGATACACAATCAGGCGCAGGCCGTGATGCGGGTGCTGAAGTCGCCGGAGACGGCCGTGCACCTGGTGACGCTGCTGGAGGAGATGCCCGTCCAGGAGACCGCGGACGGGATCGCCGAACTGCGCGCCGCGAAGCTGCCGGTGGGCCGGATCATCGTCAACATGGTGCGCCCGGAGGTGTTGGACGGCACGGACCTGGAACTCGTCCGCAGCGTGCCGCGTTCCTCCGTCGCGAAGGCGCTGTCGGCGGCGGGTCTCGGCGGCGCGCGGCGCGGCGGGAACGCCGAGAAGCTGGTCGACCCGCTGCTGCGGCAGGCGGAGGAGTACGCGGAGCGGTACGCGCTGGAGCACGAACAGCGCGCGGTCCTCACCGAACTGGGCCTGCCGCTGCACGAACTGCCGCTGCTCGCCGAGGGCATGGACCTGGCGGGCCTGTACGAGCTGGCCAGGGAGCTGCGGAAGCAGAACCTGTCATGACCGGCGGCACGAGTGGGAAGCGGGGTCCGTCATGAACCGGGGCACAGGTCGAAGGCGGGCCCAGGTCGAAAGCGGGCCCGGTCGAAGGCGGGCCCAGGTCAGAAGCAGGGCCGGTCATGAACCGCGGCACGTATCGCAAGCAGAGCCCGTCATGAAGCGGGCCACTGGTCGGAAGCAGGGCCCGTCATGAATCGGGGCACTAGTCGGAAGCAGGGGATGTCATGAGTCCGGATTCGGCAAGCGCCCAGGAGAGCGTCCGACCCCACGGCCTCTCCCCCGCGCGGGTGCTCGACGTCGACCCGCTGCTGGACGACCCGGCGACGCGGATCGTGGTGTGCTGCGGCTCGGGCGGGGTCGGCAAGACCACGACGGCGGCGGCACTCGGCCTCAGGGCCGCCGAGCGCGGACGCAAGGTGGTCGTGCTGACCATCGACCCGGCGCGCAGGCTCGCCCAGTCCATGGGCATCGACTCGCTGGACAACACGCCACGCCGTGTGAAGGGCGTCGAGGGCGACGGCGAACTGCACGCGATGATGCTCGACATGAAGCGCACCTTCGACGAGATCGTCGAGGCGCACGCGGACCCCGAGCGCGCGGCCACGATCCTGTCGAATCCCTTCTACCAGTCGCTGTCCGCGGGCTTCGCCGGCACGCAGGAGTACATGGCGATGGAGAAGCTGGGGCAGTTGCGGGCCCGGGACGAGTGGGACCTGATCGTCGTCGACACCCCGCCCTCCCGCTCGGCGCTGGACTTCCTGGACGCGCCCAAGCGGCTCGGGTCGTTCCTCGACGGCCGGCTGATCCGGCTGCTGACCGCGCCGGCCAAGCTGGGCGGGCGCGCGGGCATGAAGTTCCTGAACGTCGGGATGTCGATGATGACCGGCACGCTCGGCAAGCTGCTGGGCGGTCAGCTCCTCAAGGACGTCCAGACGTTCGTCGCGGCGATGGACACGACCTTCGGCGGCTTCCGCACCCGCGCCGACGCCACGTACAAGCTGCTGCAGGCGCCCGGGACGGCGTTCCTGGTGGTGGCGGCCCCGGAGCGCGACGCGCTGCGCGAGGCCGCGTACTTCGTGGAGCGGCTGGCGGCCGAGGACATGCCGCTGGCCGGACTGGTGCTCAACCGGGTCCACGGCAGCGGCGCCGACCGGCTGTCGGCCGAGCGCGCGCTCGGCGCCGCGGAAAATCTTGTGGAGGCCCGCATTGTCGATCAGGACGGCGGGAAAGCTGGACTTCGTAACTCTCCCGACACGTACGGCAGTTCAGAATCTCCCGCATCCGGGCGCTCCGCGTCCGGGGCGACCCGGCCCGCCGACCCTCCCGTGTCCAGGACCAACTCCCCCGGTCCGGATCAGGAGGACGAGGGCGCCGAGGGCGCCCAGGGCGTCGAGCGGCTCACCGCGGGCCTGCTGAGGCTACACGCCGAACGTATGCAACTGCTCTCCCGCGAGCAGCGCACGCGCGACCGTTTCACCGCGCTCCACCCCGAGGTGGCGGTGGCCGAAGTGGCCGCGCTGCCCGGCGATGTGCACGACCTCGCGGGCCTCAGGGACATCGGTGACCGGCTCGCGGCCAACCGGCCGGAGCTGCCCGAGACCGCCGTCGACTGAGCCGAGGGGTGCCCTCAGCTCACCGCCGCGTAGTTCTCGTACACCTCGTCGTCGTCGAGCGGCAGGATGCCCACGCCCCGCTCGTACTCCACACGTGCAGTCTCGAGCAGCCGGCGCCAGGAGGTCACGGTGGGCCGCCTGCGCAACAGCGCGCGGCGCTCCCGCTCCGTCATTCCTCCCCACACGCCGAACTCGACGCGGTTGTCCAGCGCGTCGGCCAGGCATTCGGTGCGTACCGGGCATCCGGTGCACACCGCCTTGGCCCTGTTCTGCGCTGCTCCCTGCACGAACAGTTCATCCGGATCGGTAGTGCGGCAGGCGGCCTGCGCACTCCAGTCGGTTACCCAGCCCATACCGGCGCCGTCCTCTCCCGAATCGAGGCTCCCCCACGGCGGCAGCGGCATATTCACCGCCGCCAGTTGAGGACGTTACGGAAGGCGGGCACAGCGCAACACCCCCTTCGGGCCCAATCTTGAATGGCCCGAACGGACTATGGGTAAGCGGCAGATCACCCGGGGGAGTGAGCTGGTGACATACATGACTTTCCCGGCGAAACGGGACAGTTCCATGGAGTCACAACGGACACCGCCCGACACACAAGGCGGATTCGGACACGCCCCCACCAAAAAAGTCGGGGAACCTCCGGAACGATTCGGGGTCGCCGGACGTATTGATACGTGGCCCTACTGCTGTGACAGTTGAGAGCAGCTTAGGCCAAGGCATATACGTGTGTCCGGCGATTGAGAACGTAGGCTGCCCTCATGCCAAAGAAGCGCTCGGGCGGTGGCCTGTCCCCAACGCAGCAGGCCGCCAAGTTCCTCGGTGTCAGTGTGCTCGCGGGAGCCGTCATGGCCGGCATCGCGCTGCCCGCCGTGGGCGCGCTGGGCCTGGCCGCCAAGGGATCGGTGGAGAGCTTCGACGAGCTCCCGGCCAACCTGAAGACGCCCCCGCTCAGCCAGCGCACCACCATCCTCGACGCCGAGGGCGGCCAGATCGCCACCGTGTACTCACGTGACCGTACGGTCGTCCAGCTCAAGGACATCTCGCCGTACATGCAGAAGGCGATCGTCGCGATCGAGGACTCGCGCTACTACCAGCACGGCGCGGTCGACCTGAAGGGCGTCCTGCGCGCCCTCAACAAGAACGTGCAGAGCAGCGGGGTCGCCCAGGGCGCCTCCACGCTCACCCAGCAGTACGTGAAGAACGTCTTCGTGGAGGAGGCCGGCGACGACCCCACCAAGGTCGCCGAGGCCACCCAGCAGACCCTCGGCCGCAAGATCAAGGAGCTGAAGTACGCGATCCAGGTGGAGGAGGAGCTCGGCAAGAAGAAGATCCTCGAGAACTACCTGAACATCACGTTCTTCGGCGAGCAGGCCTACGGCGTCGAGGCCGCCTCCCAGCGCTACTTCTCCAAGCACGCCAAGGACCTCAACCTCCAGCAGGCCGCGCTGCTCGCGGGCATCGTCCAGTCGCCGACCCGGTACGACCCGGTCAACGACGCGACGGAGGCCACCCTGCGCCGCAACGTCGTACTGCAGCGCATGGCCGACATGGGCGACATCTCGCAGGCGCAGGCCAACGCGGCCAAGAAGACACCGCTGGGCCTCGCCCCCAGCAAGCCCAAGAACGGCTGCATCACCGCCGTCAAGGGCGCCGGTTTCTTCTGCGACTACGTGCGCGAGGTCTTCCTGACCAACCCGATGTTCGGCAAGACCCAGGAGGCCCGGGCCAAGGTCTGGAACCAGGGCGGTCTGACGATCCGCACGACGCTGGACCCGCAGTCCCAGAAATCCGTCCAGCGCTCCGTCAAGAAGCATGTCTACAAGAGCGACCAGGTCGCCACCGCCGCCACCATCGTGGAGCCCGGCACCGGCAAGATCCTGGCGATGGGCCAGTCGCGGCCGTACGGCATCAACGTCAAGGACCACGAGACCTCGATCAACCTGTCCGTCGACAAGGACATGGGCGGCGGCGCCGGCTACCAGCCCGGTTCGACGTTCAAGCCGATCGTGGCCGCGGCCGCCATCGAGGGCGGTACGCCGGCGACGCAGCAGTACTCCTCGCCGTACGAGATGGACTACCCTGCCCCCGTCTCCGCCTGCGACGGCAGGACCTGGGACGAGAAGGGCGTCAAGCTCACCAACGAGAACCCCGACGAACACGGCCCGTACTCCATGAAGGAGGCGACCGCCAAGTCGGTCAACACCTACTACGTGCAGCTGATAAGCGACATCGGCATCTGCCCGGTGACGACGATGGCGCAGAAGATGGGCGTGGAGCGGGCCGACGGCAAGAAGATCCAGCAGGCCCCGTCGATCGCGCTCGGCACGCAGGAGATGTCGCCGCTGACGATGGCGAACGCCTACGCCACCTTCGCCTCGCGCGGCATGTACTGCACGCCGGTCGCCATCGAGTCGATCACCCAGACCGTGGGCACCCAGAAGAAGTCGCTGGAGGTGCCGAAGTCGACCTGCTCGCGCGCGATGTCGGAGAAGACCGCCGACACCGTCACCACGCTGCTGAAGGGCGTGGTCGAGGACGGCACCGGTAAGGCGGCCGGCCTCGACAGCCGCCCGAGCGCGGGCAAGACCGGTACCACGGACAACCGCTACGCGGCCTGGTTCGTCGGCTTCACCCCGAACATGGCGGGCGCGGTCTGGGTCGGCGACCCGGCCCACGAGCGCCAGATGAAGAACATCACCATCGGCGGCGTCTGGAACGAGAAGGTCTACGGCGGCCAGGTCCCCGGACCGATCTGGCGCGACATGATGGACGGCGCGCTGGACGGCAGGCCGGTGGAGGAGTTCCACCTCGTCGACATCCCCAACCCCGACAAGGGCAAGGACAAGGGAAACGGCGACGGGAAGAACGGCGGCAACGACAACGGCGGGCTCATCGCCGGCCTGACCAACGGCGGCCAGGACTCGGGCGGCAACAACGGCGGCAACACCTTCCCGACGCCGACGTTCTCCTTCCCGGACAACCTCTTCCAGGGCCAGAGCAACGGCAACGGAAATGGCGGACGGCGCGGCTGACGCGGCTGACACCGGCGCCAGACCGCGGGTCGCGCTGACGCCGACGGCCCCTGATCGTCGTAACCGGACTTCTCCGGTACGACGATCAGGGGCCGTTCTGTTGCGTGCCGGGGGTCGCGGTCGCGGTCCGTCGGTCAGTCGGTCAGTCGGCGAGGAGGCGCTTCACCTCCGCGGCGACCCGGCCGCCCTCGGCCAGGCCCGCGACCTTCGGGTTGACGATCTTCATGACGGCGCCCATGGCTCGCGGCCCCTCGGCGCCGGCCGCCTTCGCCTCCTCGACGGCCTGGGCGACGATGGTGTTCAGCTCCTCGTCGCTGAGCTGCTTCGGCAGGTACGCGGCGAGGACCTCGCCCTCCGCCTTCTCCCGCTCGGCGGACTCGGCGCGGCCACCCTGCGCGAAGGCCTCGGCCGCCTCCCGGCGCTTCTTCGCCTCGCGGGTGATCACCTTCTGCACCTCGTCGTCGGAGAGCTCGCGCTTCTGCTTGCCCGCGACCTCCTCCTTGGTGATCGCGGCGAGCGTCAGCCGGAGCGTCGAGGAGCGGAGCTCGTCGTGCTCCCTGATCGCGGTCGTGAGGTCTTCCTGCAGCTTCGACTTGAGCGTGGTCATGGGTTTGATTGTCGCAGGTACCGACACCCCGACGCCCTCCCATTTAGGCGGCCCGACGCCCTCTCCCTCAAGGGGCGGTGAGGATCGTGCGGTCACGGACCGGGGTGGCTCGGGTGCCGTGCCGGGTCTGTCACGATGGAGGTATGCGCGCTCGATACGGAGTACCTCTGGGGATCGCGGCGGCAGGCGCCGCCGGTGTGGCCTATGCAGCGGGGTTCGAGGCCCGCTCCTTCCGCCTGCGAAGGGTGACGGTGCCCGTCCTGCCGTCCGGCATGCGCCCCCTGCGCGTCCTGCAGGTCTCCGACATCCACATGGTCGGCGGCCAGCGCAAGAAGCAGCGCTGGCTGCGCTCGCTGGCCGGCCTGCGCCCCGACTTCGTGATCAACACGGGCGACAACCTGTCCGACCCGGAGGCCGTGCCGGAGGTCCTGGACGCGCTGGGTCCGCTGATGGAGTTCCCCGGCGCCTATGTCTTCGGCTCCAACGACTACTACGGCCCCAGGCCCCGCAACCCCGCCCGCTACCTGCTGGAGAAGGTGCAGGGCCGGCACGGTCTGAACGGCAACCCGCCGGTCGTCGGCGCGATCCACAACCCGTGGGAGGACCTGCGGGACGGTTTCGACGCGGCGGGCTGGCTGAACCTCACCAACACGCGCGGCCAGCTGAAGATCGAGGGCGTCTCGGTCGAGCTGACGGGCCTGGACGACCCGCACATCAAGCGCGACCGCTACGTCCAGGTGGCCGGCGGCCCCTCACGCTCGGCGGACTTCTCGATGGGCGTCGTCCACGCGCCGTACCTGCGCGTCCTGGACGCCTTCACGGCGGACTCGTACCCGCTGATCCTGGCCGGCCACACCCACGGCGGGCAGATCTGCATCCCCTTCTACGGCGCCCTGGTCACCAACTGCGACCTGGACGCGGACCGGGTGAAGGGCCTGTCCTCGCACCGGGCGGAGGGCCGTACGTCATACCTGCACGTCTCGGCGGGCTGCGGCACGAACCGCTACACGCCGGTACGGTTCGCGTGCCCACCGGAGGTCACGCTGCTGACGTTGGTGGGCCGGGAGTAGGCGGGGAACGGGGCCGGACCGTAGGCAGGACCGGACGGTAGGCAGGACCGGGCGGTAGGCAGGACCGGGCCGTTGGCAGGGGCCGGGCCGTAGACATCAGCTGCTGGCGGGCGTCCATAGCCCATACGGCCCGCCCGGATGGCCCCTTTTATCCCCCCTCCCTAGCTTGGGGGCATGACCGCCCCCATACCCAGGGACATCCCGGACCTCCCCGCGGTCCCGGGCGTGCCCGTGCTGATGCCCTCCGCCGTCCCCGCCACGGCGGTGGTGACGCCGGTCCGCCGCCCGCTCACGGCCGCGTATCGCCTGCTCGTGGCCCTGATGGCGGTGTCTGCCGTCACCGTCGACCTGCTCCTCGGCAGCCCGATCCGGGTCCTGAGCCACTTCACGATCCAGAGCAGCCTCTTCCTGGCCGCCGTCCTCACCCTCTCGGCCCGCCGAGCCTGGACGGCCCGCCGCCCGCTGCCGTCCGCCGTCACGGGCGCGGCACTGCTGTACGTCCTGATCGCGGCCCTGGTCTACCACCTGCTCCTGACCCACGCCTCGCCCCCCTTCTCCCTGACGGGCGGTACGACGGCGCCAACCGGCTGGCAGTGGCTGACCAACCAACTCCTCCACACGGCGGTCCCGGCGGCCGCGGTCCTGGACTGGCTGCTCCTCACACCCCCGGACCGCCTGCACCTGCGCCAGGCGGCCCCGTGGCTCCTCTACCCCCTGACCTACCTGGCGTTCTCCTTCATCCGAGGCGAACTGATCCTCCCTGGAACACGGGGCCGCTACCTCTACCCCTTCTTGGACGTCGACCTGCACGGCTACAAGAGCGTCCTCGGCAGCGCCCTCCTCCTGGGCCTCGCCTTCTACGCCCTCGCCGTCCTCCTCGTCGCCCTCGACCACGCCCGCCCGAACCCCGTCCGCCACCGCGCGAAAACCGGATTTCGTCTCTAGCCACCGGTGGGCTAAAGTAAACGACGTCGCCGCGACGAGCAGGACTGCAGCGACATCGGGGTGTAGCGCAGCTTGGCAGCGCGCTTCGTTCGGGACGAAGAGGTCGTGGGTTCAAATCCCGCCACCCCGACAGCCGAAACACCAGTTCAGGGCCGGTTTTCCTTCACGGGAAACCGGCCCTGACTCGTTCCGCGGAGTCCCTGGGGAGTGATTGGGGAGTGGATCAAGGAAATCCACTCCCCTGATGTCGCGCCACTGTACGAACGACCTGGACGCCATGGGCCGCGTCTACTCGGCTCTGCCTGGGTCGGCGGCGGACGGGATGGGAGCTCCCTCCTGCCGAGGGCACAGACAGAAGGGCCAGCTCAGGAGGGGTTTCCTCCAAGGCTAGCCCTTGGCCATTTCAGGCGCCGTGCCACATCCATGCCACTACGAGCCCGCCCGATGCTTTTCAGAGGGCTCGGGGGTGGCCACTCCCCCGCCGCCCCGGATCATGGCCCCAAGCCGGTCGGCGATGGCCCGGTCCCGGTCGCTGGTCATGTGCTGGTAGATCAGCGCGGCTCGGGAGCTGCTGTGGCCCATGCGCGTCATCAGCTCCCGGGTGCCGGCTCCCGCCGTCGAGGCGAGCGTGTTGCCCTTGTGCCGAAGGTCGTGCAACTCGGCCCTGACACCCGCAGCCTTCCCAGCCTTCACCCAGTCGTCCCTCCGTCGCAGTTGTCCGCCTCTGCGGATCGACGAAGACGTGTGTCTCGGTCGGCAGCGGCGAAGCGCTCCAGATGATGCGTGACCGCGTCGAGGAGTGTCTGGACCACGTCAGGTCAGGAGGTATGCCTTCAGGATCGTCACCGCGTAGGTGTTGCCGGTGGTGTCGGTAAGGGTGGATGTGAGGGAGACCGAGCGGGCGTTTTCCGGGTGGGTCAGGGTGAGGGTCCTTTTGCCGTGGGTCGTGGTCACCGGGGCGGCGGACCAGGTCTTGCCGGCGTCGTAGGAGACCTTCACCGTCAGGGACTTCAGGTGGGTGGCTGCTGGGCCTTGGAGGGACAGGGGGATCGTGGTGCGGCGGCCTGCGGGGGCCGTGCCGGTCGGGGTCAGCTTCGGGTGGAAGCGGACCGTGGAGAGGGGCAGCGAGCCGGAGTCGGACGGGCTGGACGTGAAGGTCCAGGCCGCTGTCAGGCGGCTCGTGGTCGTGGCCACGCCTGGCGGGCGGGTCAGGTTCGTCCGGATCGTGTAGCGGGCCGGGACGGACGGGAGCTTCTCCACGGTCTGGCAGAGGTCGCCGTCGTTGTCGAGCAGGGTGCTGCCGTCCGCGGTGACCGTCGTGTGCCGTTTGGCGACGGAGGAGGCGGGATGACCGGCCCCGTCGGCGAGGTCGGGGACGCACAGGTCCAGGGTGTCGCCGTCGCGCTGTGCGCCGTACGGGCCGCCGGTGATCGGGCTGAAGACGCCGACGTTGTACGTGGCCGCGTAGGTCCGGCCCGCCTGGTACGACCTCGCGCTCTCCGTGCCGTAGAAGACGTCGTCGTCTCCGGAGGCGTTTCGCTGGCCCAGGTTGGCCGTCCACTTGAAGCCCTTGGGCGTGGTGACGTAGATCTTCGCGGTCGTCGGCAGCGGGAAGGGGTCGCTCACCGTGCCCAGCGACAGTGTGGGGCCGCTCCACAGGACGTTGACGGTGCCCTTGCGGTGGGCGGCGGACGAGCCGAAGTTCCGCTTCAGCAGGGCCAGTTCGTTCATGCGCGTGGTGTGCCGATAGCCGGTGGGGAAGCGGTCGGGCAGGTTGTGGAGCAGGTGGTAGGTGGTGCTGCCCTTCTGCCACAGGCCGCCGAGCTGCGTGCTGAGCCTCCCGGCCGGGGCGGTCGGACCCAGGGTCGCGGTGCGCAGGTTCTTGAACGTTCCCCAGAACAGGGTGCTGTTATGCGATGCGCTCCCCCTGTCCCCGGTGCCGACGGCGACGTTGAGCTGGCCGTCGGACATCTTCGCGCCATGCGGCGCGGTGATCCGGACCGGCTTCGCCTTGCGCGCGTCGAAGACGACCGTGGTGTCCCCGGTGAGGGAGAGCCGGGGCCGGACCAGCGCGGAGGTGCCACTGGCGTCGGCCAGCACGGTGTCCACGACGTAGTCGCCGCGCGGGACCCGTACCCGGTACACGCCCTTGGAGATCCGCTCGGAGTCCTCGAGGTTCGTGGTCCAGTACGTGCCCGAGTATCCGAGGATCTCGGTCAGCGGAGCGCTCACGGGCCGGCCGCCGCGGTCGAGGAACTTCAGGGTGAGGTCGTGTGCCTCGGCCTCGCGTACGACGCCGAAGGCGGTCCGTACGGCCGCGGGGTCGGCGGCCGCGGGGTCGGCGCCGTTCCGCGCGGTGGCGACGAGCGTGCCCGAGTAGGTGCCGTCCGCCGCCTCGACGCGGGTGTCCGCGGTGAGATCGACGTCGGCGGTGCCGCCCGCCGGCACGGTGAGCTGTGTGGTGCTCAGCGTGAACATGCCTACGGGGGCCGTGCTGCCTCCGGGGCCGGTCGCGGTGGCCGTCAGGTCCAGGGTGACGGGGTGGTCGCCGTCGTTGCGGTAGGTGATGTGCCGGGTGAGCGGCCGGTCGTCGGTGTGGGGCCACAGCTGCTTGCCGAAGGACACGGAGGTCTGTTCGCTCGCCACCTCCCCCTCCAGTGCCCGGGACACGTCGAGTCGGCCCGTCCCCTGCTGGTAGCCGGTCGCGCCGGTGGTCGGGGTGGTGGACGCGGTGAGCGCCTGCTTGATCCGTGCGCCGGTCCAGTCGGGATGCCGCTGGGCGAGGATCGCGGCCGCCCCCGCGGCATGCGGCGTCGCCATCGACGTACCGGACATGGAGACATAGCCGTCGGCGGCCGGGTCGCCCATGTGGCCGTGCGCCGCCCTCGCCGAGACGATGGCCACGCCCGGCGCCGTGAGGTCCGGTTTCAGCGCGTTGTCGGCGGTCGGGCCGGTGCTGGAGAAGTCGGCGAGCCGGTCCTCGCCGTCGACGGCGCCCACGGTGAGCGCCGACTCCGCGGCCCCCGGGGAGTCGACGGTTCCCGCGTCGGGGCCCTCGTTGCCGGCCGCGGCGACGGTGAGCATGCCGGTGCTCTTCGAGAGGGCGTTCACCGCCGCCTCGACCGGGTCCTCCCCCGGGGTGTCGGCCTGGCCCAGGCTGAGGTTGGCCACCTTGGCGCCCTGCCCGGCGGCCCACTCCAGGCCGGCGATGACGCCGGAGTCGCTGCCCTCGCCGTTGTCGTCCAGCACCTTGGCGTTGAGGATCCCGGCACCGGGCGCGACGCCCTTGTACCGGCCGCCGGACCGTGCGCCGGAGCCCGCCAGCGTCGCGGCCACATGGGTGCCGTGGCCGGCCATGTCGTCGGTGCTGCCGGTGCTGGTGAAGTTCTTCGAGGCCTTCACCGCCGAGGCGAGGTCCGGGTGTGTGGTGTCGACGCCGGTGTCCAGGACGGCGACCTTGACGCCCTTGCCGTCGTATCCGGCCGCCCAGGCGGCCGGGGCGCCGATCTGCGCGACGCCGCCGCCCGCCTCCCCGGCCTTCGCGCCGTCTTCGTCAGCCGGGGCCTTGAACCGGCCGTCCAGCCAGACCCGCGCGACTCCCTGCTCCTCGGTGAGGGCCTGCCACATGTCGTCGGCCCCGGCCTTGGGCACGGTGATCGCGGCGCCCGCCACGCTGGGCAGCTCCCGGCGCACGGTGGCGTCCGCGTCCGCGACCAGTGACTTCTGGGTGCTCCTGCGCTGGGCGGACTTGCCCTCGTACGACACGATCAGCGGGAGCGTGCCGCGCCGGGTGTCGTCGTAGCCGGCGCGTATCAGGCCGCTGACGTCGAACAGCCGCATGTCCAGGACGCCTTGGCCGATCAGGGCGGCGGCATCGGCGGGAACGACGTACTGATCGCCCCCGACGCCGCGCACGGACACCGGGACGTGCTCACGGCCCGGTGCCCGCCGTACGCCCGTAACCCGGCCCCGGGCGTCCAACCGGACCCGGTCGCCGGTGAGGAGGGTGACGTACCGGCCGGCCGCGGAGGCGGAGCCGGCGGTCCGCGCGCCGAGGGCGGGGCTGCCGGGCGCCGCGACCGTGGCGGTGTCCTGCGTCCGTACGCCGAGGCCGGAGCCCGTGGCGGCCACCGAGACGCCCGTCATCAGCCCCGCCACCAGCAGGGCGGCCAGCGAGGCGCTTGCGGTTCTGTCGCGCATTCAGCTCACCTGCCCGGGAACCTGCTTGGCGGCGTCGACGACCGCGCGCTCGGTGATCGCGCTGGTGTGCGTGACGGTACCGACCTTGAGGGGATTGCCCGCCGTGGCCTTGACCACCACGATGCGCTCGCCGAGGAACCGCAGCGTCTTCTTGTCGAAGATCCACTCGGTGCGCTCGCCGTCGGTGTCGTTCTCCCGCGCGATCGCGACCCCGTGCCGGCCCGTGGCGTCGACCGCGTCATCCACCGAGACGACTCCGGGGATCTTGGCCGCGGCCTTGTAGAGGGCGGCGCCGACCTCGGCGGGCGGGTAGCTCTCGAACAGCAGATCGCCGATGGCGACGAAGGCGGCCTGGTCGCGCGGGACTTCGGGGTCCCGGACGGCGTCCGACGCGCGGTAGATCCGCTGCAGCAGCGCGTCGGGGTCGGTCGGCAGCGCGGCCAGGGCGTTGTAGGCGCCGCTGAACGGGGTGTCGCTCTTCAGGGTGATGCCCTTGTCGCTGGTCTCGCCGGCCTCGATCAGCCAGCCGTCCCTGCCGTCGAGGGAGTTCCAGACCTGGCGGGAGTGCAGCTCGTTGCTGACCGCCTCGCTCTTGTCGCCGACGGTCTTGATGTAGGTGTCGGCCACCTTCGAGGCGATGTAGATGTACTGGCCCTTGCGCGGGGCGGGGGCGGAGGTGTCGGCGGCGGCCAGGGAGATGCGTTCGAGGAGCTGGGGGGCGCCCTTGGCGTCGGCGGCACCGATCCGGGTGGTCAGTGCGGGGCCGGTGGCCAGGGTGGTCTTGCCGTCGTCCGCCCCGCCGCCGGTCACGGCGAGGCCGCCTACGACCGCGCCGGCCAGGGCGAAGGCCGCGGCGGGCAGGAGGATCGTACGGCGCAGGAACGGGTTGGAGCGCTTCACGGGCGCGACCGGATAGGCAGCGGAGGTACGGGAGGAGGTGCGGAGGTCTTCGTGGATCCGGGCCATCATCTGCTCCTTGTGGAACTGGTGGCGGCCCGCCGGCAGATCCCGCTCGGCGGAGGGCAGCAGACTCTGCGTCTCCGTCCACTCGGCCGGGTGGGGCCGGTGGGAGGGGCTGGCGTTCATCGGTTTCCTTCCTGTGCGGACCGGACCGCGTATCCGCGATCACCTGTTATCTGCCGGTTCGTGCGGGTGGGTTCCCGTTTTTCTTCGAGCAGTTGTGCATCGGCGAGCTTGCGCAGCCGGGCGCGGGCGCGGGAGAGGCGGGAGCGGACGGTGCCGACCGGGATGCCGAGGGCGCGGGCCGCCTCGACGTACTCCATCCCCTCCCACAGGCACAGCGTCAGGACCTCACGCTCGGGGCGCTTGAGCAGGCTGAGGGCGGCGAGCGTGGCGTTGATGCGGCGCCGGTCGTCCAGGCGTCCGGCGGTCTCCTCGGCGTGGTCCTCGACCCGTTCCTCGGCGGCGTGCGCGGCGGCCGCGGCGCTCGCCGCGTTGCGGTAGCGGCGGTTGCTGCGGTGGTGGGAGCGGGCGACGTTGGTGGCGATGCCCAGCAGCCACGGCCGCAGCGAGCCGCCTTCGGCCTCGACCGAGGCCCGGCGCCGCCACGCCTCCATGAAGGTCGTCGACATCACGTCCTCGGCCAGCGACCAGTCGGCGGTCAGCCGGAAGGCGTGGTTGTACACCGCGCGGGCGCACTCGTCGTAGAGTTCCGCGAAGGCGTCCGGATCTCCGTTTCGCACCCGGGTTCGCATATCTGTGGTCACGTCTTGAACTGACGTACGGTGCGGGCGGGTTCCGGTGAGACACGTCACAGCCGTCGTACAGGTCACCGGGGCGGTGACCGCACGAGGACTCGGTGGACATGGCAGCCGCTCACCCGCGCACCGCTCAGGCTGCGAGGCCCGTGAGCAAGGAGCCCGATCTGGTGCGGGCCCCGGTCCGGGGGTGCGCAGGCCGGTCGAGAAGCAGTTGGAGGTGTCGAGGCCGAACGCGGGCGCGGAGCAGGCTGATCCGGCAACGCCCACCGGCACGGGCGGGCACCGGTCTCACCGACGGTGAACGGCGCCGTTGTCGTCGTACGCAAACCAGAGCCCGGGCTTCGGCAGAGCTGCTAGCCCACGGGCCGCAACACTTGCGAACCGGAGCGGCCGAGAACCGACGGGGCCAGGGCCTCGGGCTGACCTCCCGCCGGTCCAGGCACAAGCCATCCAGGCGCGCCCGGAATGGATTGACCGAGTGTCTAACTGCGTGACAACGCCGACGAACGAGCGCGGAAACCCACGGACTGTCGCCGCAGGTGATCGGCTCGCCAGTCCAAGGTCCAACACCCACCCAAGTTGCTTCGGGACGAAGAGGTCGTGGGTTCAAATCCCGCCACCCCGACGCTGATCAGAGGGCACCTCCGGATTTCCGGAGGTGCCCTCTGTCGTGTCTGGGGGGCCTGAGGAGCGTTGCCGGCTCGCTCAGGTGGCCGGTGTTATTTGGTGGGCTGGGGGGTGATCTCCCAGGTGGTGTTGTCGCCGTGCTGCTGGGTCCAGAACAGGCGCCAGCCGTCGCGGAACAGTGTCGGCACCTTGGCGCCGAGGATGCCGTGCGTGCCCGGGTCGCCGTCGGAGGCGTGGATGCCGGTGATCTCGTTGTCACCGTCGTTCTGGATACCGCCGTTCACCGCGGACAGCATGTTGTCCAGGGTGGCCGAGGGGTCGCGGCCCTCGGCCAGGAAGCGCACCGGCTGGGCGCCGCCCGAGTAGTCGGTGGTCGTGGCGAAGACGTACCCGGAGTCCAGGGCACCGCGCTGGGTGTGCACCGTGTCGCTGGCGTCCTCGACGAAGGCGACGTGCGTGCGGTCGAGGAAGGTGACGTTGTCGATGCCGGTGTGCGCCTGGTCGCCGGTGTAGAAGACGCTGAGCTTGCCGTTGTCGGAGCGCGGGTCGCTCTGGGTTAGCTTGTAGAGGGTGCCCCAGCCGCCGTAGCCGTCGTTGGCGGTGCTGGTGGTGTTGGTGTCGCCGGTGGCGTCGAAGTAGAACTCGCGGAAGTCCGTGCCGGGGCGGAACTGGCCGTTCTCCGGACGCTTGAACGGGGTGGCCTTGGCCGCCTTCGCCAGGGCGTTCGCGTCGAACGCCTTGCCGCTGGTGTCGGTCTTGGTGTCGTGGATGGTCACCCAGTGGGTGCTCAGGGCCGGGCCGTAGTTGGTCAGGTCCTTCTCGTCGTCGGTGAACGCTCCGCCCGTGGGGTGCGCGCCGTCGACGCCCTGGTACGCGATGGGCGAGCCGCTGCGACGGGAGACCACCTGCAGAGCCTGGAGCCTGCCGCCCCTGGTGAGGTCGTGCTTGTCGTAGGGGATCAGCCGGTAGACGAAGCTGTTGGGGATCTTCGCCTTGGTGGCGACCGTGGCTCCGCCGCTGTCCTCCACCAGCCAGATGTTGCCGGCGGAGTCGTTCTGCACGCCCTCGTAGCCGGCCCGCCCGGTGACGGAGGAGATGTCCTCGACCTTCGAATCGATGTCCGGGGTGGCCTGGAGCACGGCGCCCGCGGCCCCCTCCTCGGAGGTGAACAGCAGCCGCTTGGCCCAGGGGTCCCAGGTGGAGCCGTCGATGGCGGGAATGCTCGTGCCGTCGGTCTCCTTGGTGGCCAGCAGGGTCACACGGTGGGCCTGGTCGGCGTCGAGGTTGACGCGGGTGATGTACCCGGCCTCGCCGCCCTCGTGGCCCTGGAAGAGGAAGTGCCTGCCGTACGGGTACGACGGGTCGGCGCCGTGCAGGCCGGGCAGCCGCAAGTAGGTGTTCTTGTCGGGCTCGGTCTTGCTCGCCTCGATCTTCACGCCCGGGGCCTGCTTGACGGCAGGGTCGGGAAGCAGTGTTCCGTCGCCGAGGTAGCCGTAGTACGGAACCTCGGCGGTCGGGTTCTCCAGCTTCAGGGAGCCCTGCGCGACGGGGTGCTCGGCGAGCCCGGGCGACAGGACGTTCGGGGCGGTGACGCCGCGGACGTCGGTGACCGCCGGCACCGACGACCACGCCGCCACACCGCCACTGGCGTCGGCCGCGCCGGCGGACAACGCCAGGCCGACCCCGATCCCGCACGCCGCCACCGATATCGCGACAACTCTCAGACGTCTCTTCTTGACCATGTGCCAGCACCTTCCTGGTGAGCGAGGGCACACAGTCAAGACACAGCCACCGTCACCAGGATGGCTGGATCGGTGTCACTGCGATTGCCGATCCGTGAACATTGTGCGGCCTTGCCCGGTAAGGAAGGTCCGGCGGGATCTGGTGTCAGGTCGTCGGGTTCAGTACCACCTTCGTCGTGTTGTTCTTCGGCTTCGGGTCGAAGTTCGAGGACGTGTCGGAGTGGGGGTGGACCGTGACGTGGCCCGTCGCGTTGGGGACCAGGCGGTCGATGTGGAGTTTGAAGGGGAAGGCCACTTTGAGGTTCGGCTTGGCCCACAGGGGGAGCGTGCAGGCGTAGTGGGCGATCGTCGGGTCGTCGCCGGACGTCGAGGTGGGGTGGCAAGTGCTGGGGACCGATGTGGCGGTCGTGCCCTCGGGGAGGTAGTAGTCGATCACCGCCACCGGGTCGCCCGAGGCGACGTTGCCGACCCAGGCCGGGCCGTGGTTGACGAAGCGGAAGCCGGCGGTGACCGTGTCGCCGGCGGCGCCCGTCGCCACGGTGCCGTGGACGGCGAAGTCGGCCGTGTTGTCGGCGTTGACGTGCCAGGAGCGGCCGTTGTCCGAGGTGTCGAGGTCGGCGGTGTCGCCGACGGGCTCGACCTCGTAGTCGAAGCGCTCGTAGAGGGCGTGGCGGGTCAGGGTGAGGCGGAGGGGCTCGGGGAGGTGCACCGTCGCCCCCGGGGGCACCTCCGTGTTGAAGGAGCAGGTCGCGACCGTCATCGGCGTGTACTCGCCGTTCGGGTCCGGCTCGGTGTAGGTGCACTGCGGGTAGCGGGTGGTGATGCGAAGGCCGTATGTCGCCCACATCCTGACCGTGAAGCCGTGCGCGGTCTCGTTGCCGGTGTTGGTGACGGCGGACGGCACGGTCAGGGTGGTTCCGGGTGCGATGCCGCTGACGTCCGTCGGGGCGCTGATGCCCAGGTCCGGGCCGGAGCCGACCGTGACGAAGGTTTCCGCCGAGCCCTCCGGCGCGGTGAGCGTGCCGTCGGGGCCGCCGGTCGCCGTGGCCGAGTACTCGATCGCGCCCTGCGCGCCGACCGCGGCGCCCACCGCGGCCCGTACCCTCAGCTGGACCTGCGCGCTGTAGCGGGTCGGCACGTCCCCGGTGTCGCACACGGCGACGGTGCCCGCGTCGTTCGGCGTGCAGTTGTCGGGCCAGGACACGTCCGCGACCCCGGCGAGCCCGGCGACGTCGACCGTCAGCCGGCCGCCGGTCACGGTGAAGTTGTCGTTGTCGTGGTAGAGACCGAGCGCCAGCGACCGGTACTGCGCCGTGCCGCCGTCCGGGGCGACGGTGACCGACTGGTCGTACGGTGCCTGGATCCACAGGTGGTCGGACTGCGCTGTGTCGTCGGCAAGCGCGGCCCCGCTCCCCGGACCGGCGACGACCAGCGCGCCCACGGCTGCGGCACATGCCCCGCGGCGCAGCACGCGCCCGACGGAGACAGGACTCATGACATCCCCCATGGCATCCCCAGATGGGACAGAGACGGACTCACTCCGGCGCACTGACCGGCGTCGGACACGAATTGGACGGGTTGGGGAGGGAGAAGGTTGTCTGCGGAGATCGTTTTCTTACCGTTTTCTTGAGAGGCGTCGCTCTCGTCTCAGGACCGGCTCCCCGCCGACCTGATCGCCGCCTCCACCGCCCCCATTCGTTCCGCCAGCAGGCCCAGTGCCGCGACCGCGCGGGTGAGGGCGTCCGTGTCCGGGCCGCCCAGGGTCCGGGTGCGGACGTGGGCCTTCTTCAACTCCGCCCAGCAGGAGGCCTGTTCAGGCGTCAGAGTTCCTCGCAGTTCCGCCAGCTTGAGCAGGTTCGCCTCCGCGTCCGTCGTCAGGGTCTGCGCCTCGGCGCGGTAGTGGTCGTCCAGGACGGCGGACAGTTCCTCGGCGTTCATGGAGGGGCGGATGCGCTGGGCGATGCGGTTGAGATTGCGGTAGGAGCCCTGGAGGCGAAAGAGGGGTTCCGTGCGGGTCGTGGCGGGCCGGGTCGCCGAGGAGATGTACGCCGCGTTGACCGCCAGCACCGTGTCGCGGGCCGTCAGCAACTGACGCAGGACCGCGAGGATCTGGGTCAGTTCCGCGGGGGCGTAGGGGTGGGTCAGGCGCTCGGGGTGCGCCGTGGGGTCGTTCTCGGCCAGGCGGAGCAGGAGGTCGAGGTCCGCGCGGTCGCGGCCCGCGACCGGGGCCAGCACCGGGTTGGAGGTCAGCGCGTTCTCGACGAAGCTGAGGGCGAAGGTCTTCTCCTTGCCCGTCAGTACGTCGCCCAGGTTCCACACGTCGGCCCGGTTGGCCAGCATGTCCGGGACGCGGAAGCCCGTGCCGGACTCGGTGTAGGGGTTGCCGGTCATGCAGACGGCGAAGCGTTTGCCGCGCAGGTCGTAGGTGCGGGGCTCGCCGGACCGTACGCCCTCCATCCGGCGCGTGCTGTCGCACAACGGGACGAATCTCTGGAGGAGTTCAGGGCTTGTGTGCTGGATGTCGTCGAGGTGGAGGAGGGTGTTGTTGCCCGCGGCCAGGGCGAAGTTGATCTTCTCGACCTCCTGGCGGGCGGCCGCGTTCGGGGCCTCGGCCGGGTCCAGGGACGTGACGGACCGGCCCAGCGACGGGCCGTCGACCTTGACCATGAGGAGCCCCAGACGGTCGGCGACGTACTCCATCAGCGTCGTCTTGCCGTAGCCCGGCGGGGAGATGAGCAGGAGCAGGCCGCCGGTCGGGGGGCGGCCGTCGGGGCCGGCCGTGCCCAGTTGCCCGGCCAGGCTGTCGCCGATCAGGGGGAGGTAGACCTCGTCCACCAGACGGTTGCGGACGAACGTCGTCATGACCCGGGGGCGGTGGTCGTCCAGGCGGACGCGGGCGCGTTCGGCGGTCAGCAGGGCGGTACGGCGGCGCTGATAGACGCGGTGGCCGGGGACCGACCGGGTTCTGAACTCCTCGGTGCGGTGCAGGAATTCGTCGATACGGAGGGTGAGGGTGCCGGCCGTGACGCGGGGGTGGGTGCCCAGGAGGCCGTCGACCGTCGCGGTCAGCGGGGCGTCCGACGTGTAGCGCGTCAGCCCGTGGCAGAGTTCGGCGGCGACCGCCTCCGCCAGGCCGCCCCCGGACGGGTCCACGTGGCCGCTCGCGGTGGCGTACGCGGACAGCCACGCCTCCACGAGCTGGCGGCGGGCGGCCGGGGCGGCGAGGGCGGCGAGATCGTCGTCGTAGGCGGAGATCCCCGCCGTGCGCCGGAACTTGTCCAGGAAGTCCCGGGTGCCCGCGCTGATCACGAAGCCGTCCGGCTCGGCGGTCAGTTCCTCGAAGAGGTACGCCGCCGCACCGGTCGCCTCCTCGGCCGCACCGGGCGCCACCCCGGCCGTGCCGCCCGCCTTCGCGCGGTCGGCTCCGCCCGCCGCCCGGGCCGCGCCAGCGGTCGGCGGCGCGGGCTGGGCGGCGCCGATCGCGGACGCGAGTTCGCCGAGGAAGTCGGTGACCGCGGGTGAGAGCCCGAAGGTCTCCGTCGCCCGGGACAGCGAGCGGGCTCGGCGGGTCCAATCGGCCCGGGATTCGGGTGTGGTGCCGTGCGCCCAGAAGAGCTGGGCCGTGGCACGGGCAGCGGGCTGGTGGCGGAGAAGGCCGGCGGAGGCGTGCAGGCGGAGGAGGCTGGTGAGGATGGCGGTCGCGTCGTGGTCGTGGACGCCGCGTTCGTAGCCCTCGTCGTACGACTCCTCGGCCGCGCGGCGGACCAGCGGTGCGAGGTCGGTGCCGGTCAGCGCGGCGGCGCCGTGTTCGTGCAGGAGGCGGGCGGCGAGGTGTTCGGCGCGGTAGACCTCGGGGGACTCCGAGGGCAGCGGGCGGTCCCAGTAGGGGCGGGTGGCCGCGAAGTCGGGGTCGGTGACTGGGGCGCGGTAGTCGGTGCCGGTGATGGCGAGGGCCAGGCCGTCGGTGCCGTCCGGGACCAGGGTGAGGGCCGGGGGCTCGGTGGTGACGGTGAAACGGTGGCGGCCCAGGCGCAGGGTGCGGCCGGCGTCGGCGTGCAGGTCGCTGCGGTCACGCAGGGCGCGGGCGGCCTCCTGGCGGGCGGCGGTGAGGCGTCCGGTCAGTTCCTCGGCGCGGGTGCGGTCGCCGAGGGCGCGCAGGGCGTCGGCGGTGCGCTGGACCTTGGTGACCATCGGGTCGGAGGCGAAGTACGCGCCGATCGCCTCGGCGTCGGGGAGGTGGGCTGCGCGGCGGGTCACCGTCTCCAGGACGCGGTGGGCCGAGACGGTCAACTGCTCGGATCGGCGCGCTTGTTCGTCGGTGAGGGTCTGTTTGCGGGCGGCGAAGGTCTCGTGGATCTCCGTGCGTTTGTCGGCCAGTTGGGTGAGGAAGTCGTCGAAGTCCGCGAAACGGGCCTCCAGGTCCTCCAACTGGACCAGCAGACGGGCGAGTTGTGTGTCGCAGGACTCCGGGTCGGGGGTCGCGGCGAGGGCGCCGGTGACCGACTGGGCGAGCAGCGCCAGCTCCGCGGCGAACTCCGCCCGGCCCTCGCTCCCCCGGAGGTCACGGCGGCGGGTGTCCAACACCGCCCGGGCGCGATTGACGCCGCCCAGCACGTCGGCGACCCGCTGAAGGACGGACGTACGCACCGTGGCCTCGGCGATGTCCAGGCCGGTCACGACGTCGGTGACCGTGCGCAGCTGCTCGGCCAGGTCGTCCAGGCGGGCCGCGAGAGGTGCCGCGCCTGCCGCTGTGGTGAGGGCGTCGGCCTCGGTGAGCAGGGCCTCGATGTCCGTGTGGTAGCCGGCGAACGCGTCCTCGCGGGCCAGCGCGGTCATCGCCCGCTGACCGAACCCGGCGAGATCGGCCTCTACGCCGGCCGCGAGGGCGTCGATCCGGGCGGCATCCGCGTACCGCAGCTCCTTGAGGGTGAGCAACCGCCCCTGCGCGCGGCGGAGTTCGGTCAGCCCTCCGGCCCAGCCGGCGGCGTCGCGCGGAGCCTCACCACGCAGGCGGCGGACGAGGGCGGTGACCCGGTCGGCCGCCTCCGTCAGCGCGTCGGCGGCCCGGCGGGTCAGCTCCCGGACGGTCGCGAACTCGGCCAGCACCTGCTCGGCCGTGTCCCGTACGTCGTCCAACGGCGCGCGGAGATCGCCGAGTTCGGGGTCGCCGAGCCAGTGGTGGGTGTCGGCCGCCCGGACACAGGCGGCGACCAGCGCCTCGTACACCTCGGTCGTGGGGGTCATCTCGGCTGCCGTCGCCGTGAGGGACAGACAGTCGGAGATGCCCCGGACGAGGTCGGCGTTGCCGACACGGGCCAGCGGACCGGGGCCGACGGGGCGGGCGGCGGCGTACGTGTCGGAGACGTACGGCGAGCTCCACAGCTGCACCGGGTGCACGCGGGCGGGCTCGTCCGAGTCGCCGCGCAGGACCACCAGCGCGCCGTCCTCGAACAGGGCCCAGCCGTGGCACGCCAGCGGGGCCGCCACCTCCTGGCGGACCAGGTTGTACGACAGCAGCAGGCCGCGGCCGCTCACCCGCGCGTGGTACGCGAACAGGACGTCCTCGCCGTTCGGCGAGCGCACCGTCCGCTCGAACTCCAGATCACCGGTGTCCACGCCGTCGAAGGTCTTGTACGCACCTGTGGCCAGGCAGTATCCGCCCGGGAAGACGATGCCCTGGTCCTCGGGCAGCCGACGGCAGGACCGGCCGATGCCGTCGAGGCGGACGACCGTCCTGGTCAGCGTGTTGAAGACCAGGTGGCGGTGGGTGTCCTCCTTGTAGGGACGCACGCGCAGCAGGATCAGGGCGCCCACGCGCGCGTAGGCGATCTCGGCGTCGGCGAGGGACTGCAGCGGCTCGTCGACCGGCTCGCTGTGGACGCCCTCGGCGGTCTCGGTGTCGTTGTCGACCTTCACGGTGAGGATGCCGCCGGAGGTGCCGACGAACACCTCCTCCTGGACGGAGACATGCGGGTGGCGGCCGAGGACGTGGTCCTCGCGGGTCGTCTCCGTCCAGGTGAAGTCATGGGCGGGCGGCGGGACATGGTCGCGCTCGCCACGCGCGTCGAGGAAGGAGACCCGGCCGTCGGTGGCGAGCGCCCAGCGCAGGACCCGGATGTCGTCCGCCTGCTCGCCGATGCGGAACACGGCGAGCAACCTGCCCTCTGCGTGCCGCAGTTGAAGCAGCCGTGCGTCGCGGTAGTAGCGGTGCAGCTCGGTGAATTCCCGTACGAAGGCCGGGTCGTCGAGCAGTCCCGGCACCGCGTTCTCGGGCAGGCGGTTCAGGTCGCGGTCGTAGAGGGCGAGGACGCCGGTGACCGTTGTCTGCGGTGCGGGGCCGGCGGGCGGGGCGCAGCCGAGGAGCAGGGCGTCCCCCACGGCGACGAGGTCGCGGGGCAGTCGGCTCTGCTCGGTGCGGAGGGCGGCGGTGCCGGTGAGCTCCAGGCGGGTGGAGCCGAACTCCTCCGCCCTGCGGATGTTCAACGCCTGTGCTCGGCGGGCGAGTTCGTCCGCCCGGTCGGCGAGGCGGTCGCGCAGGATTTCGTACGTGCCGTCGCGCGGACCGTCCGGCGATACGGCCGCCGTATCAGTACTGCCGGCTTTCTTCGTGGTGCCGGTGACACCGGTGTCCTGGCCGGTGGTCATGGATGCCTCTCAACGGGTCGGAAAGGGCCCGGAGCCGCCGTCCCCTGTGCGGCGGCTCCGGAACCGTCGGCGGATCGGAGCCCGGCGCGGGCCGTCAGGCCCTGACGCTGCCGTTCAGAGCGGCCAGCGGAGTGTCCGCCAAACCCAACTCCCCTGCACGGTCGAGCAGTTGCCGCAGCGCTCCGGACTCCGAGCCGCCCGTCTTCATGAGCTTCATCAGCAGGGCCGAGACGGTGAGGTTCTGCACGTCGGCCGTGGAGACCGAACCCAGGACGCGGGCCAGGTCGTCGGTGAAGCTGCCGGTGCCGTCCAGCCAGGGCCGGGCGAGCGCCTGTGCCGTCTCGGAGTTCCGCACGAAGCCGTCGACGCCCTTGCCGAGCCCGACCGCGGAGACCAGCCGGTCGAAGAAGACGGAGTCCCCGCCGACGATGTCGATGTCGGCGTTCTCCAGGCCCGTCGCCAGGACCGTGGCCTGGGCCTCGGCGACCTGCCGCTGCACGTCGAGGCCGGCCAGCCGGACCTCCTTCTCCGCCTGGAGCCGCAGCCGGTACTCCTCGTGACCGCGCGAGGCGTCGTCCAGCGCGGCCATCGCCGCCGCCTTCTCGGTCAGGCCCTCCGCCTCCGCCTTCAGCTTCTCGCCGATCGCCGTCGCCTCGGCCAGCGCCTTGGCCCGCGCGCCCTCGGCCTCGGCCCGCAGCAGCGCCCCGGTGCCCTCCGCCTCCGCGCGCATCCGCGCCTCGGTGGCCACGGCCTGAGCGCGCCCGGCCTTCTCGGTGACCTCGGCCTCCTTGTCGCGGACCTGCACCGCCGCGAGCCCCTCCGCGGCGGCCTCCGCCTGCACGCCCTCCGCGAGCCGCAGCTTGGCCCGGGCGTCGAGGTCGGCCGACTTCAACCGGGCCTCGGCGAGGGTGAGTTGCTCGGCCGCCCGGTGTTTGGCCGCGGACTCGGCCGCCTCGGCGGCCTTGATGTCCTTGACCAGCTTCTCCTGTGCCTCGGCCTCCGCGGCGATGATCACCGACTGCCGCTCCCGCTCGGCCTCCTCGACCACGCGCAGCTTCTTGATGGCCTCCTCCTGCTCGGCCACCGTACGGTCCACCGTGATCCGCTCCCGGACCACGTCCGCGACCTCGCGGCGTTCGGCCTCGACCTCCTTGTCCTTGGCGATCTGCGACAGCGAGGTCTCCCGTTCACGGGCGATGACCTCCAGCAGCCGGTCCTTCTCGATGCGCTCGTTCTCCACGGCGATGACCCGCTCGCGGTTCTTCTGCGCGACGGCGATCTCGCGGGCCTGGTTCTCGCGCTGGACGCCGAGTTGCTCCTCGGTGCGCAGGAACGCGGTCTGCGCGCCCAGGCGTTCCTCCTCCTGCACCTTCGCGGTGACGGCCTCCTCCTTGGCCCGCAGCGTCTCGACCTCCCTGCGCTGCCTGATCTCGGCCTCGGACTGCCGGCGCTCAAGCTCCAGGATGGTCTCCCGGGCCTCCACGTCCTGCCGGGTGATCTCCTTCTGCTCGGTGCGCTGGTACTCGTTGGTGCGCACGTGCTCGAGGGTCGTCAACTCGGTGATCTTCCGGATGCCCTGCGCGTCCAGGATGTTCGCCGCGTCCAGCTGGGTCAGCGGCGTCTGCTCCAGGAAGTCGATGGCGGCGTCGTCGAGGTGGTAGCCGTTGAGGTCGGTGCCGATGACCTGGATGATCCGGTCCCGGAACTCCTCGCGCTTGGTGTACAGGTCGACGAAGTCCAGCTGTTTGCCGACCGTCTTGAGGGCCTCGGAGAACTTCGCGGCGAAGAAGTCCTGGATCGCCGCCGGGTCGCTCGCGGTGTGCGTGCCGATGGCCTGGGCGACCTTGATGACGTCCTCGACGGTCTTGTTGACCCGCACGAAGAAGCTGATGTGGATGTCGGCGCGGATGTTGTCCCGGCAGATCAGGCCCTCGCGGCCGGTGCGGCGGATCTCGATGGTCTTCACCGAGATGTCCATGTACTCGGCCTTGTGCACCACCGGCAGCACGACCGCCCCGGTGAAGGTGACGTCCACCTTCTTCGTCTTGGAGATGATCAGTGCCCGGCCCTGCTCCACCTTGCGGAACAGTCGGCCGACCACCAGCAACAGGGTGAGCGCGATGAGCAGCACGACGGCGACGAGCACGCCGATGCCCACGGAGATGGCGTTCATGACATGAGCCTCTTGGGTCCTGTGGAGGAGAGAAGGGAGAAGCGCGGCGCGTGCCGGTGATCAGCCGGAGTCGGGGCGCGGGTCGAGCGCGCCGTCGTAGGGCGCGACCCAGAAGAACTCGCCCACGTCGTCGTAGGCGTAGAGCAGGGCGGTGCTGCCGCTGGTGAGGGCGTTGCTCACGCTCCTCGCGTCCTCGCCCGTCTGGCGCACCTGGACGATCGCGCTGGAGCCGTCCGCCGCCCGGACCTCGGCCTGTCCAAAGGTGCCGTCCACCCGTCCCGTGCGGACGGTGCAGACCAGGCCGACGAAGTCCTGCCGGGAGGGGCCGGGCGCGTCGGGGAAGAGGTGACGCAACGGCCGTACCAGCAGCCGGGTCGTCCACCAGGCGGCGACCACCGCGCCGGCCAGGACCACGGCCCTGACAGCGACGCGGGCGAGCCCGTTCGGCGCGAGCGGATCGAGCAGCACCGTCGCGCTCAGGCTGACGAACCAGGCGATCGCGGTGAGCAGTGAGAAGGCGACCGTCACCGGTACGCCGCCCATCCCCCAGGCCTCGACGTTCCGGTGCCCGTGGAAGCCGTGGTGGTCGGCCGCCCCGAGGGCCGCCAGCAGCCAGAAGACGACGACCACGGCGAGGGCCGAGGTGAACAGGATGGTGGGAAGCCCCACGGCGGCCGCGAGAAACGCCCGCATGATCCCGACCCCCCGTCCAGGGTCCCGGTGCCGAAGTCCGGCACCGGGACCGCCCGTTGTGCTCCCCTGGCGCTCATGGTGCGCGCGTCGCGCGCCCCCGCGCATTGCCGGTTTCCGGCAGTGTTCACTAGGGTTTCGATGCCGGGCAGGCGCTAAGAAAGCGTCACCGGCGCGTCAGGAAAACGGGGGACGAAGTGGCGGAGCACGCGATACCCGACCACTATCTGGACGGGTATGCCCAACTGCTGGCCGACGTCTCCGCGACCGGCCGGCGGCTGACCCGGGGCGAGCTGGAGGCCCGGCGGGCTCTCGGCGAACAGGCCGCGGAGGCCGGACTCGGGCTGCGCGCCCTGGTCGACGCCCACCTCGCTGCCACCCGCGCCGCCTGGCCCCGCACCCCCGGCTCGGCCGACAGCACCCTGGCCGCCGTACAACAGGTCGTCGACGCCTTCGCCGAGGGCTACGAACGCGCCCAACTGCTCGCCGTACGACGGGAGGAGGCGGCCCGCCGCGAGTTCATCGACGACCTCCTCTACGGCCGCAGCGACCTGGGCCGGCTCGCCGAGCGCGCCGAACGCTTCGGCCTGCGCCTCTCGCACACCCACGCCGTCGCGGTGGCCGAGGGCCCGACGGCGTACGACGAGGCGGCGCCGGTCCCCCGCCGCGTGGAACGCTCCCTCAACGCCCGCTTCGGCGAGCGCAACATCCTGTTCACCACCAAGGACGGCCGGATGCTGTGCGTCGCGCCCGGCGACCAGGACGAGGTCATCACCCACTTCGCCCGGCAGGCGTACGCCGCCACCGACGGCGGCCGGGTCGCCGTCGGCCGACCGCAGCACGGGGTCGGCGGGATCGTCCAGTCCTACGAGGAGGCCCTCAACACCCTCGAACTGGCCCAGCGGCTCGACCTGGATGACCCGGTGCTGTACGCCGCGGACCTGCTGGTCTACCCCGTCCTCACTCGCGACCGGCAGGCCATGGCCGACCTGGTCCAGGACGCCCTGGGCCCGCTCACCGCCGCCCGCGGCGGCGCCGAGCCCCTGCTCGCCACCCTCAGCACCTACTTCGACTCCGGCTGCGTGGCCGCGGAGGCCGCCCGCCGCCTGTCGCTGAGCGTGCGTGCCCTGACGTACAGGCTCGAGCGCATCCACAAACTCACCGGTGCCGACCCGGCCGACCCCGCGCACCGGTACATGCTGCAGACAGCGGTGATCGGTGCGCGGCTGCTGGGGTGGCCTGGCCGGGAACTGTGAGCGCGGTTACTGGTTCCAGCTCTCGTCGTACGGGTCCGACGGCGTCGGTACCGGTTTGGCCGACGTGATCTTCAAGTACGGGATCGGGCCGTTGTTCACCGGGTCCTTGATCTGCTGGGTGGTGTAAGTGCCGGTCACTTCCAGCCACTTGTCCGGCTCCAGGACCGGCGGGACCTTGCCGGTCAGGGCGATCTTGACCGGCTGGGCGTCCGCGGCGCAGCAGTTGAGGGCCATGCGGACCAGGTACGGGGCGCCCGTGTGGTCCAGGGCGACGAAGCCGGTCACGTGTATCTGGCGGCCCGCCAGGGAACGGCCGTGGTCGTAGACGGCACGGCCCGCGTAGTCGACCACGGTGAGGTTCAGCGGGCCGGTCGCGGGCAGCTTGTTGTAGCCGTACGGCTGCTGCAGGGCCGTACCGGTGCGCATCGCGCTGTACGAGCCGAGGGCCGGCGGGGCGACGAGGATGAGGGCGAGGAGGGGGAGGACCAGGAGCCAGGAGATGCGGGGTTCGCGGTGCGTGTGCTCGTGGGCGTCTTCCTGCCCGTGCTCGTGGTCATCGCCGTGGTCGTGGGCTTCCGTCGCCTTGGGCTTGCGGCCTCGCCACTCGTACCAGACCGTCGCCAGAGAGGCGAGGATCAGGATCGCTCCCGACGCCAGCAGCAGGGGTTGCAGGCCCGCCTTGACGTAGCGCAGGTAGAGGTTGGTGAGGCCGGCGTGCAGCAGGGCCGCGCCTGTCAGGAACAGGATCGCCGCCTGGGCCTGCCGGTTCACAGCAGCACCGCCCCGGTCAGGACCGCGCCGACGATCGCCAGGGCGAAGGTGGCGGGCGCGAACCGCAGGGCGAAGCCCCGGCCGAAGGTGCCGGCCTGCATCGCGAACAGCTTGAGGTCGATCATCGGTCCCACCACCAGGAACGCGAGTTTGGCCGTCAGGGAGAACTGGGTCAGCGAGGCCGCCACGAACGCGTCCGCCTCCGAGCAGATCGACAGCAGTACGGCGAGGACGGCGAGGGCGAGGATCGCGACCAGGGGGTTCTCCGCGGCCGTGCGCAGCCAGCTCGCCGGGGCCAGTGCCTTCAGCGTCGCCGCGGCCATCGCGCCGACGACCAGGAATCCGCCCGCGTGCATCACGTCGTGCCGCACCGAGTTCCAGAAGGCGGCGCCCTTGCTGGGGCCCTCGTAGTGCGAACGCTCCGGTGTGCGCAGCCAGTCCGTGCGGCCGAGGCGCTGCCACAGCCAGCCCATCACGCAGGACACCAGCAGGCTGGCGAGGAACCGGGCGAGGACCATCTCGGGGTTGCGGGGGAAGGCCACCGCGGTCGCCGTCAGCACGATCGGGTTGATCGCCGGGGCGGAGAGCAGGAAGGCGAGCGCCGCGGCCGGGGTCACGCCCCTGCGCACCAGCGCTCCGGCCACCGGGACCGACGCGCACTCGCAGCCGGGCAGCATGGCGCCCGCCATCCCGGCCACCGGCACCGCCAGCGCCGGGCGGCTCGGCAGCGCGCGGGCGAAGAACGAAGGCGGCACGAACACCGCGATCGCCGCCGAGAGCAGCACACCGAGGACCAGGAAGGGCAGCGCCTGCACCAGCACGGCCACGAACACCGTCATCCAGCTCTGCATCACCGGCGCGGACAGGGCACCCCGGATGGGCCCCTGCAACAGCACCACGGAGAGCAGCAGCAGCGTGAGGACGAGGGGTGACTTCGAGTCGGCGGGCTTTGTGTCGGCGGCCTTTGCGTGGGGCGACTTCGAGTCGGGAGACTGCGCGTCGGCGGGCTTCGCGTCGGCGGCCGCAGCGTGGGGCGACTGCGCGTCGGCGGGCTTCGTGTCCGGCGACTTCCGGTCAGCCGGCTGCTTGTCCGGCGACTTCGGGGCCGCGGACTTCGGTGGTGTCTCTGTCGGCGGGGCCGGGGCGTGGCTGTTCGGCCCTTTGAGGGCTTCTTCGGTGATGGCCACGGGCGAGGTACCTCCGGTGCTGCGGCAGGGCGCTGGTTCCCTCCCCTTCACTACGGCGGAAGGACGGTGAACGTTCACTGGTTGCTGGAACCACCTGTCTCTTTGGGGCAGTCTTTGACCTCGTGGGGAGCGTTCCGAGTCAAGGTGTGCCGAGTGGTGACCCCTCCGGGCACATGGTGGTGTGCGGCGACGACGGCCTGGCACACCGCCTGGCCGCCGAACTGCGCGGTGTGTACGGCGAACAGGTCACGCTCGTCGTGCCGCCCTCCGAGCGGAGTGTGCGCCCGCCGGTGGTGGGGCGGGCCCGGGCGACCACGGCGGCGCTGCTCGACCGGGTGAGCGCGGCGGTCAACCGCGCGGGCGGCAACGGTGAGCCCGTCGCCGGCGCCCCCGTCGCCGGCGCCCCCGTCACGGAGGCCACCGAGCCGAACGAGGCGGTGCTCGCCGCCGCCGGCGTCGAACGGGCCGCCGCGCTGGCGCTCGTGTACGACGACGACGAGACCAACATCCGCGCCGCGCTCACCGCCCGCCGCCTCAACCCCAGGCTGCGGCTCGTGCTGCGCCTGTACAACCGGCGGCTCGGCCAGCACATCGAGGAACTCCTCGACCAGGCGGCCGCGTTGGCCGCGGGCGACGGCGACGGAGCCGGCGTCGACGCCTCCACGACCGTGCTCTCCGACGCCGACACGGCCGCGCCGGCGCTGGTCGCCACCGCCGTCGCCGGCACCAGCAAGGTCGTACAGACCGACGGGCTGCTGCTGCGGGCGGTGGAGCGGACGCCGCGGCCCGGGCAGGTGGCCGAGCCGGGGCTGGCCACGCTCGCGCTGCTGTCCCCGACCGGCAACGGCTCGGACGTCCCGGAGGGCTCCGGACCCGGCGACGAGGGGCCGTCGCTGCTGCCCGACGCGCAGGCGGTGCGCGGCGCGACCGGACGCGGGACGGTCGTCCTGGAACAGGTCTCCTACGCCGGCCCCTCGCTGCCTCCGGCGCGCGGTGCCGTGCCGTTCGCCTCGCTGTTCTCGCGGCGGCTGCGGTGGTCGCTGGCCGGGATGGTCGCCTGCGTGGTCGCGCTCGCGGTCGCCCTGTGGCTGGTGACCGGGATCCATCCGCTGAAGGCCTTCTATCTGACGCTGCTCGATCTGTTCGCCATCGACGACCCGGCCATCGGCGCCTCCGTCGGGAGACAGATTCTCCAACTCCTGTCCGGGCTCGTCGGGTTGCTGCTGCTGCCGGTGCTGCTGGCCGCGGTGCTCGAGGCGCTGGGCACTTTCCGGAGCGCCTCCGCGCTGCGCAAGCCGCCTCGGGGGATGGGCGGTCATGTCGTCCTCCTCGGACTCGGCAAGATCGGTACGCGGGTGTTGACGCGGCTGCGGGAACTGAGCATCCCCGTGGTCTGCGTGGAGTCCGATCCCGAGGCGCGGGGGCTGGCCACGGCCCGGCGGCTGCGGGTGCCGGTGGTGCTCGGGGACGTCACACAGGAGGGGGTGCTGGAGGCCGCGAAGATCCATCGGGCGCATGCGCTGCTCGCGGTGACCAGCGCCGACACGACGAATCTGGAGGCCGCGCTGTACGCGCGGTCCGTGCGGCCGGATCTGCGGGTGGTGCTGCGGCTGTACGACGACGACTTCTCCACGGCCGTGTACCGGACGCTCAGGGCCGCCCATCCCCGGGCGTCCACCCGGAGCCGGAGCGTGTCGCACCTCGCGGCCCCCGCGTTCGCCGGGGCCATGATGGGGCGGCAGATCCTGGGCGCGATTCCGGTGGAGCGGCGGGTGCTGCTGTTCGCCGCGCTCGAGGTGGCGGGGCATCCGCAGTTGGAGGGGAAGACCGTCGCGGAGGCGTTCCGGGCGGGGTCCTGGCGGGTGCTGGCGCTGGACACGGGGGCTTCCGCCGGGCGGCGGGAGGAGTCGGCCGCGGAGGAGGCGTACGAGGACGGGCGGAACTCGGGGCTGGTGTGGGACCTGCCCGACGCGTATGTGCTGAGCGGGACGGACCGGGTGGTCCTCGCTGCCACGCGGCGGGGGTTGGCGGAACTGCTGGGCCGCCGTCCCCCGGAGCGCGCGGTGCCGGGGGCCACCGCCCCCGGACACCCGCTCCGACCCTGACCGGACCTCGTCCTCGACCGCCGGACGGGCCGACAGCACATAACCGGGGCCGGGAACCTCCCGTCAGCCCAGATGCCGGTCCGCGAAGTCCAGCTCCAGGCGGACCTGTTTGATCCGTTCGTCCACCACCAGTGAGCCGTGCCCGGCGTCGTAGCGGTACACCTCGTGGGTCGCCCCTCTGGCCTCCAGGCGTTTGACGTAGTTCTCGATCTGGCGGATGGGGCAGCGCGGGTCGTTGACGCCGGCCGAGATGTAGACCGGCGCCGTGACCTTGTCGACGTAGGTGATCGGGGAGGACGCCTCGAAGCGGTCGGGGACCTCCTCCGGGGTGCCGCCCAGGAGGGTTCTGTCCATGGCCTTCAGCGCCTCCATCTCGTCGTGGTACGCCGTGACGTAGTCGGCGACGGGGACCGCCGCGATGCCCAGCGTCCACGCGTCCGGCTGGGTGCCGAGGCCGAGGAGGGTGAGGTAGCCGCCCCAGGAGCCGCCGGTGAGGATCAGCCGGGCGGGGTCGGCGAGGCCCGAGGTCACCGCCCATTCGCGGACCGCCGCGATGTCCTCCAGCTCGATCAGACCGACCCTGTGCTTGAGGGCGTCCGTCCAGGCGCGGCCGTAGCCGGTCGAGCCGCGGTAGTTGACACGGACCACCGCGTAGCCGTGGTCGACCCAGGCCGCCGGGCCCGCCGCGAAGGAGTCGCTGTCGTGCCAGGTGGGGCCGCCGTGGATGTCGAAGACCGTGGGCAGGGGGCCGGTGGCGCCCGCCGGCTTCTGCACCAGGGCGTGGATGCGGCCGCCCGGGCCCTCCACCCACACGTCCTCCACCGGGACCGAGCCGGGGGACTTCATGCCGGGCGGGTCGAGGACGACCTCGCCCGTGGTGGAGCGGACCGCCGACGGCTGGGCGGCCGAGGACCACAGGTACTCCACGGCGCCGTCGGGGCGGGCCGTCGCACCGGAGACCGTGCCGGGCGGGGTCGGGATCCGCTCCAGGGAGCGGCCGGCCAGGTCGTACCGGAAGAGTTCGCTGCGCGCCTCGAAGCTGTGGGCGATGAGCAGGCCCGTGCCGTCCGGGTACCACTCGGCGCTGACGTCGCCGGGCAGGTCCAGGGCGAGATCGGTCTCCTCGCCGGTGGCCACGTCCCACACCGCCGGCTCCCAGCGGCCCCGGCGCTGGTGTCCGATGAGCAGGCGCGTGTCGCCCTCGACCGGGGCGAAGCCGAGGACCTCCAGGCCGAGCTCCTCGGTGCCGCCGCGGGTGTCGTCGAGCTCGGCGACCGCCGTGCCGTCGGGGCGCAGGACGCGCAGCGCGGAGTGCATCGCGTCTCCGTGCTCGGTGTGCTCGATCGCGATCAGCGAGCCGTCGTGGGAGAGGTCGCCGACACCCGCGGACTCGCGGTGGCGGTAGATCTCCACGGGGTCCTCGCCGGTGCGCACGAGGTGGATCGTCGTACCGTCCTCGTCCGTGGAGCGGCCCACGACGGCGGTGCGGCCGTCGCGGCCCAGGGCCAGGCCCGCCGGGTAGGAGGCGTCCAGGCCCGGTGCGGCGGGTTCGTCCGCGCCGCCCGTGAAGGGCTGTCTGCGCCAGACGCCGAACTCGTCGCCGTCCTTGTCGTCGAACCACCAGATCCAGGCGCCGTCCGGGGAGAGCACGCCGTCCGTCGTGCCGTTCGGCCGGTCGGTGACCTGGCGCTGGACGCCGGTCGAGCGGTCCCAGGCGTACAGCTCGTACGTCCCCGTCGCGTTCGACACGAACAGGGAGCGGTCCGGTGCGTCCTCCGCCCAGTCGGGCAGCGACACCCGCGGCGCCCGGAAGCGCTTCTCCCAGTCCGGCATGTTCTCGTTCTGTACCTGATCCGGCGCGTCGGACCCGTTGCTCTCAGTCATGGCCCCATAGTGCCCGTCCCCGCCGACAATTCGCTGGCCCGGGACCCAGGCTGTGGATAACTTCTACCCGGCACTTACCGAACACCCGTCCAAGCAGGTCAGGAAGGCGCGATCATGTCCTCCACCGTCCCCGCCGAGGTCCCCTCCGACTGGCGTGAGACCAACCGTGCCAACTGGGACGAGAGGGTCCCGCTGCACGCCACCGGAGACTTCTACGACCTCGACGGTTTCCGGGCCGGCAAGGAGGCCCTGCGCTCCTTCGAACTGGCCGAGGTCGGTGACGTGACCGGCAGGACCCTGCTCCATCTGCAGTGCCACATCGGCACCGACACCCTCTCCTGGGCCCGGCACGGCGCGGCCCGCGTCGTCGGCCTCGACTTCTCCGCACCGGCCGTCGAGGTGGCCCGGGGCCTCGCCGCCGGCCTCGGGTTCGGGCCGGAGCGGGCGGAGTTCGTGGCGGCGGACGTGTACGACGCGGCGAGCGCGGTACCGGAGCCGTCGTACGACATCGTCTACACCGGGGTCGGGGCGTTGTGCTGGCTGCCCGACGTCCGGCGGTGGGCCGAAACGGCGGCCGCGCTGGTCGCGCCCGGCGGGTTCCTGTATCTCTGCGAGTTCCATCCACTGACCGACGTCCTCGACGACGAGACCGGTTCGCGGGTGGTGCGGGACTACTTCGACCGGGCCGCGCAGGTGTACGACTACCCCGGCACGTACGCGGCGGAGAGTACCGACACCGTCCACAACCGGACCGTGGAGTGGCAGCACCCGCTCGGCGAGGTCGTCTCCGCCCTGGCCGCGACGGGTCTGCGCATCGAGTTCCTGCACGAGCACGACGTCTCCGTCTTCCAGCGCTTCGAGACGTTCGAGCGCCACGACGACGGCTACTACCGCTTCCCGCCGGGCCGCCCGGGCATCCCGCTGATGTACTCGCTGAAGGCGCGCAGGGTCTGATTGTCAGTGGCGGCGTGCACACTCTTCGGCATGACCGATCTGCGCACGACAGTCGAGAGGTTCTGGGCCGCCGCCGAGGCCCGGGACTGGGACGCCTTCGCGGGCACGCTCGCCGAGGACGTCGTCTACACCCTCCCGCAGACCCGCGAGAGGATCAGCGGCCGGGAGCGGTACGTGCGGTTCAACCGGGAGTATCCGGGTGACTGGCATCTGCGGATCGAGCGCCTGGTCGCCGAGCCGGGGCAGGTGGTCAGCTGGACGCACTTCGCGGTGGGACTGGAGGAGATGTACGGCATCTCCTTCTTCACCGGGGACGAGGACGGCCGTATATCCGCGATCACCGACTTCTGGCCGGAGCCGTACGAACCTCCGGCCGGACGGGACCACCTCGCCGAGCGGTACTGAACCCCCCTGCCCGGCTCACCGGAACGGCACCGTACCGTTGAAGGCGTGTACCGGTTTCTGCTGACGCCCCGGTGGTGGGGGATCAACGTCTTCGTGCTGCTCGCCATCCCCTTCTGCATCTTCATGGGGTCCTGGCAGCTGAGCCGGTTCGAGGGCCGGGTGCAGGACCACCGGGAGGCGACCGAGCGGGTCACGACGGACCGGCACGAGTCGGCCCGGCCGCTGCGCGAGCTGCTGCCGGTGAACAAGGCGACCTCCGGCAGGCAGGCCACCGCGACCGGCCGGTACGACAAGCAGTTGCTCGTCCCGAACCGCCGGCTGGACGGCAAGCAGGGCTTCTACGTGCTGACACTGCTGCGGATGGACGGCGGCGAGGCGCTGCCCGTGGTCCGCGGCTGGCTGCCGGGCGCCGCCGATCCGGCGAAGGCACCCGCCGCACCCACCGGTGAGGTCACCGTCACCGGCGCGCTGCAGGCCTCCGAGACACCGGGCGACAACGGCGTCAGTGCGCAGGGCGGGCTGCCTGCCGGGCAGACCGCGGCGATCAGCGCGGCCTCGCTGGTGAACCTGGTGCCGTACGGCGTGGAGGACGCCTGGATCACGCTCGACAAGGCCGACTCCGGGATGAGGGCCGTGCCCGCGACGGCGCCGCCGGACTCCGGTCTCGACCTCAAGGCCTTCCAGAACCTCGGCTACACCGGCGAGTGGTTCGTCTTCGCCGGCTTCGTCGTCTTCATGTGGTTCCGTCTGCTGCGCCGCGAGATCGAGTTCGCGCGGGACGCGCGGATGGGTCTGGTCCCCGAGGAGGAGACCGTGTCCCAGGCCAGCCCGTCCGGCGTCTGACAGCCAGGCGTCTGACAGCCAGCCGTCTTGCGGCAAGGCGTCCGACGGCAAGGCTTCTTACTGCGAGGCGTCAGGACCCGGCCAGCAGCCCGGTGTAGTACACGACACCCGCGCACGCGCCGGACACCGTCGCCGAGACCGTCGGCGAGCCCGCCTCCGCGGTGTGGGAGATCACGACGGACCCGTCCGCCGTGCCACCGTCCTCGGTGAACATCTGGGTGCTCACCCCGCTGTCCGTGCCGCTGGACGCGGAGCCGGAGGTGGTGCCCGAATCCGGTGTGGGCGTGGGGCTCGCGGTGGAACCGCCGTCCGTGGTGCCGCCGTTGCCCGTGCCGGTGGTGGGACAGGTCTCCGTGGGCACCCAGGCGAACTTCACCTCGTAGGAGGCGCCCGGCGCGAGCAGCAGCGAGGTGACCTCGGTCGCCGGGTCGGGCAGCGCGGCCGCCGCGTCCCCGGAGACATGATGGGACGTGGTGATCTTCGTGGCGTCGGCCGCGCCCTGGGCGAGCGTGCTCACCGAGCCGGGGCCGCCGACGGTGCAGGCGGCGGAGGAGACGTTGACGACGCGGAACGTGCCGTACACCGCGCCGGTGGAGTCGGGCGCGGCGGTCGTCCCGGTGGCCGAGCCCAGCTGGGCCGCGGTGCACACCGCGGCGGACGCGCTGGCGGACGACGGGCCGGTACCGGCGCTGGCGCCCATGCCGGCGCCGTTGTTCTTGCCCTTGCCGTCGCCCTTCGTGTCGCCCTTGCCATGGCCCGGGGCGGTCCCGGAGCCGCCGCCCGCGGTGCTCTCACTGCCGTCCGCGTTCTTCCCCTGGCTCGCCCCGCCCTGCGCCTGGGAGGCCTGGCCGGCGACGGAGGGGTTGACGTCGGAGCCGGTGGAGTTGGAGACGTGCACCAGGGCCGGCACGGCGGTGCCGATGAACAGGGCCGCCGCGGCCATGCCGACCATGGCCTGCCGCTTGCGTGCCCGCCGGGCGGGCACGGCACGGCGCAGATGGTCCAGGGTGCCGTCGCGCGGCTCGACCGTCTGCACCGCCTGGTGCAGCATCCTGCGCAGGGCCAGCTCGTCCGGGTCGAGCCCTTCGGCGCTCCGGTCCTCGAGGCCGTCGTTCACAGTTCCGTTCCCAGCGTGCGATTGGCTGTGTTCTTGCTCGTTCGTGCGCGTCGGCTCGTGCCACGCGAAGGGCTCATGGCGCTCGTGGGAGTCATGGGACTCGCCGTCCTTGCTCATGCCGGCGCCTCCATCGCGAGGCGGAGAGCCGCGATGCCCCGGGAGCCGTACGCCTTGACCGAGCCCAGCGAGATGCCGAGCGTCTCGGCGACCTGAGCCTCGGTCATGTCCGCGAAGTAGCGCAGCACCAGGACCTCGCGCTGGCGGCGCTGCAGCCCCTTCATCGCCTTGATCAGGGAGTCGCGCTCCAGCTGGTCGTAGGCGCCCTCCTCGGCGCTCGCCATGTCCGGCATCGGCTTGGACAGCAGCTTGAGGCCGAGGATGCGGCGGCGCAGGGCGGAGCGGGAGAGGTTGACGACCGTCTGCCGCAGGTAGGCGAGCGTCTTCTCGGGGTCGCGGACGCGTTTGCGCGCGGAGTGCACCCGGATGAAGGCCTCCTGGACGACGTCCTCGCAGGAGGCGGTGTCGTCGAGCAGAAGGGCGGCGAGGCCCAGCAGCGAGCGGTAGTGCGCGCGGTAGGTCTCGGTGAGGTGGTCGACGGTGGTCCCGGCGGCCGTCACGTCCTCGACGCCGTCGCGCTGGTTCGGTATGCGGGTGGGCCGCGCCGCTGGCATGGGCGCGATCACCGGCATGCCGCCGGGCGCGCCGGGCATCCGGGGTCGGCTGCGGGTCGCAGCGGAGAAGTCGAGAACCTGAGCCACGCCAGTTGGACACGCTTCCCCCCGGGAGGGTTGTACGTGCCGGGCGTCACTTTCGCGTCATGTGCCGCAATCGGCCGTCTCGCTTCAGGCGGTACAACTGACCGTGCGCCAAACGCCCTCATGCGTACCCGCTCTTCCCCTGTGTCCTGAATGACCGAGACGTCCCCACGCCTCGGGCCGCATCCCCGCCGACCCCCTGAAGGGCGTTCGCAAAGACGCTCCCCGCCCTTCGCGCGGTTGCGGAGAGCGGGGAGAAAAATCTTCGGACGCCGAGCGGGTCCACAGCAAGTGGTCCGGACCTTCGACCGGCTCACACTTCGTTTATAGATCATACAAACTGACCCGAAGTGGCCCGGTGGCCGGTGACCCAGGTGTCAGGAAGGTGGTCCGGTGGCCCGGCGACCCGGATGTCAGGCCGGCGTCAGGCCAGCTCGGCCGCCAGCAGCTCGGCGATCTGTGCGGTGTTGAGGGCCGCGCCCTTGCGCAGGTTGTCGCCGCAGACGAAGAGTTCGAGCGCCGTGGGGTCGTCGAGGGCGCGCCGCACCCGGCCAACCCAGGTCGGGTCGGTGCCCACCACGTCGGCGGGGGTGGGGAACTCACCGGCGGCCGGGTTGTCGAACAGGACCACCCCGGGCGCGGTGGCGAGGATCTCGCGGGCCCCGTCCACACTGACCTCGCCCTGGAAGCGGGCGTGGACGGTCAGGGAGTGCGTGGTGACGACCGGCACCCGGACGCAGGTGACGGCGACCGGGAGGTCGGGCAGCCCGAGGATCTTGCGGGTCTCGTCCCGTACCTTCATCTCCTCCGAGGACCAGCCGTCCTCGCGCAGCGACCCGGCCCACGGGACGACGTTCAGCGCGACCGGCTCCGGGAACGGCCCCGTGTTGTCGCCCACGGCCCGGCGCAGATCGCCGGGACTGGTCCCGAGCTCGGTGCCGGCGACCAGCTCGAGCTGGCGCCTGAGCGTGTCGACACCGGCCCGCCCGGCACCGCTCACCGCCTGGTACGAGGAGACCACCAGCTCGCGCAGCCCGAACTCGGCGTGCAGCGCGCCCAGCGCGACGATCATCGACAGCGTGGTGCAGTTCGGGTTGGCGACGATCCCGCGCGGCCGGCTGCGGGCGCAGTGCGGATTGACCTCGGGCACCACCAGCGGCACCTCCGGGTCCATCCGGAAGGCGCCCGAGTTGTCCACCACCACCGCGCCCTTGGCGGCGGCGATCGGCGCCCAGTGCGCGGAGACCTCGTCGGGCACGTCGAACATGGCGACGTCGACCCCGTCGAAGGCCTCCTCCGACAGGGCCACCACCTCGGTCTCCGTGCCGCGCACGGCCAGCTTGCGGCCGGCCGAGCGCGGGGAGGCGATGAGCCGGATCTCGCCCCAGATGTCCGCGTGCTGGGACAGGATCTGCAGCATGACGGTACCGACGGCCCCGGTCGCCCCCACGACCGCGAGCGTCGGACCAGGCCTTGCCGTCACGTTCCCGCCTGCCGCGCGACGCCCGGCAGGCACGGCCTCGTCATCGCCCGGTGCCCCCGTAGACGACCGCCTCGGCGGTGTCGGAGTCGAGGCCGAAGGCGGAGTGGACGGCGCGGACCGCCTCCGTGACGTCGTCGGCGCGGGTGACGACCGAGATACGGATCTCGGAGGTCGAGATCAGCTCGATGTTCACGCCCGCGTCGGACAGCGCCTCGAAGAAGGACGCGGTGACGCCCGGGTTGGTCTTCATGCCGGCGCCGACCAGGGAGATCTTGCCGATCTGGTCGTCGTAGCGCAGCGAGTCGAAGCCGATGCCGCTCTTCGCCTTCTCCAATGCGTCGATGGCCTTGCGGCCCTCGGACTTCGGGAGGGTGAAGGAGATGTCGGTCAGCCCGGTGGACGCGGCCGACACGTTCTGCACGACCATGTCGATGTTGATCTCGGCGTCGGCGATCGCGCGGAAGATGACGGCGGCCTCGCCCGGCTTGTCCGGCACGCCGACGACCGTGATCTTGGCCTCGGAGGTGTCGTGCGCGACACCGGAGATGATGGCCTGCTCCACCTTCTGGTCCCCAATCGGCTCACTGCTGACCCAGGTGCCCTGCAGCCCGCTGAAGCTGGACCGGACATGGATCGGGATGTTGTAGCGGCGGGCGTACTCCACGCACCGGTGGAGCAGCACCTTGGACCCGGACGAGGCGAGTTCCAGCATGTCCTCGAACGAGATCCAGTCGATCTTCCTGGCCTTCTTGACCACCCGCGGGTCGGCGGTGAACACACCGTCGACATCGGTGTAGATCTCGCACACCTCGGCGTCGAGGGCCGCGGCCAGCGCGACGGCGGTCGTGTCGGACCCACCGCGCCCCAGCGTGGTGATGTCCTTCTTGTCCTGCGAGACACCCTGGAACCCGGCGACGATGGCGATGTTGCCCTCGTCCAGCGCCGTCCGGATCCGCCCCGGCGTCACGTCGATGATCCGGGCTTTGTTGTGGACCGAGTCGGTGATGACGCCGGCCTGGCTGCCGGTGAACGACTGGGCCTCGTGGCCCAGGTTTTTGATCGCCATGGCCAGCAGCGCCATGGAGATACGCTCTCCGGCGGTCAGCAGCATGTCGAACTCACGCCCGGCAGGCATCGGGGATACCTGCTCGGCGAGATCGATCAGCTCGTCCGTCGTGTCGCCCATCGCGGAAACGACGACAACCACCTGGTTGCCGTTCTTCTTCGCTTCCACGATCCGCTTGGCGACGCGCTTGATGCCCTCGGCATCGGCTACGGAGGAGCCTCCGTACTTCTGCACGACAAGGCCCACGTGCGCTCCTCGCTCAGTCCGTGTGTGTCGGCTCAGTTTAACGAGCGCCCGAAATCCGCCCCCGCGGTATCGCATGGTGAGATTCGTGCGCCCAGGTCAGCGCCTGCCCAAGGAAACGGCCGGGGAAAAGTGCAGCGCGTCACAAGGGACGGCTGCGAAATTAGGGTTCAAGCACCGGTGTTCGCCGTGTGCGCGTACTGCTGGTGGCGAAGGGGCTGCGGGGACGGGCCGGGTGTGGGGGGTCGGATACGGTCGGGTGATGGAGATTTTGCGCTACGTGGCCTTCAGTACCGACCCGGCCGGAGGCAACCCCGCGGGTGTGGTGCTCGATGCCGCCGGGGCCGACGACGCGGCGATGCTGGCGGCGGCTGCCGAGGTCGGTTACTCGGAGACGGCGTTCGTGGTGCCGTCGGCGGACGGCGCGCTGGACGTCCGGTACTTCAGCCCGCTCGCCGAGGTGCCGTTCTGCGGGCACGCGACGATCGCGACGGCGGTCGCGCACGCGGAGCGGCACGGCACCGGACGGCTGCTGCTGCGCACCCAGGCGGGCCCGGTCACGGTGAGCACCGAACGGACGGCGGACGGCACGGTCATGGCGACCCTGGTGAGCGTTCCCCCGCGCACCGCACCGCTCCCGGAGGCCGACCTCGCCGAGCTGCTGGCCGCCCTGCGCTGGTCCGCCGAGGAACTGGACCCGGCGCTGCCGCCGCGCGTGGCCTTCGCCGGCGCCTGGCATCCGGTGATCGCCGCCGCGACCCGGGAGCGGCTGGCCGACCTGGACTACGACATGGACGCGCTCGGCGCCCTCATGGACCGCAGGGGCTGGACCACCGTCGACCTGGTCTGGCGGGAGTCCCCGACCGTCTTCCACGCCCGCGACCCGTTCCCGCCCGGCGGGGTCGTCGAGGACCCGGCGACCGGCGCGGCGGCGGCCGCTCTGGGCGGCTATCTGCGGGAGCTGGGCCTCGTGGCGACACCCGCCACCGTGACGGTCCACCAGGGCGCGGACATGGGACGGCCGAGTACGATCACCGTGACCGTTCCGGAAGGAGCGGACACCGGGATCGGCGTTACCGGAGCGGCCGTACCGATCCGGCCGGCTACTGACCCCGCCTGATCCCGAGCGGTCCGCCGATCTCCTGCGCCATCACCTTGCCCGCCTCGAACTCCAGCGTCTCGTCGCCCATGCTCTGGTCCGTGTCCAGCCCGTCCAGCTCCTCCAGGGGCTGGTTGAGGCGGACGTGGATGAGGACGGACTGCAGGGCGCGCAGGGCGGCGGAGGCGGTGGGACCCCAGTTGGAGAAGTAGGAGAACTGCCACCACCACAGGGCCTCCGTCACCCGGCCGGCGCGGTAGTGGGCCATGCCGTGGCGGAGGTCGGTGATGACGTCGGCGATGTCGTCGGAGAGCCGGGCCGGAACCGGGGCCGTGCGCGGCTCGTAGGGGTCGAAGACCTCCGAGTAGACGTCGACCGGGTCCAGCAGACGGGCGAGGTTCTCGCGCAGTTCGTCGACATCGGCGTCCGGGCCCGTGTCCGGCTCGTAGCGCTCGTCGGGGACGATGTCCTCGTGCGCGCCGAGCCGACCGCCGGCCAGGAGGAGCTGGGAGACCTCCAGCAGCAGGAAGGGCACGGCGGAGCCCGGCTCGTCGCCCTTCGCGACCTCCGTCACCGCCACCAGGAAGCTCTCCACCTGGTCCGCGATCTGGACCGCGAAGTCGTCCGGGTCCCGCGTCGTGGCATGCAGCGTGGCGTCAGACATCTAGGAGTCGTCTCCCCTCGAAGGCGCGGCCGAGGGTGACCTCGTCCGCGTATTCCAGGTCGCCACCCACCGGGAGGCCGCTGGCCAGGCGGGTGACCTTGAGGCCCATGGGCTTGATCATCCGGGCGAGGTACGTCGCCGTCGCCTCGCCCTCCAGATTCGGGTCCGTGGCCAGGATCAGTTCCGTGACCGTCCCGTCGGCCAACCGCGCGAGAAGTTCTCGTATACGCAGGTCGTCGGGGCCGACACCCTCGATCGGGCTGATGGCGCCGCCGAGCACGTGGTAGCGGCCCCGGAACTCCCGGGTCCGCTCGATCGCCACCACGTCCTTCGGCTCCTCCACCACGCAGATGACCGAGGGGTCGCGGCGGGTGTCACGGCAGATGTTGCACAGCTCCTCCTGCGCGATGTTGCCGCACGTCGCACAGAAGCGGACCTTCGCCTTGACCTCCATCAGGGCCTGGGCGAGGCGTCGTACGTCCGTCGGTTCCGCCTGCAGGATGTGGAAGGCGATCCGCTGGGCGCTCTTGGGACCGACGCCGGGCAGCCGCCCCAGCTCGTCGATGAGGTCCTGCACCACGCCTTCGTACACGGACTGCCGTCCTTCCCGGGGGGTTCCTTACACGTACGTACGGTAGTTGGCGGACGCCCCTCTTAGAAAGGCGGGCCCGGTCTCGACAACGGCTCAGAAGGGCAGGCCCGGGATGCCGCTGCCGCCGCCGAGGCCCTGGGCGAGCGGGCCGAGCTTCTGCTGCTGGAGGTTCTGGGCGTTCTCGTTGGCCGCCTGGACGGCCGCGACGATCAGGTCGGCGAGGGTCTCGGTGTCCTCGGGGTCCACCGCCTTGGGGTCGATCCGCAGGGCGCGCAGCTCACCGGCGCCGGTGACGGTCGCCGTGACCAGGCCTCCGCCCGCCTGCCCGTCGACCTCCGTCCGCGCCAGCTCCTCCTGCGCCTTCTGCAGGTCCTGCTGCATCTTCTGGGCCTGCTGGAGCAGCTGCTGCATATTGGGCTGGCCACCACCGGGAATCACGATTCAGCTCCTGGATTCGTCGTTTCATCCGTTGTGTTTCCGTTGGCACGAGCCTACGTGGTCCGCGCAGCCATCGCCCCGCCACTCTTTCGAGTGAGATTGCCGTGACTGCCATACCTGATCAAGGCCCTCTTGCGGGCGGAAAAGCGGCGAAAGGCACGCCCGCGCCACCCATTGGGCGGTAGGAAGGGTTCCGCTGAGCGGTAGGAAGGGGTCCGCGTCGGCATGCGATGTCACGCAACGTGAGCGGCCGTGATCAGTAGGGAGTGCCGGGTGGGTCAGCCGGAGATGCAGCCCGAGGGTCCCCCTCAGGACGAGCGGGGCGAGGGCGCGGCCGGACTGCGGCCGGGGGATCTGGCCGGGCGGTCCTTTCCCCTCGGGGACTGGGGCGAGCCGGCCGAGCGGCTGCACGAGCTGTACCGGTGGGTGGAGCGCGGGGCGCTGGAGACGGCGGCCTGGTATCTCGCGGACCGGGTGTGGAAGCGGCGGGGCGCGCGGACGCTGCGGGCCGGGGCCGCCGCAGGGGCGGTCACCGGGGCCGCGATGCCGTTGCTGGACCTGACCGGGGTGCTCGGCGGGGCGGCCGCCTGGGGCTATCTGGCGCTGCTGCTGGCCGTCGCGTGTGTGGCGGTGGACCGGTTCTTCGGGGTGACGTCCGGCTGGATAAGGGACGTGGCCACCGCGCAGGCCGTGCAGCGGCGGCTGCAGGCGCTGCAGTTCGACTGGGCGTCGGAGAGCGTGCGGGAGGTCCTGGGGCCGACGGAGGGGACGGCCGGGGAGGCCGCCGAGCGGTGTCTCGGGGTGCTGCGGCGGTTCTCGGAGGACGTGACCGAGCTGGTGCGGACCGAGACGGCCGACTGGATGGTGGAGTTCCGGACCGGGTCGGCACCGATGGGGATCCAGTCGGCGGTGGCGTCCCCGGCGCGCGGCACGGACGGCGCCGGCCTCAACGGCCGTTTCCCCCTGCCCCCGGGACCCAACTCCCGCCCCAACATGCCCCGTCAGCGCCCGCCCGAGCCCAGGTGACCTCACGGTCGGACGGCAGGACGAGCTCTCCCGTCGGCCTCCCGTCGATCTCCCGTCGGCCTTCCATCAGTCCCCCGTCAGTCCCCCGTCAGTCCCCGGAGCACAGCCCCGTGGCCACCGTCGCTGAGCACGGCAGATGGCCGTGGGCCCGGATGACGTTCTCGTTGGCGGTGTCGCCGATGTAGGCGAGGAAGGCGGCGGCCAGGGAGCCGGAGGAGGGGGTGCCGTAGGTGTAGGCGTACTCCACGCCCCGGTAGGGGTACTCGCTCCTGCCGTACTCGATGTCCTCCACGGAAGGGGCGGCGCCGTCGAGAGGGACGGTGCGCAGTCCGGGGTGGCCGGAGGAGGCCAGGGTGAACTCGGAGTAACCGAGCGCGCCCGGGATCCGGGCCACCGTGGCCAGCACGTCCTCGGTGGAGTCGAGTTCGCAGCGCATGACCGGTGCGGAGGTGTCGTCCTTGTGTACGCAGTCCAGGGAGGTGCTGGGCACGCGCTCCCAGGTGCCGAGCACCCGGCGCTGGAAGATCTGCCGGGTCCCAGAGTCGGCGTTACGGCTGACCAGGACGATGGGCAGGTCGGGCAGCGAGGCGTCCAGCTGCTTCCAGCGGGTCACCTCGCCCCGGTAGACGCGGCGCACGTCCCGCACCGACAGGCCCTTGGCGGGCAGCCGGACGCCGTCGTTGACGACGAGGGTGAAGACGGACAGGGCGATGCGCCGGCCGACCAGCTTGCCCGGTCCGCCGATCGCCGGGCCGTCGGAGAAGGCGACGACCGAACGACTGTCCGCGGAGAGCGCGTTGACGCCCGCGGAGCTGCCGCGCGCGTCCACGGTGATGGCGGAGTCCGGGCACTTGCGCTGGTAGTCCTTCGCCAGGTCCCGTACGACGGGCGCGAAGGCGGTCGAGCCGGTGACCGTGAGGCGGCCCTTCTCGCAGCCGATCGGGACCGGGTGGTCGTCGCGGGCCACGACGATCCCCGCGAGGGTGAGGACGCTGACCGTCAGCATGATGGTGATCAGCCGGGCGGCACGGCTGAACAGGGGCGGTTTCTCGTCGGGCGTGGCGCTGCGGTTGGGGTGCACCTCGCCTTCCCGGATGCCGCCGAACAGGCGGATCTCGCTGCCGACGTCGCCGCCGGAGAGCAGCACCAGCAGCTTGTAGTGGTCGCCGCGGTTGAGCGGGACGCGCGGGATGCGCAGGGTGTTGCCCTCGTAGCCGAAGCCCCGGGTGGGGGTGAAGTGGTCCATCAGGTGGTCGGTGTCGGAGGGCTGGGTGACCGAGACTCCGCGGATGGTGCGGTCGTTGAACACCGCGGTCAGGCCGTGGACCTCGGGGCTGGTGTAGTCGTCGCGGTCGATGCCCTGGGAGCCGTCGTTCTCGACCCGGATCAGCACCAGGGTGGCGTCGGACATGCCGGGGGCCTCGTCGAAGAGGCCGAGTCTGACGTTGGCTCTGCCCAGGCGTACGTCGTCGCCGATGGGGTTGTCCATCTGGACGCGGTAGCCGATCCTCCCCCACTGCCTTAACGGCGTGGGCGGTGCCCCCAGCGGCGCGGCACCCGGCGCTCGTACCAGACCATGACGCCGGACGCGGCGATGCCGAGCACGGCCGTGCCGACCGCGACGACGTTCTCCGGGCTGAACCACTGCACTTGGGCGCCCCCGCAACTCCCCGAGCCGGATCAGGGAGGTCACCGTACGTCCGTGCGAGTTCAACTTCCTTAAGCGCAGCGGTACTTGAGGTTACTGTCGGGTGTAGTCAAGCTTCTCGCCGTTGCTGGTGTTGACGCGCTGGAGGGTGCCGTCGGGGAGCAGGGCGATCTCGGTGGCGCTGCCCGGTTTGCAGTAACCCGAGTCGCCCTCGGTGACGTTGGACGGGCCGATCTCCAGCGGCCCGTCGCCGCTCGGGGCGGCGGTGAGCCGGGCCTGGAAGACGCAGTGGTAGTCGCCGCTGGTGGTGGGGCCGTCCGCGACGAGGGTCAGTACGGCGTCGCCCACCTGCCCCTGTCGGATGGTGAGTTGGCGGGTGTTCTCGCCGTCCTTGTTGGTGATGGTGGCGGTCCAGGTGCCGAGGTAGCCGGCCGGGACCGACCCGTCCGTCGGCGCGGAGGTCGTCGGGGAGGCGGTGGTCGGGGACGGTTGCGTGGTGGTCGGGCCGGGGCTCGGGGGCGCGCTGGTGGTCGGGGCCGGGCTCGGCTTGTCGTCGCCCTGGTCGCTGCCGCCGCCGTTCATGAGCGCGTACACGGAACCGCCGGCACCGAGCGCGACGACGAGGGCGACACCGACCAGCAGCGCCGTGGAACGGCCGTTCCTGCCGGGCGGGTCGGGCGGCGCGGTGACCGGTCCGGCGTAGGAGGAGGGACCGTACGGCGGGGTGGAACCGAGGGCTCCGTAGGGACCGGCCTGGGGGTACCCGTAGGCGGCCTGCTGCTGGGGGTGTCCGTACCCGGCCTGCTGCTGGGGGTGCTGCTGCGGGTACCCGTAGGCGGGGTGACCGGGCGGCGGGGTCTGGCCGTGGCTCGGCGGGGGCGTCTGGGCACCGCCCTGCCCCCCGACGACGGTGGGCAGATGATTCAACGGCGCGCCGCCGCCCGGCTGACCGGGAGGCGCAGGGGCGACGGACGGCCGCGGCCCCGGGTCGGCACCCGAACCGACTCCGGCGCCGGCATCCGCGCCCGCGCCGGAACCAACGCCCGGACCCGACCCCAAGCCTGCGCCCGGCCCCGCCCCCAAACCGGCACCGGACCCCGCCCCCGCACCGGTGTACGGCCCCCGCGAGGTGTCGTCAGCGGCCGCCGCGTGCTCGGGTGAAGCCCCGCGCTTCTCGAACGAAGGCCCCGCCGATCCCCCCGCCCCGCCCCGCTCCCCGGGCGACCCGGCCCCCGCGTTCCCCGGCGCACCCACCGCTGCCGAACCCGCCGCCCACGGCTGCCCCGCCGCGCCACCGGTCCCCGCACCCCCGTCGGAACCGCCGCCCGTGGCGATCCCCTCCCCCGCCGTCCGCTCCGGATCCTCCGTGTCCAGCAACTGCACGGCGTGCCGCCCCAGTTGGGCCACCAGGGCGCTCGGCAGCCACGGGTCGCGGGAGCGGCCGTCCTGGACGGTGTCCTCGGCGCCCGTGCGTTCCAGGACCTTGTCCAGCGTCGGGCGGGCGGCCGGGTCCTTCTTCAGGCAGTCGCGTACGAGGTCGGCGATCCCCTCCGGCACGCCCTCGAGGTCGGGTTCCTCCTGGGCGATGCGGAACATCAGGGCGTGCACACCGCTGTTCGCGGTGCCGAAGGGCAGGGCGCCCGTGGCGGCGTACGCCAGCACGGAGCCCAGGCAGAAGACGTCGCAGGCCGGGGTGATCCGGTCGCCGCGCACTTGTTCCGGCGCCATGAACCCCGGCGAGCCGACCAGCGCGCCGGTGCGCGTCAGTCCCCCGTCCGTCACCGTCTCCAGCGCCCGCGCGATGCCGAAGTCGATGACCCGTGGTCCGTCGATGGTGACGAGGACGTTGGACGGCTTGAGGTCGCGGTGGATGATCCCGGCGGCGTGGATGTCCTTGAGGGCCTGCGCGAGCCCCGCGGCCAGGATGCGCACCGAGCGCTCCGGCAGCGCTCCGTGGTCGTGCCCCACGACCTGCTGCAGGGTGGGCCCGGCGACGTACCCGGTGGCGACCCACGGCACCGCGGCCTCCGTGTCGGCGTCCAGGACCGGTGCCGTCCAGTACCCGCCGACCTGCCGCGCGGCCTGTACCTCCTGCCGGAACCGCGCCCGGAACTCCTCCTGCGCGGCCAGCTCCCGCCGCACCAGCTTGACCGCGACGGTCCGCCCGCGGTCCGACCGGGCGAGATACACGAACCCCATCCCGCCGGCCCCGAGCCGCGCCAGCAGCCGGTACGCCCCGATCCGCTGCGGATCCCCGGCCCCGAGCTTCTCCATCGCAGGTCCCCCCGAAATCCCCCGATACGCCCCTGTACGACAGCCCCACGATAGTGCGGGCACGGGGAGAGGAGGGCGGGAGCGGTGTCTACGGTTCCGTAACGGGTGGTCCCAGTTCGTCCAGCACCTTGGACAGCCGTTCCATGGCCTGGACGGCCTCCGCCAGTTCGGCTTCCCCGAAGGCCTCCGCGAGCCGGTCGGCGAAGGCCGCGTGCCCCGGGTTGATCCGGTGGTTCGCCGCGCGCCCCTCCTCGGTCGGCGCCAGGAGCTTGGCGCGGCGGTGGGCCGGGTTGGGCCGGTACTCGGCGAGCCCGCGTTCCACCAGCAGGTCGGCGATGCGCTGCACGCTCTGCCGGGTGATGCCCATCGCCCGCGCGATCCCGGCGACCGTCAGCGGCTCCCCCAGCACCGCGCCGAGCACCTGCCACCAGGCCGCGGTGAGCCCGGAGGGCCTGGCCAGCTCCTCGGCCACCCCGAGGAACTGGCCGTTGAGCCGGAAGACCCCGAGGGCGCTGCGGCTGAGCAGGTCCTGTCGCTTCCGGCTCACCCCGCGGCCGCCTGCTGCAGCACGGCGAACGCCTCGGCGTCCGAGTCGTGGTGGAGCCGGTACCAGGCGTCGAGCAGCTCGCCCTCGTACACCCCGAGCAGCCGGAAGACCTCCCGGGCGAAGGCGACGGGCTCGGTGGGTCCGGCCGTGACCAGGTGCCCGTCGGTGACGGCGTCCGCGTCGACGTACCGCTCGCCGCCCCGGTAGCCGGTCGCGGCGAGGTAGAAGGAGACCGCGCTGGTGTGGTCGCGGTCGTCGAGCAGCCCCTCCCGCGCGAGTCCGGCGGTGGCCCCGCAGATCGCGGCGACGGGCGTCCCGGCGTCCAGGAACTCCCGCGCCTTGCGGGCGAAGGGCGCGAGGTCGTCGCCGGCGTCCCAGGCGTCGGCGCCCGGGAGGATCAGCAGGGAGCTGTCCTCGGGTCGTACGTCCTCGAGTGCGAGGTCCGGCTGGACGCGCAGTCCGCCGATGCTGACGGCCGGGTCGAGGCTCGGGCCCACGGTGCGGATGCCGTAACCGGCACGGGCGAGGTAGGCCGTCGCGTACCCCGTCTCCCAGTCCGCGAGGGTGTCGTACACAGCGAGATGGACAACCTTGGCATTCATGACAGCATGCTCCCATTTGGACAGCATGCTGTCAATGTTGGAGAGGTCGACAACCTGTCGCGGAAACCCCCGGACCACAGACATGACGCCAATACCGCGCCCGCGTTCGCGCTGCCTAGGCTCGCCGCCATGACCCCTCAGCCACACCCCGAGGCCGGCGCCGCCGTGAAGGCCGCGGACCGCGCGCACGTCTTCCACTCCTGGTCCGCGCAGGAGCTCATCGACCCGCTCGCCGTCGCCGGTGCGGAGGGGTCGTACTTCTGGGACTACGACGGGAAGCGGTATCTCGACTTCAGCAGCGGGCTCGTCTACACCAACATCGGCTACCAGCACCCGAAGGTCGTCGCCGCGATCCAGGAACAGGCCGCACACCTGTCCACCTTCGCGCCGGCCTTCGCGATCGAGGCCCGTTCGGAGGCGGCACGGCTGATCGCCGAGCGGACCCCGGGCGACCTGGACAAGATCTTCTTCACCAACGGCGGCGCCGACGCCGTCGAACACGCGGTGCGGATGGCGCGGCTGCACACCGGGCGGGCCAAGGTCCTCTCGGCCTACCGGTCGTACCACGGCGGCACCCAGCAGGCCGTCAACATCACCGGGGATCCCCGCCGTTGGGCCTCCGACAGCGCCGCCGCCGGGGTCGTGCACTTCTGGGCGCCGTACCTCTACCGCTCCCGCTTCTACGCCGAGACCGAGGAGCAGGAGTGCGCACGGGCGCTGGAGCACCTGGAGACGACCATCGCCTTCGAGGGGCCCGGCACGGTCGCCGCGATCGTCCTGGAGACCGTGCCGGGGACGGCCGGGATCATGGTTCCGCCGCCGGGGTATCTCGCCGGGGTGCGGGAGATCTGCGACCGGCACGGGATCGTCTTCGTCCTGGACGAGGTCATGGCCGGGTTCGGGCGCACCGGTGAGTGGTTCGCGGCCGGCCTGTCCGGTGTCACTCCGGACCTGATGACCTTCGCCAAGGGCGTGAACAGCGGGTATGTGCCGCTCGGCGGTGTCGCGATCTCGGCGGCGATCGCCGAGACCTTCGCCCGGCGGCCCTACCCCGGCGGGCTGACCTACTCCGGACACCCGCTCGCCTGCGCCGCCGCCGTCGCGACGATCAACGTGATGGCGGAGGAAGGGGTCGTCGACAACGCGCGGCGGCTCGGCGAGGGCGTCGTCGCGCCCGCGCTGCGCGAGCTGGCCGAGCGGCACCCCAGCGTCGGCGAGGTGCGCGGGGTCGGCATGTTCTGGGCGCTGGAGCTGGTGAAGGACCGCGAGACGCGCGAACCGCTGGTGCCGTACAACGCGACCGGCGAGGCCAACGCGCCGATGGCCGCCTTCGCCGCCGCCGCGAAGAAGCACGGCCTGTGGCCCTTCGTGAACATGAACCGCACCCACGTGGTCCCGCCGTGCAACGTCAGCGAGGCGGAACTGAAGGAGGGCTTCGCGGCACTGGACGCGGCGCTGTCGGTCGCCGACGAGTACACGGCGCAGGCAAGTTACCGCGGGTAGTCGATCGCTCGCCCTCAGGTGCCGCACCATGCCGCGCACAGCTACGCGGGTAAACACCGAGGGAACCCGAACGCGTAAGGTGGCGTGCTCGTAGATAGGGACGAGTACGCCACCCGACGTTTTCGAGGAGACGCCCCGACCATGCCCGGCAGCAGCGGCAACGGCTCCGTGACCCGCAGCACCCTGCGGCAGCAGATCGCCGACGCGCTTCGCGACGAGGTGCTGGCCGGCCGGCTCCAACCGGGCCAGGAGTTCACCGTCAAGGAGATCGCCGAGCAGTACGGCGTCTCCGCGACCCCCGTGCGCGAGGCGCTGGTCGACCTGTCCGCGCAGGGACTGCTCGACGCCGACCAGCACCGCGGCTTCCACGTCCACGAGTACTCGACCGCCGACTTCCGGGGCATCGTCGAGGCCCGCAGCCTGATCACCGACGGCATGTTCCGCGCCCTGGAGACCGGCGCCGGCCGTCTCCCACCCCTCGACGACGCCCGCGCCAACGCCTCCCTCGCCGGGGTGCGGCGGCGCGGCGAGGAGGCGCAGCGGGCCTCGCTGGCCGGTGACCTCACCGTGCTGATCGGTTACGACCTGCGCTTCTGGCACGAGCTCGGCGTCATGTTCGGCAACCCCTATCTCGCCGACTTCCTGCACCGGCTGCGCGTGCAGTCCTGGGTGTGCGCGGTGCAGCATCTGCGGCGGCTGAAGGACCTGCGCGGTGCCCTGTGGTCCGGTCACACCGATCTGGTCGACGCCCTCGCCCGCCGGGACACCAAAGCGGCGCGGTCGATCGTCGCCGGGTACAACGACCACGCGCTGGCCCTCATCGAGGGGCTGGCCGACCGGTGAGCGCCCTGGACACGGAGGCCGTTGGCCTGCCCGTCGGCCCGCCGGTGAACCTCTCCGTCGTCATACCGGCCTTCAACGAGGAACTGCGGCTCGGCCCCACCCTGGACGCGGTCACCGGCTATCTGCGCGACAACGAGGACCGCTGGGGCACGTGGGAGGTCGTCGTCGCCGACGACGGATCCACCGACGGCACCGGCGCGCTGGTCACCGCCCGCCGGGACCCCCGGATCCAGCTGGTCACCAGCCCCCGCAACCGCGGCAAGGGCAACGCCCTGCGCCTGGGGGTCGCCGCCACCCGCGGCCGGCGGGTGCTGGTCACGGACGCCGACCTGGCGGCGCCGATAGAGGAGCTGGAGCAGCTCGACAAGGCGCTCCGCGAGGGCGGCTCGGCGGCCATCGGCTCGCGTTCCGTGCCCGGCGCCACGATCGAGGGCCGCCAGCACCGCATACGCGAACTGCTCGGCCGCGCCGGAAACTTACTCATACGCCGGATCGCCGTGCCGGGGATACGCGACACCCAGTGCGGCTTCAAGCTCTTCGACGGCGACCGGGTCCGCGAGGCCTTCGCCGCCTCCCGGCTCAACGGCTGGGGCATCGACGTCGAGGTCCTGCGCCACTTCCACCGCGCCGACTGGCGGATCGCCGAGGTCCCCGTCCGCTGGTCCCACCAGCCCGGCTCCAAGGTCCGCACCCTCGACTACGCCCGGGTCCTGACCGAGCTGGCCCGGCTGCGCGCCCGCACGGTGCGCCCGGCGGACCTGTTCGTCACCCTCGTCTTCCTGCTGATGTCGGCGGCCCTGTACTCGGGCCGTCTCTTCGACCCGAACCACCGCTATCTCCCCGACTCCCTCCAGGACCAGAACCAGTGGGAGTGGTTCTTCGCGGTCACCGCCCACAACCTCGCCCACCTGGACAACCCGTTCTTCTCCGACCTGCAGGGCTTCCCCGACGGGGTGAACCTCATGGCCAACACGGTCATGCTGGGCCTCACCGTCCCCTTCGCGCCCCTCACCCTGCTGGCCGGCCCGGCGGTCTCCCTCAGCGTCTGCATGGCCCTGGGCCTCGCCGCGACCGCGGCGGCCTGGTACCGGCTGATCGTGAAGCGGGTCGTACGGCACCGCCCCGCGGCCTTCGTCGGCGCCTCACTGGCCGCCTTCGCGCCGCCCATGATCAGCCACGCCAACGCGCACCCCAACTTCGTGATCCTGTTCATGATCCCGCTGATCGTGGAGCGCGCCCTGCGCCTGTGCGAGGGCACCCGGGTCGTGCGGGACGGCGTGGTGCTGGGCCTGATGGCGACGTACCAGATCTTCCTCGGCGAGGAGCCCCTGCTGCTCGCGGCGCTCGGCATGCTCCTGTTCGCGGGCGCCTACGCCGTCGCCCGGCCGGACGTGGCCCGGACCGCCTGGCGGCCGCTGCTGAAGGGACTCGCGATCGCGGGCGCGGTCTGTCTCCCCCTGGTCGCCTATGCGCTGACCTGGCAGTTCGCCGGTCCGCAGAGCTACAAGAGCATCCTGCACGGTGACAACGCGGGCAACAGCCCCCTGTCCCTGCTGTCCTTCGCGGAGCGCTCGCTGGTCGCGGGCGACGAGCTGCGGGCGAACTCCCTGTCCCTGAACCCGACCGAGCAGAACGCGTTCTACGGCTGGCCGCTGGTCCTGGTGGCGTTCGCGATCGTCGTACGACTGTGGGAGCGGGCCCTGGTCAGGGTGCTGGCGTTCACCGCGGTCGGCGCGGCGCTTCTCTCCCTCGGCCCGGAGATCCGCGTCCCGATGACGGACGACGTCTACCCCGGCCCCTGGGCACTGCTCGCCAAGATGCCGCTGTTCGAGTCGGTGATCGAGGGCCGGGTCGCGATGATCTGCGCGCCCGTGCTCGGCATGCTGCTCGCCCTGGCGCTGGAACGGCTGGCGGCGACGCGGAAGATCGGCACGCAGTACATCGGCCTGCTCGGGATCAGCCTCGCCCTGATCCCGCTGATCCCTGCCCCGCTCAAGGCGGTCGAGCGCCCGCAGACGCCGGCCTTCTTCACCGACGGGGCGTGGAAGGCGTACGTGGGCAGGGACGAGTCCCTGGTGATCGTGCCGCTGCCCGACTCCGGGTACGCCGAGCAGCTGCACTGGCAGGTCGAGGCGGGCCTCGGCTTCAGAATGCCCGGCGGCTACTTCAACGGCCCCTACGGCCCGGACCGCATCGGCATCTACACCGCTTCCCCCCGCTACACCTCGAACATGCTCCGTGACGTCCGCTACAGCGGGAAGATCCCCACGATCGGCAAGAACTGGCGGGCCCAGGCCCGGCGCGACCTCGCCTTCTGGAAGGCGGGAGCGCTGGTGGTGGCCCCGCAGCCCAACGACGGCGCCCTGCGCACGGCCGTCACCGAACTGGTCGGCCATGGCGGGAAGTGGGTGGACGGCGTATGGGTATGGGACCTGCACAAGGGGAGCTGACCTGAGCCGGCCTGTCCGAACGGGGCACTCCTCGAGCCGCACCGACTACCCTGCCATGACTGACCACCTCGCTAGGGAGCCCTCTTTGGCCTGTGACCTGTGGCTGGTACCGCTCGTCGACGTGTTGTGCCACACCCCCGACAATCCCTTCGCCGACGAACTCGCGCAGTACAACGGCGTGCTCGCCGCGGCCGGGCTCCCCCCGGTGCCGGTGTACCAGTACATGCCGGGCCTGTCCGGCGAGGTCGCCCCGGTGGCCGGCTTCGACTACGACGCCCTGCACTTCCTGCGCCGGGTCTACCTGCTGCAGGTCTGCGGGCTGCCGATGACGCCCGTCGACGAACTGGGCGGCGACTACGAGCAGTTGCTGGAGATGTTCGAGTCGACGGCCCAGCAGTCGCATCTGGTGTGGCACTACGACCACGCCGGCGCCTACGTCCCCGTCGACTTCCCGCACCCGCTCTCCAACGACGACCTGCTGGCCGGCGGCGGCCCCCTGGGCTCCTCCCAGGCCCTGCTCCGCGAGCTGGAGTACGTCGCCCCGGCCATCGGCATCGACCCGGCCAACCCCCCTGCGGCGCCGGAACCGCCGCGGGCCCCCACGGAGTTGGAGGAGCCGGCCGTCCCGGCGCCGTACGACCCGAGCCCCTTCGCCCGGGAGCGGCACGTGTGGCTCGGCCTGCACGCGGCGGCGACCCGGAGTCTGGCGCAGGGGTCGATGATCGTCTTCAGCTGAGGCTCAGCCGAGCTGCGCCAGGCCCCGCTTCAGGTCCTCGGCGTTCATGACCGGGGTGTAGCTGATCTCGGCTTCCATGTCGAGGAAGAACGGCTCGGCGATCGTCGGCATCTGCGCGCTGTCCTGCATGTCGAAGACCAGGAACATGGTGCGCTTGCCGTGGTCGGTGGTGAAGTAGGCCGCCTCGGGCTTGATGTGTTCGATGGACTCCTGGACCAGCTTCATCATGGTGCCGTTCCGGATGGCCTCGTTCGTCTTCTCCGTGTTCATGGACGCCTTGAGCAGTACGCGCATCGCACTCACCTTCTTCTGATCGACGCACAGCTGCACGAGTCCACGGTATGCCCGATATATACAGATCGCCCTTTCGTGGACCTTCACTGCTCCCGGGGGAGCAGAGCCGGTGCCTCCCCGGGTGCGACGCGCCGGCCGCCCCGCGCGCGCAGGCTGGGACCACCGACGAGGGGAGACGGCGATGATCCTGGTGACCGGTGCGACAGGCCATGTGGGCGGCGAGCTGGTACGAGTGCTGACGGCCGCCGGCCATCCCGTGCGGGCGATGACCCGCCGCCCGTCCGAGGCCCGGCTGCCGTCCGGGGCGGAGGCGGTGTACGGCGACGCGGACGACCCCTCGACCCTTTCGGCGGCGTTCGCGGGCGCCTCCGGGGCCTTCCTGATGTCGGCGCAGGGCGTCGGCACGACCCCGCCGGGCCCGACCCACGACCTGGCCCTCGCGCAGGCGGCGGCGCGGGCCGGGGTCCGGCGCGTGGTGAAGCTGTCGGTGCTGGACGGCGGCACGGGCCCGGACGTGATCGCCCGCTGGCACGCGACGGCGGAGGCCGCGGTGACGTCCCGCGACTGGACGTGGACCCTCCTGCGCCCCGGCCGCTTCATGTCCAACGCGCTGCAGTGGGCGGCGCGGCTGAGGTCGGGCGACTCGGTCTCCCTCCCCTTCGCCGACCGCCCGGCGGCGAGCATCGACCCCGCGGACGTGGCGGAGATCGCGGCCCGCGCCCTGACCACCGACTCCACCGAACACGCGGGCGCGACCTACGAGTTGAGCGGACCCCAGTCCCTCACCCCGCTCGATGAACTGGCGCTCCTGGGCGAGACCCTGGGCCGCGACCTGCACGCCGCCGGCCTCCCCCCGGAGGCCGCCCGAGCGGGCATGCGGCGCTACGGCTTCCCGCCCGAGGTCATCGACGCGATCATGCACCGCACCCTGAACAGCGACCGCGGCGCGGAGGTCCTGCCGACGGCGGAGAAGGTACTGGGACGCCCGGCGCGCACGTTCCGGGAGTGGGCGACGGCACACGCCGGGGCGTTCAGCCGGTGACCCGGGCGGTCGGACCGCCCGGGCCCCGCTCCGGTCATCCGAAGACCGGCGTCCCGTCCTGCGTCAGCCGCCAGTTGGTGACCGCGAAGTCAGCCGGGTTCAGCGTCCCCTTCGACGTCACGTAGTCGATCATCAGCTGGCGGATCTCGTTCGTGGAGCTGTACGCGATGTCCGCCGAGGCGATGTGCGGGTAGCCCGAGCCGCCGTTGGCGCGGTAGTTGTTGACGGCCACGACGAAGACCTGGTCGTCGGCGACCGCCGTGCCGTTGTAGGTGAGGTTCTTGATGCGGGAGCCCTCGGGCTGCGCGATGTCGATGTCGTACGCGACGCCCGCCGCCGTGTCGTACATGTAGTCCCAGAAGTTGTTGGCGTTGGTCAGGGTCGCGGTGTCGACCTTCGTGTCCGACGGGACCTGGTGGTAGTACTTCGCCGCGAACTCCAGGTAGTCCTTGAGCTGGGCGCCCGTGAGCTTCTTGCCGTACAGCGTGTTGTCGTAGATGTAGAGCCCGGCGATGTCCTTGATGGTCACGCTGCCGGCCGGGATGTCGGCGGTGCGGCTGAACGGCGCGGCGACCGAGATCAGGGGCAGCGCGGCGTCGCTCGCCGACAGGCCCGCCTTCACCGACTGCATCTGGACCTCGTGGATGAAGTCCATGATCGGGACGTCCTTCCAGCAGGACTCCGCCGCCGAGAGGTCCTGGGTGCAGGAGCCCACGGCCGTGTTGACGTACTTCACCACGAGGTCGTGGTCGGCCTTGAGGAGCTTGGTGATCTCCGGGTCCTCCTCGACGCCCTTCGGGTCGAGGGTCTGGGCCGTCTTCTTCGTCACCTTCCACTGCCCGCAGTCCAGTTCGAGCTCGAAGTCGAAGACGGTGAGACGGTAGCCCCAGCAGTACGGCTCGGAGAGCAGCACCTCCTCGCCGGTGTCCGCGTTCTTGACGGTGTACGAGGACACCTCCTTGTGCGTGTGGCCGACCAGGATCGCGTCGATGCCGGGGACCTGCTCGGCGACGAGGTTGGAGGCGTTCTCGACGTACGGCAGCGCGTCGCCCCACGACGTGGAGCCGTCGAGGCCCGAGTGGTCCGTCAGGAAGACGACGTCACAGCCCAGCGCGCGCAGCCGCGGCACGTACTTCTTCGCCTGCTCGACGAGCCCCGGGAAGACCATCTTCCCGTTGACGTTGTCCTTGTCCCACAGCGCGATACCGGGGTTGGTCAGGCCGAGGATGCCGACCTTGATGTCGGGGGCGCCGGGGACGCGGATGCGCTTGACCGTGTACGGGTGGAAGGCCGGCCGCAGGGTCTTCGCGTCGAGGGCGTTCGCGCCGAGCAGCGGGAAGTGGCACTGCTTCTCGAACTTGCGCAGTACGTCGATGCCGTAGTTGAACTCGTGGTTGCCGAGCGCGGCGGCGTCGTAGCGCATGTGGTTCATGGCGACGGCCATGGGGTGCTTGGGCCCCCTCTTGCCGTCCTTGCCGGTGATCGGGTCGACCCGCGCGAAGTAGTACGCGAGCGAGGTGCCCTGGATGATGTCGCCGGCGTCGACGAGGAGGACGTGCTCCTCGCCCTTGGCCTCACGCTGCTGCTTGATGAGGGTGGCGACCCGCGCGACACCGACGGAGTTGCCGGCCTTGTCGCTGTAGGCCGCGTCCTTGTAGTAGTCCCAGTCGAAGACGTGGCTGTGCAGGTCGGTGGTGCCCAGGATGGAGAACGACCAGGTCTTCCGGTGGTGCTCGGGCGCGCGCTCGGCGGCCTGCGCGGTACCGCTGCCGACCGCTCCCGCGGCGGCGACGGCGGCCCCGGTGACGGCCGACTTCTTCACGAACTCCCGGCGGTTGAGCGGACTTGCGGGCATACGGGCTCCTGGGAACGGAGGGACTGGAGAGGGCGCGGCGGCGGGACTACCCGCGTAGATGGTTGCGCCCCGTCACTTCCGTACGGAACCAGGAGCAAGCCATGGGCCGGTCAAGGAAGTCCATGACCGGCCCAACTGCCCAGACACAAAAGGGGCCTAAAGGAACGAGTTGATCTCGATCGTCTCGTCCCGGCCCGGGCCCACCCCGATCGCGGAGATCGGCGCGCCCGACATCTCCTCCAGTGCCTTCACGTAGTTCTGGGCGTTCTTCGGCAGGTCGGAGAAGGACTTCGCCTTGGTGATGTCCTCGCTCCAGCCCGGGAGGTACTCGTAGACCGGCTTGGCGTGGTGGAAGTCGGTCTGGGAGTACGGGAGTTCCTCGACGCGCCGGCCGTCGATCTCGTAGGCGACACAGACCGGGATCTCGTCCCAGCCGGTGAGGACGTCGAGCTTGGTGAGGAAGAAGTCGGTCAGGCCGTTGACGCGGGTGGCGTAGCGGGCGATGACCGCGTCGAACCAGCCGCAGCGCCGGTCACGGCCGGTCGTCACGCCCCGCTCGCCGCCGATGCGGCGCAGCGCCGCGCCGTCCTCGTCGAACAGCTCCGTCGGGAAGGGACCCGAGCCGACACGGGTCGTGTACGCCTTGAGGATGCCGATGACCCGGCTGATCTTCGTCGGCCCGACGCCGGCGCCGGTGCAGGCACCGCCCGCGGTCGGGTTCGAGGACGTCACGAACGGATACGTGCCGTGGTCGATGTCCAGCAGCGTGCCCTGGCCGCCCTCGAAGAGCACGACCTTGTCGTCCTCCAGCGCCTGGTTGAGCACCAGCACGGTGTCGGCGACGTACGGCCTGAGCTTGTCGGCGTACTCCAGCAGCTCCGCGACCACCTGGTCGACGGCGATCGCGCGCCGGTTGTACAGCTTGGTGAGCATCTGGTTCTTGACGTCGAGCGCCGCCTCGACCTTCTGGGTGAGGATCGACTCGTCGTAGAGGTCCTGGACCCGGATCCCGACGCGGTTGATCTTGTCCGCGTAGGTCGGGCCGATGCCGCGTCCGGTGGTGCCGATCTTCCGCTTTCCGAGGAAGCGTTCCGTCACCTTGTCCACCGTCACGTTGTACGGCGTGATGATGTGGGCGTTGCCACTGATCAGGAGCTTGGACGTGTCGACGCCGCGGGCGTTCAGTCCGCTCAGCTCGGAGAGCAGGACCGACGGGTCGACGACGACACCGTTGCCGATGACCGGGGTGCACCCCGGCGAGAGGATCCCGGAAGGGAGCAGGTGAAGGGCGTACTTCTGATCGCCCACGACCACCGTGTGGCCGGCGTTGTTGCCGCCCTGGTAGCGCACCACGTAGTCGACGGAACCGCCTAGCAGGTCCGTCGCCTTTCCCTTGCCTTCGTCACCCCACTGAGCACCGAGCAGCACAAGTGCGGGCACGCGCGTACACCCCTTCCGGGCGGGGCATGTCCAAGGTCAGGGGCGCACGCGTAGGGTTTCCCGCCGCGTGCACCACGACCGGCCGCGAGCAACGTTGGCCGCGAACCGTCGGACCGGATGGCCCCGGAATAGACGAAGCCCCTGGCGCAATAGCGCAAGGGGCTCTTGCACAAAGATGCTACCCGAGGAAGCGAGGCAGGACCGAGGTGGCGACTTCCGCGACTTCCGAGGCGAGTTCCGATCAGCTGCTGGTGGTGATCGATCCGGTGGCCCGACGGACGGACGGGGAGTCGGTTCGCATCGCGAAAGACGTGCTCAGCGCGGGTGCGCAGACCAAGGTCTGTCTGCCGGAGGGGCCGGAGGAGTTCGCCCGGGCGCTGATCAGGCGGGGGTCGCGACGGCCGGTGGTGGTGGGTGACGACCGGGCTCTGGTGCGTGCGGTGTCCGTGCTGCACCGGCGGCGGGAACTGGCCGGATGTGCGCTGTCGATGGTGCCGGTGGGTGCCGCGCTGACGGTCGCCGGGGCGCTCGGGGTGCCCATGGGGACTGTGGCGGCGGCGCGGGCCGTCCTGGACGGGGCCGAGCGCCGGCTGGACCTCCTGGTGGACGACAGCGACGGCGTGGTCCTGGGCGCGCTGCGGATCCCCTCGGTGGTCCAGCGGGAGCCGGTCGCCGAGGAGGGGCGCCCCTGGCTGCGTACGGCCCAGTCGCTGGTACGGACCCTGGTCCCGGCCCGTGAAACCACGCTCCCGGCACCCCGGCCGGCCCGGCTGCGCGTCGAGGTCGACGGCGTCACGCTGGTGGACCTCGACCAGCCGGTGGAGACGGTGTCGGTGACCCCGGGCGCCTGCGGGGTGGCCGAGGTGGAGGTCCGCCCCCTGTCGGTCGGCGCGGAGGCGTCACCGCTCCTGGCCCGGGGCCGTACGGTGAGCGTCTCCGGGGCGGATTTCCGCTACCGGGCGGACGCGGGCGTGTGGGGGCCGGTGCGCAGGCGGACGTGGACGGTGTGGGAGGGGGCCTGGGGCCTTACGGTGCCGGCGGCTCGGTAGGGGGAGCCCGAAAGCCGGAGTCCACGGGCCGCCACTCGCCGCTCAGACCGGCCGGTCGAGTACCCCGCCTTGATCGGTTTCGTCCTTGAGGCCCACCCCTGTGAGCCCCAGCGCCCGCCCCCGCTCCATGAGCCCCGCCAGCTTCTCCGCCGCCGCCTCGTAGGCGAGCCCTGAGGGCGGCCGGATGTTGCTCAGACAGTTCCGGTCGGCGTCCGTCGTCACGCCCGGGACCGGCCGGTGGGTCAGATAGGCGCCCAGGGAGTCCGCCGCCGACATGCCGGGCCGTTCACCGACGAGGACCACGACCATCGTCGCGCCCATCGCGGACGCGACGTCGTCGCCGAGGGCCACCCGGGCCTGTTCGGCCAGGACCACCGGCGCGATGCTCCACCCGGTCAGCCGCGCCGACGTCTCCCGCACCATCGCGGCCGCGTGCTCGTGCACCGCCCTGCTGGACAGCCCGTCCGCCACCACGAACACCACGTCCCAGTCGCCGGTCGGCAGATGGGCGCGGTCCACGGCCTGCAGCCGACGGCCCAGGTCGGGGCGCTGCAGATAGGTCAGCCGGTCACCCGCCGCGCTGCGCACCCGTACCGTCGGCGTCCCGCTCAGCCCGGCCGCGACCACCTCCGGCTCGAAGGGCGAGTGGACCGCGTCCCGGGCCGCGGCGTGCGCGGTCTGGAGTTCCAGGCGGTGCGCGGTGGGCAGCCCGGAACCCGCCCGGCCCAGTCCGATGCGTGCCTGGGTGTGCCGCCGCAGCGCGGCCCACAGGGGCGGGTCGTCGGCGGGCACCGCCGCCTGGGTGTCCGTCATGCCGCCAGTTCCCTTCCGATCGCCGTCAGCGGATGCGAGGCCACTTCACGGATCCGGCCCCGCTCGTCCAGCAGCCCGGTCGACTCCAGCCAGGTCTCGAACTCCGGCGCCGGGCGCAGGCCGAGCACCTCCCGGAGGTACAACGCGTCGTGGTAGGAGGCCGACTGGTAGTTGAGCATGATGTCGTCGCCGCCCGGTGTGCAGATCACGAAGGACGCGCCCGCGACGCCGAGCATGGTGAGCATGGTGGCGACGTCGTCGTCATCGGCGTCCGCGTGGTTGGTGTAGCAGATGTCCAGGCCCATCGGCAGGCCGAGGAGTTTGCCGCAGAAGTGGTCCTCCAGAGCGGCCCGGAGGATCTGCCGGCCGTCGTAGAGGTACTCCGGGCCGATGAAGCCGACCACCGTGTTCACCAGCAGCGGGCGGTACCGGCGCGCGACCGCGTACGCCCTCGCCTCCACCGTCTGCTGGTCCACCCCGTGGTGCGCGTCCGCCGACAGGGCGCTGCCCTGTCCCGTCTCGAAGTACATGACGTTGTCGCCGACCGTCCCCCGGCCGAGCGCCCGGGCGGCTTCGTACGCCTCGTCCAGCAGGCCGAGCGTCACCCCGAACGCCGCGTTCGCCTTCTGCGTGCCGGCGACGGACTGGAAGACGAGGTCCACCGGGGCGCCGCGCTCCATCAGGTCCACGCTCGTCGTGACGTGGCACAGCACGCAGGACTGGGTGGGGATGGCGTAACGGCGGATCACCCCGTCGAGCAGCTCCAGCAGGTCCCGTACGGCCTTCGGGCTGTCCGTCGCCGGGTTGATGCCGAGCACCGCGTCACCGGAGCCCAGCAGCAGACCGTCGAGGAGAGCCGCGGCCACACCCGCCGGGTCGTCGGTGGGGTGGTTCGGCTGCAGCCGCGTCGCCAGCCGCCCCGGCAGCCCGATCGTCGACCGGAACGCCGTCACGACCCGAGTCCTGCGGGCCACGGACACCAGGTCCGCGTTCCCCATCAGTTTGGACACCGCCGCGACCATCTCCGGTGTGAGCCCCGGCGCCAGCGCCGTGAGCGCAGGGCCGTCGGCCGCCAGCAGCCAGTCGCGGAACTCGCCGACCGTCATCCCGGCCACCGGTGCGAAGGCGGCCGCGTCGTGCGTGTCGAGGATCAGCCGGGTCACATCGTCGGTCTCGTACGGGATCACCGGCCGGGTCAGGAAGGTCGCCAGCGGCACCTCCGCCAGGGCCCAGCGCGCCGCGACCCGTTCCTGGGCGCTCGCGGCGGCGATTCCCGCGAGGCGGTCGCCGGAGCGTTCGGGGCTCGCGGCGGCCAGCAGCCGGGCGAGCGAGTCGAAACGGAAGCTGTGACCGCCGAGGGTGGACGTGTAGCTCATGGCGGCGACCGTACGGGCCGTGTGTTGCGACCGGATTTCTAAAGGTCTGATTGACAAACATTTAATGCGACGGCGCCCTTTCGCGACTCATTCGGGCTGCAGAGTTCCGGTCCAGTACAGCTATGGACCACCAGGAGAGAGGCCACCCGATGGCAGTGGACGAAGGACTCGCCCCGGCGGCGAAGACGGCCGGCACGGAGACGGTTCACCGACTGAAACCCAATGCCGTGGGCCTCCTGGGCGTGGTCTTCATGGCCGTCGCGACCGCCGCGCCGATCACCGCGATGACCGGCAACGTGCCCTTCATGGTGTCGTCCGGCAACGGCATCGGCGCACCGGCCAGTTATGTGGTCGCAATGGTCGTCCTGGCAATCTTTTCCGTCGGCTTCACGTCGATGGCCCAGCACATCACCTCCACCGGCGCCTTCTACGGCTTCATCTCCTACGGCCTCGGCCGCACCGCGGGGCTGGCATCGGGGCTGCTCGCGACCTTCGCCTACGCCGTGTTCGAGCCGGCGCTGATCGGCATCTTCTCGACCTTCGCCACCGGAACCCTCAAGGACCAGACGGGACTTGACATCCCGTGGTGGGCCTTCGCGCTGGTGATGCTCGCCGTCAACGCGACGGGCACCTGGTTCGGCGTCTCGGTCGCCGAGAAGCTCCTCGTGGTCCTGCTCGGCACCGAGGTGACCGTGCTCGCCGCGATGGCGATCTCGGTCGCGCTGCACGGCGGCGGCCCGCACGGCTTCACCTTCGGCCCGGTCAACCCGGTCAACGCGTTCAAGGGCACGTCCGCGGGACTCGGCCTGTTCTTCGCCTTCTGGTCGTGGGTCGGCTTCGAATCGACGGCGATGTACGGCGAGGAGTCCCGCGACCCGAAGAAGATCATCCCCAAGGCGACGATGATCAGCGTGCTGGGCGTCGGTGTCTTCTACGTCTTCGTCTCCTGGATGGCCATCATCGGCAACGGAGAGACGGAAGCCGTCAAGGTCGCCTCGTCGGCGAACCCGCTCGCGCTGTTCTTCAACCCCACCGAGCGCTACGTCGGTCACTGGGCGGTCGACCTCATGCAGTGGCTGATGATCACGGGCTCGCTCGCCTGCGGCATGGCCTTCCACAACTGCGCCTCCCGCTACATGTACGCCCTGGGCCGCGAAGGCGTGCTCCCCTCCCTGCGGAACACCATCGGCCGCACCCATGCCCGGCACGGCTCCCCGCACATCGCGGGCCTGGTGCAGACGGGGGTCAGCGCGGTGCTGATCGTCGGGTTCTGGCTGACGAGCAAGGACCCTGCCAACGCCCTCTACGTCCTGCTCGCCATCCTCGGCACGATGGCGATCCTGATCGTGCAGGCGGTGTGCTCGTTCGCGGTGCTGGTCTACTTCCGCGGCCACCACCCCGAGAGCCGGCACTGGTTCAGGACCTTCACCGCACCACTCGTCGGCGGCGTCGCGATGCTCGCGGTGGTGCTGCTCCTGGTCTCCAACATGGATGTCGCGGCCGGCTCCGAGTCCGGCTCGCCGCTGCTGAAGGCGACACCGTGGCTGGTCGCCCTGGTCGCGGCGACCGGTGTCGGCTACGCCCAGTACCTCAAACGACGCTCCCCCGAGCGGTACGCCCTGCTCGGGCGGACGGTCCTGGAGGAGACCAGGGAGCGGTAGCCCCGGCCACACCCGTGCCCGTCACCCTCTGGAAGAGGTGACGGGCGCGGGCTTCCGGCCGGTCAGTCGGAGAGCCACGTCCGACCCTCGCGGCTCAGCCCGACCCGAACCGCTTCTCCCGGTGCACCCGCCACCGCTCCATCATCTCCGCGACCTCGCTCTCGACGAACTCGAAGAAGGCGAGGGTCTCGGCCATGCGGCGGCCGGCCGGGGTGTCGGGGCCCAGGCTGTTCACGCCCTCGCGCAGGGCGCCCTCCCAGCGCTTGATGATGGCCTCGCGGTTGGTGAGCGCCTCGTACCACTGGTCGCCGTGCACCCGGTACCGCTCCCGCCGCGACCCCGGCTCCCGCTCGCGCGAGACCATGTGGGTCATCGTCAGGTAGCGCACCGCCCCCGACACCGCCGCCGGGCTGATCCGCAGCTGTTCACCCAGTTCGGACGAGGTCATCACCCCCGCGTCGGAGGAGAGCAGCGCCGCGAAGACCCGGGCCGGCATGCGCTGCATCCCCGCCTCGACGAGCTGCGCGGCGAAGCTCTCCACGAACTTCGAGACCGCCTCCGCGTCCCGCCCCACCTCGTCCGTCATGGTCACCACCCTAACCGGGCTTCGAAGACTTCCGCACCTTCACAAATTTCTGAAAGAAGCGTACGTTCTGAACCATGACGAAGGCAATCACGGTCGCCGGGCTGCACAAGTCCTTCGGCCGTACCCACGCCCTGGACGGCCTGGACCTGGAGGTCGAGGCCGGCGAGGTGCACGGCTTCCTCGGCCCGAACGGCGCCGGGAAGTCCACCACCATCCGCGTCCTGCTCGGCCTGCTGCGCGCCGACTCCGGCGCCGCGCAGGTGCTGGGCCGCGACCCGTGGCAGGACGCGGTGGAGGTGCACCGCCGGATCGCGTACGTCCCCGGGGACGTGACCCTGTGGCGCAACCTCTCCGGCGGCGAGGTCATCGACCTCTACGGCCGCCTGCGCGGCGGCCTCGACCCGGCCCGTCGCGCCGATCTGATCGAGCGCTTCGAGCTGGACCCGACCAAGAAGGGCCGCGCCTACTCCAAGGGCAACCGGCAGAAGGTCGCCCTGGTCGCCGCGTTCGCCTCGGACGTCGACCCGCTGATCCTGGACGAGCCGACCTCGGGACTGGACCCGCTGATGGAGGAGGTCTTCCAGCGCTGCGTGGAGGAGGAGCGGGAGCGCGGCCGGACGATCCTGCTCTCCTCCCACATCCTCAGCGAGGTCGAGGAGTTGTGCGACCGGGTCAGCATCATCCGCAAGGGCCGTACCGTCGAGACGGGCTCCCTGGCCGACCTGCGCCATCTGACCCGGACCAGCGTCACGGCCGAACTCGCGGGCGCCCCCGACGGGTTGGGGCGGCTGCCCGGGGTGCACGACCTCGACGTCCAGGGCCGCCGGGTCCGGCTCCAGGTCGACACGGACAAACTCGACGCCGTCCTCAGGTCGTTGACGGAATCCGGCGTGCGGTCGCTGACCTCCACTCCCCCCACGCTGGAGGAACTGTTCCTGCGCCACTACCAGGAGGCGTCATGACCTCCCTCGCCGGCACGGGCACGCTGCTGCGGTTCTCGCTGCGCCGCGACCGGGTGATGATCCCGGTGTGGGTGGCGATCAACGCCCTGATGGTCATGTCCATGCCGAACACGCTCAAGGGGCTGTACGGCACCGAGGCCGAGCGCGTCGATCTGCTGCACCAGGTCGCCACCAACTCCTCCTTCCGCGCGCTGATCGGCCCGGCCTTCGGTACGGACCTGGGCGCGCTGACCGCCTGGCGCGTCGGCGTCTACGCGGGCGCGCTCGCCGCCGTCACCGCTGTGCTGGTCGTCGTACGGCACACCCGGGACGAGGAGGAGAGCGGCCGGCAGGAACTCATCGCCTCCGGCGCCGTGGGCCGCCGCGCCTCGCTGACGGCGGCACTGCTCGCGGCGGCCGTCCCGAGCTGCGTGCTCGGTCTGCTGGTGGCGGCGGGGCTGGCAGGACAGGGCGCCACGGGTGCGCTCGCCTTCGGCCTCGGGCTGGCGGGCGTCGGCATGGTCTTCGCGACGCTGGCGGCGATCGTCGCGCAGGTGACGGAGAGCGCGCGGCTCGCGCGGGGCCTGACGGCCGGGCTGCTGGGCGCCGCGTTCGTGCTGCGCGCGGCGGGCGACGCGGCGCGGACGGACGGCTCCTCGGCGTGGACCTGGGTGTCGCCCCTGGGCTGGCTGGAGAACCTGCGGGCCTTCGCCGGCGAACGCTGGTGGGTGCTGGGGCTGTTCGCGGCGGCGGTGGTGGCGCAGGGCGCGGTGGCGTACGCGCTGGCGGGCCGCCGTGACGTGGGCATGAGTTTCCTGCCGACGCGGCCGGGACCGGCGACGGGACGGCTCGGAACCGCGGCCGCGCTGGCCTGGCGGCTGCAGCGAGGAAGTGTCCTCGGCTGGTCGATCGGCTTCTTCCTGGCCGGGGTGGTCTACGGCGGCCTCACGGACGGCGTGGCCGACCTGGTCGGCGACAACCAGCGGGCCCGGGAGATCTTCGAGCGGATGGGCGGGAAGAGCGGCATCACGGACGCGTTCCTCGCCTCGATGACCGGGATGCTGGGGCTGGTGGCCGCGCTGTACGTCGTCGCCTCGGTGCTGCGGCTCAGCGGTGAGGAGACCTCGGGGCGCGCGGAACCGGTGCTCGCGAACGCGGTGGGCCGGCTGCGGTGGGCCGCCGGCCATCTGACGATCGCCTTCGGAGGCGCCGTTCTGATCATGCTCCTGGCCGGACTGGGCTTCGCCGTCGGCTACGGCCACCAGGTCGGGCCCGTCCTGGGCGCGTGCCTGGTACAGGTCTCCGCGGTCTGGGTGATCGGCGGGGTGGCGGTGCTGCTGTTCGGACTCCTGCCCCGGGCGGCCGTGGCGGCATGGGGGGTCGCGGGGGCGGCGGTGCTGATCGGCTGGGTCGGACCGGCACTGGACGTACCGCAGGCGGTGCTGGACGTGTCACCGTTCGGGCATCTGCCGAAGCTGCCGGGCGGTTCGATGGAGTGGGGTCCGGTGCTGGCGCTGCTCGCGGTGGCCGCCGTGCTGGTGGCCGTCGGGCTGGCGGGACTGCGGAGGCGGGACCTGACCACCTGACGGCCTGCGCACGTCCCTCCCGGGCATGGGACAACGTACGCAGGCCGCCGCGGGCTGTCTGACCGCGGCCCTCGGCGCGGGCGCGGGGCTCGCGGTGTGGGCCGTGGACGTCCGAGCCCGACTCTGGCGCTTCGAGCGGGCCCCGGACTGGAGGGTGCTCTACGCCGAGCTGCCGCTGGCGGTCCTGGCCGGGACCGCCGTCGCGCTCGGGCTCTGGGCCCTGGTGCGCCCTATCAGACCGTGACGTCGAGGCCCTGGAGCCCGCGGATCACGAAGTTGGGCTTGCGCACGGGCTCCTGGGCGAGGCTCAGGGTGGGGGCCTTCTCCAGGAGGGCCGTCATCGAGGCGGCCAGCTCGATACGGGCGAGCGGCGCGCCGATGCAGTAGTGGATGCCGGCGGAGAAGGAGATGTGCGGGTTCTCCGCGCGGGTGAGGTCGAGCCGCTCGGGGTCGCGGAAGACCTCGGGGTCGTGGTTGGCGGAGCCGAAGAGCATCGCGATCTCGGCGCCGCGCGGAATGGTCGTCCCGTCGATCTCGATGTCGTCCAGCACCCAGCGTTCGAAGAGCTGGAGCGGGGTGTCGTACCGCATCAACTCCTCGATCGCGGACGGGATCAGGGAGTGGTCGGCGCGCAGGGCCGCCAGCTGGGCGGGGTTGCGGAACAGGGCGTACCAGCCGTTGACCGTGGCGTTGACGGTCGCCTCGTGACCGGCGTTGAGGAGCAGCACGGCGGTGGAGATCATCTCCTGCTCGGTAAGCCGGTCGCCCTCGTCATGGGCGGCGATGAGACCGGAGATGAGATCGTCGCCGGGCTCCTCGCGCCGCTCGGCGATGAGCTCGCGCAGATAGTCCGAGAACTCCACGGAGGCCTGGACGGCCCTGCGTGCCGTCTCCTCGGACGGGTTCAGCTCGTACATCCCGCAGATGTCCGCCGACCAGGGCCTCAGCGGGGCCCGGTCCGCCTCCGGGATGCCCAGCATCTGGGCGATGACGGCGACGGGGAGCGGCTCGGCGACATCGGTGAGGAGATCGCCGCCGCCCTTCTCGACGAGCCGGTCCACCAGATCCCCGGCGAGCTCGCTCACGTACGGCTTGAGCTGCTCGACCGTCCTCGGTGTGAACGCCTTCGACACGAGCCGGCGGATCCGGGTGTGGTCCGGCGGTTCGAGATCGAGCATGCCGTGGTCGTTGAGCGTGTGGAACGGCTCGTGCTCGGCCGGAGGCGGGGTGCGGCCGAAGTCCTCGTGGTCGAACCGGTGCAGATACGTCCGCCCGAGCCGCCGCTCCCGCAGCAGCGCCGAGACGTCCGCGTGGTGCGGGACGAGCCACTGGTTCGTGGGCTCGAAGTACCGCACACGGCCCTTGGCACGGAGTTCGGCATAGGCGGGGTAGGGGTCGGCGACGAACGCCGGGTCCCAGGGGTCGAAGGCTGCCATGCGGGGACGCTAACCCGGGGCACCGGCCTCTGACCAGGGGGGTTCCCACAGCGAGCGCAGACCCGTGTCGAGCAGGCGGGCCGCGCGGTGGACGTCGGCCGTCACCTCGCCGTACAGCTGCTCCGGTGTCTCGGTGCGGTTCAGATGGCGGTGCAGCGACTGGAACTGCAGCGGCCACAGGGCCAGCAGCGCGGACGCGGCGATCCGGGGTTCGGGGGCGTCCGGGGTCGTGCCCGTGCGGTGGGCCAGGATCTCGGCGGCGACGGTGACCTGCTGGTCCGTCATGTCGTGGTGGTAGGCGCGCAGCGACGGAGTGGACCTGGTGAGCGCGGCGAAGCGCAGCAGGGCCGCCTTCGCCTCCGCCGGGTCCTGCTGCGCGGCCAGCCAGGAGGTGAGGGCGGCCAGTTCGGCGGAGAGGATCTCCAGGACGGCCTCGACCGGTGAGCGGGCCGGGTCGGGCAGAACGGTCCGCAGGGAGTCGAGGGTGCTCGCCCCCAGGTCCAGGACCAGTGACTCCTTCGTCGGGAAGTGGTTGAACACCGTCTTCTCCGAGACTCCGCAGGCCTCGGCGATCTCGGCCACCCGTACCGCGTCGAAGCCCCGCTCCAGGAACATCTCGGTGGCCGTGTCCGACAGCCGCTGCCGCAGCTGCCGCTTCTTGCGCTCCCGCAGCCCCTCCCCGGCCGGCTCCTCCTCCCGGCGGCGCAACGCCGTCCAGTCCACAGTGCGCGTGCTCATGACTGGAGCTTAGAGGGCCCCACTCCAATTGTTATTTTTACTGCTACAGTAATTTTTCAGTGACTGTAGATACGAGGTCACCGAGTCCGGATCGGTCTGAGGAGCCCCCATGAGTGCCATCCACATCGTCCGCGACTACCCCCACCCGCCCCGGAAGGTCTGGCGGGCGGTCACCGATCCCGACGTGATCCCGCAGTGGACGGCCACCGGGGCGGGTGCGCGGCCGGAGGGGTTCGCGACCGTGCCGGGCACGGCGTTCCGGTTCGTCGCCAGGCCGAAGCCGGGCTGGAGCGGCGTCGTGGTGTGCGAGGTGCTGGAGGTCCGGGAGCCCTCGCTGCTGCGGTACTCCTGGCAGGACGAGGGCGGCGGTGAGGTGACCGAGGTCGCCTACCGCCTCCAGCCGCACGCCGGCGGAACCCGCTTCACCTACGACCACACCGGCTTCACCGGCGCCGGAGGCTTCCTCATGGCGAGGATCCTCGGCAGCGTCCGGACCAGGATGCTCGACAAGGGCCTGCCCGCCGTCCTCGACCGGCTCGACTAACCCGGCGTCACCAGCCGTGCCTCGTACGCGAACACCGCAGCCTGGGTGCGGTCCCTCAGGCCCAGCTTCACCAGGACGCGGCTGACGTGGGTCTTGATCGTGGACTCGGCGACCACCAGGCGCTCGGCGATCTCCGCGTTCGACAGGCCCTGGGCGATGAGGACCAGGACCTCCGTCTCCCGGTCGGTGAGGTCGCCGTAGGCCGTCATCGCGGACTGCATCGGGCGCGGGGTGCCCGAGAGCTTCGAGAACTCGGTGATCAGTCGCTTCGTCACCGAGGGGGCCAGCAGCGCCTCGCCCGACGCCACCACCCGTACACCGTCGGCGAGTTGGCGGGCCGAGGCGTCCTTGAGGAGGAAGCCGGAGGCTCCCGCCCGCAGCGCCTGGTACACGTACTCGTCGAGGTCGAAGGTCGTCAGGACCAGGACCTTCGCCGTGGTGTCGGAGGCCACGATCTCCCGGGTCGCCTCGATCCCGTTCAGTTCGGGCATGCGGATGTCCATCAGGACCACGTCGGGGGAGAGTTCGCGGACGCGGTCCACCGCCTCACGGCCGTTGACCGCCTCCCCCACGACCTCGATGTCCGGCATCGCGTTCAGCAGGACCGAGAAGCCCTCGCGCACCATCATCTGGTCGTCCGCGATCAGTACGCGGATGGTCATGCGTCCCCTTCACTCACGGTGGCGACGGGCAGGAACACCGTCACCTCATAGCCACCCTCGTCCGTCCGGCCCGCCGTCATCTCGCCGTTCAGCATGGAGACCCGCTCCCGCATACCGGTGATGCCGTGCCCCGCGCCGGGTGAGGGCTTGACCAGCGACGGCTCGGGCGGCGGGGCGTTCACGACCCGCAGGCCGAGCCCGCCGAGCACGTACGACACCTCCACCTTCGCCTCCGCGCCGGGCGCGTGCCGCAGGGTGTTGCTCAGCGCCTCCTGCACGATGCGGTACGCCGACAGCTCGACGCCCTGTGGGAGTTCGCGTACCGCTCCGGTGACCGTCTTGTCGACGGTCAGTCCCGCCTCGCGCACGTTGGCGAGCAGACCGTCGAGGTCGGCGAGCGTGGGCTGCGGGGCGTCCGGGGCCTCGTAGTCCTCGGCGCGTACGACGCCCAGCACCCGGCGCAGTTCGGTCAGCGCCGCCACCGCGTTCTCCCGGATGGTCGCGAAAGCCTTCTCCAGCTCCGGCGGCGGATTCTCCACCCGGTAAGGGGCGGCCTCCGCCTGAATGGCGACGACCGACATGTGGTGCGCGACCACGTCGTGCAGCTCGCGGGCGATCGTGGTGCGCTCCTCCAGGAGCGTGCGCCGGGAGCGCTCGTGGGCGGTCACCGTCTGCTGGGCGTCCACCTCCTGCCGGGCCTGGCGGCGGATGTGCCAGACGGTGACGGCGAGCAGGACCAGGGCGGAGAGGAACAGCATCTCCATGGTGTTCGAGGGCATGTAGTGCCCGCCCTCGAGGAAACTCTCCGACGCGGCGCCGTAGACCGCCGTGAGCAGCCACATCCATGCCGCCGTGCGCGGCCGGGTGCGTATCGCCACGACGGTCAGCACCACCAGGTGGGCGACGAAGTTGCCCGGCAGCCACGGCCAGTCGTCGTCCCAGCCGCCCGTCCACACCGCGGCGAACAGGGACACGGCCATCGACAGCCAGAACGCGGCGACGGGCCGCATCGCCGACAGCAGGACCGGGGCCATGGTGACCAGGCCGAGGACCACGTTGACGCCCGCGCCGCTGTCGTCGCTGTTGGCGGCGATGAGCAGCACGAGGGCCGCGGCCGCGATGACCAGGGCGTGCGGAGTCCAGGTCGCGTACTCCCGCCACCGGCCCGGCAGCCCGCGCACGAGCCGGCTGTCCGCGCCCAGGCGGGGCAGCGGGCGGTAGGCGAAGGCGCCTTTGAACAGGTCCTGCCGCAGCCCGCGCAGGGCGTCCGCGGCCGCCCGCACCTCGGGGCTGCGCGGCTTGTAGGGCTCGAACGAGCTGTCCGGCGGGTCCGGCGGCAGCGGCTGCGTGTGGGTCGTCTCGGTCACGCTCAAAAGGTAGGCGCGGGCCGGGGGCGCGGTCGTCACCAGTGAGGAGGGTCCTTCGGCCTCCCTCTCAGGTACTACGGCCGTCTCAGCTCCGGGTCAGTAGCCCGCCGGCCGCACCAGCCCCGACTCGTACGCGAACACCGCCGCCTGCGTACGGTCCCTCAGGCCCAGCTTCACCAGGATGCGGCCCACATGCGTCTTCACGGTCTGCTCGGCGACCACCAGCCGCACGGCGATCTCCGCGTTCGACAACCCCTGCGCGATCAGCGCCAGCACCTCCGTCTCCCGCTCGGTCAGGTCGCCGACCCGGTCCTTGAGCGGGGCGCGGGGCCTGCCGTCCAGCTGGGAGAACTGGGCGATCAGCCGCCGGGTGATGCCGGGCGCGAGCAGGGCGTCGCCCGCCGCCACCACCCGTACCGCCTCCGCGAGCTTGTCCGCGGACGCGTCCTTGAGCAGGAACCCGGAGGCGCCGGCCCGCAGCGCCTCGTACACGTACTCGTCGAGGTCGAAGGTGGTGAGCACCAGCACCTTGATGTCCGGGCGTTCGCCGGTGATGCGGCGGGTGGCCTCGATGCCGCCCAGTTCGGGCATGCGGATGTCCATCAGGACGACATGCGGGGTGAGTTCGGCGACCTGGGCCACGGCGTCGAGGCCGTCCACCGCCTGGCCGACCACCTCGATGCCGGGCTGGGCGCCCAGCAGCACGGAGAAGCCCTGCCGCACCATCTGCTGGTCGTCGGCGATGAGCACACGGATGGGACTGCTCGTCATGCGCTGTCGTCCTTCTGGGGGTCGGGGAACGGGAGGACGTCGTCCGGGCCGTCCTCGCTGCCTTCGGCGAGCGCGGCGACCGGAATGAACGCGCTGACCTGGTAGCCGCCGTCGGGCTCGGGGCCCGTCCGCAGGTCGCCACCCAGCATGGCGACCCGCTCCCGCATGCCGAGCAGACCGTGCCCCGCGCCCGGCGAGGCGGGAGCGGCGCGTTGGGGACGGGAGTTGACGATCCGCACCCGCAGTCCGTAGGGAACGTACTCGACGTCGACACGGGCGCTCGCTCCCGGCGCGTGCCGCAGGGCGTTGCTCAGCGCCTCCTGCACGATCCGGTACGCCGACAGCTGCACGCCCGACGGCAGGGACCGGCGTGCGCCGACCGTCCGGAGGGTCACCCTCAGTCCGGCCGCGCGGGTGTTCTCCACCAGTGCGCCCAGCCGCTCCAGATCGGGCTGCGGGCTGTGCGGATCGGCGCCCGCGTCGTCGGGGGCGTCCGCACCGGGGCCCTCCGAGCGCAGGACGCCCAGGACCCTGCGCAGTTCGGTCAGCGCCTCGAGCGCGTTCTGCCGGATGCCCTCCAGGTTCTCCCTGAGCTCCGGGGGCGGGTCCGCCACCAGGTGCGGGGCGACCTGGGCCTGGATGGAGATGACGGACATGTGGTGGGCGACCACGTCGTGCAGTTCGCGCGCGATACGGCTGCGCTCCTCCAGCAGGGTCCGCCGGGCCCGCTCCTCCGCGGTCAGCGTGGTCTGCCGGCCGAGCTCCACGCGGGCCTCGCGGCGGCCGCGCAGCGCTGTGCCGAGCACCACGACGACCGTGAACAGGGCGAGGGCGAGGACGCCGGTGGGACGCGCGACGTCACCGCCCCACACGCTCTCCAGGAAGTAGGTGACCAGCACCGTCAGCCCGAGTGCCTCGGCGGCCACCCGGGTCCGCACCCGCAGCGCGAGCAGCAGCAGCACCAGCAGCTGCGCGAGGATCCCGGCCGTGGTCCACGGACAGGTGACCTCGGACCCGGGCGGCACGCCCAGCCGGGCGTGGATCATCAGGGCGCTCACCAGCGTGGCCCCCGTCGACAGCCACCACGCCGGGATCGGCCGCCGCAGGGCGACGACCACGGCGCCGCCCTGCGCGAGAGCCGTCAGGAAGCCGGACCCGAGGCCCTGACTGCCGTTGTCCGTCAACTGGGCCGTGCCGCCCAGCGTGATCCCGAAGGCCGCCACGCACAGCACGGTGTGCGGCAGCCGGCGCAGCCGTGTGGAGGGCGGCAACGGGTCCGCGCGGACGGTCCACAGGTCCTCGCGCAGGGTCCGCAACCCGTCGAGGACCCGGCCCCCGAACACCCGCCGGACGCCCTTTTGCGTCACCCGGACCGCCTTAAACACGACGGGCCCCCGCTTCGGACGGCCGGTCCGGCGGCCGATGCGATCGGACGACGCGTGAACCTCGCACCGTCCGCCGTACGCGCTCGCCGGGGCGCCCGTGCTCGTAGGAGCGAAAGGCGAGCCAGCAGACGGTCAGGGCCAGGGCGAACACCGGGAGCCAGGCGAGCCGGGCCGCCACCCAGCCGAGACCGTCGGGACGGGTGTGCAGGCCGGGCAGGCGGCCCACGAGCAGGCCGGTGGCCGTCGTCGCCATCATGGCCGTCTGGTGCCACAGGAAGATCGTCATCGCGGACAGGTTCACGAAGGCCACCGCCGCCCAGGCCAGGGGCCGTCGCATCGCTCCGCGCAGCCGGTCGCGCAGCAGCAGCGCCGGCCCGCACTGGGCCAGACCGAAGGTCACCGCGGCCAGCGTCGGCGGGTTGAGGTTGGAGACGGACGCGCCCGGGACGCCGACCATCGAGGCCGGGTAGTGCGCGAGGACGACCAGGGCCGCCGTCGCCGCCGTACCGCCGGTGAAGAGGATCCAGCCGGCGCGGGGGCGGTCCAGTTCGCCGCGGGTCCAGGCCGCGCCGAGGGTGTACGGCACCAGCCAGCCGGCCGCCAGGTTCACCCAGCCGAGGCTCTGCGGAGCGCCGAGGCCGAAACGGAGTAGGTCCACATGGAGGACGACGGCCAGCGGCCACAGGGGGTTGAGCCGGGTGAGCCAGGGAGTCGCCGCGGTGAGGGCGGCGAACACGACGAGGAACCACAGGGGCGACAGCGCGAGTTTGGCGAGGGTGCGGACCGTGTCGAACGGAGTGCCGGTCAGGAGCAGGGCGGTCGTGACGACCGTCCAGAGGACGAGCACGGCGGCGACGGGCCGGAACAGCCGCACCAGCCGGGCGAGAAGCCAACGGCGGTACGACGTCCCCTTGGCGCGGGCCGAGGTGTAGCCGCGGGTCGCCACATGCCCGCCGACCAGGAAGAACACCGAGAGGGTCTGGAAGGCCCAGGAGATCGGGGCGAGCCAGGGCATCCGCTGCAGCGGGCTGCTGGTGTGCAGGGCGGCGCCGTCCGCCACGAGGGCGGTGACCAGCCAGTGGCCCAGGACGACACCGAGGACGGCGAAGGCGCGCAGGGCGTCCACGGCCCGGTCGCGGTCGGGCGGGGTGGCGGCCTCGACGCGGGCGGCCGAGCGTCGTACCGCGGTCCGGACGCGGTGCCGGCCCGGCACCTGACGGACGCTGTGTTCCGTGCTCCCCGCCTCACGCATGGGTCACCTCCCCCGTCTCGCCGAGGACGATCCGGGCGAGGTTGGCCAGGGAGACCGAGCCCGGGGCGAAGTAGTCGCCGTGGCCGCCGCTGCCCGCCGCGAAGACCCGGGCGCCGAAGGCCGGGGACACGGGGTCGGTGCCGAAACCGACGGTCGTGCCGAAGAGGGTGGTGCTGACGTGCGGTACGTCCGCGATCCAGTCGTCGCTGCCGCGTGCCGCCCAGATCCGGGCCGTCGTCCGCAGGGCCCGCGCCGAGCCGCGTCCGGTGCCCGGGCTGCCCACCAGGGCGATGTCGGTCACGCCGAGCCCGGCCAGCCGGGGGGCGGCCGCGGCGCAGACGACCGAGCCGTAGGAGTGGCAGAGCAGGGAGATCCCCGGCTTCCCGCCCGCCGCGGCGCGGAGTTCACGGAGGACGGCGCGCAGCTCGGGGGCGGCTTGCTCGGCCCGGCCCGTGGTGAGGACGGTCGTGCTGATCGTCGCGGGGGTCCGGTAACCGAGCCAGGCGACCACCGCGGTGCGGGTGCCGGGCGGGGTCTCGTGGGTGATGCGCTGGTGCAGGGCCGACGCCGTGGCGCGGAAGCGGCCGTAGGTGTCGAGGGAGGTGTCGGAACCCGGGACCAGGACGGCGACCCTGGTCGCATGAGCGAGGTCGCCGAGGACCTCGGTGACCTGGCCGGGACCCCGCCCGTCGAAGTGCAGCAGACGGCTGGTCGGGGCGGCCAGAGCGCGGTCGGTGGCGGCGCGGGCGCGGTCACCGTGGGCCTCGGCCATCCCGGCGGCCCGGGCGGCGTCAACACGGTTCGCCGCGTACGCCGAGGCCAGGGTGGCGGGGGTCAGGGGGGCGAGGACGGCGGGCGGCGGCGCGGGGATCGCGGGGCGGGCCGCACCGGAGAGCGGGAGGACCACGGCGGCCGCGACGAGGGCGGCGAGGGCGGCGCGGCGCCATCTGGATCCGCCCGCCCGCGCTCGCCGGGTGCCGCCCCCGGCCACCGCCTCCCGCTCCCCCACCGCTCGCCCCATCGTCGTCTCCCCTCCCAGTTCGCCCGGTCATCGGGCTTGGCTGGTTGGGAAGTTACGGACGCGGGGTTGTCGTCGGCGTCCCGCCCGGGAGCTGTCCTACGGAGTAGCTCTCAGGTACTACGGGTATGTGAGGGGCGGCCGGAAGGCGAGCCGGGCGATCTCCTCCACCCGGAAGGCGAGCCGGGCGATCTCCTGTACTCAGAAGGCCAGTTGGGCGATCTCCTCCGCCACCACCGCGCAGGCGTCCGCCGCCGGGTCGATGAGGGGGAAGTGGCCGACGTCCTCCAGGAGCGTGAGGCCCACCACCTCGCCGGCCTTCGCCGCCGCGTCCGCGTACGACTCGGCGACCGCCTGCGGTACGACGAGGTCGCTCCGCCCCTGGACCAGCGTCGTGGCGATACCGGTGGGCAGCAGCAGCGCCGGGTCGGCGTACGGGCGGCGTTCGGCGAACTTGTCGTCGCCACCCAGGAGTTGGCGCGCGGAACCGGAGCAGACGTCCAGCTTGTCGGCCACCTCCAAGTCGGCGATGGGCGCCAGGGCCACCACACCGCGGAGCGCGGCGGGGGCGGCGGTGCGCCAGGGCGTGTCCGGCGGCAGGACATGGCGGGCCGCCGCCCACAGGGCGAGGTGGCCGCCCGCCGAGTGCCCGGTGAGCACCATGCGGCGCGGGTCGGCCTGCGGCAGCGCCCGCCGGGTGAGGGCCGGCAGCGCGTCCAGGGCCGCCGAGACATCGTCGAAGGTGTCGGGCCAACGCCCGGCCACCGCAGGGGAGTTGGATCGCCCCGAGGTCCCGGTCCCGTCTCCCCGCCGGTACTCCACGCTCGCCACCGCGAACCCCCGCCGGGCCAGGAAGGCCGCGAACGGCGAGATGTGCCGCCGGTCGTACGGCGCCCGCCAAGCGCCCCCGTGCAGGACGACGACCAGCGGAACGGGCGCCCCCGCCCCCGTCCCGCCCCGCGGGGCGTAGAAGTCGATCAGCTGGTCGGGGTGGTCCCCGTACCCGGCGATGGAGTCGGGGTCGACCGCCGGGTGCGAGAACGCCGACTCCTCCTCGGCGGCGGCACGGGCTGCTGCGGCGTCGTCCGGCATGCTCCAACCTCTCAGCGATGTAACGGAGTCAGGGCCCGGTGGGGAACCGGCCGTTGGCCGGGACGGTACCAGGCCGGTGACGTGCGCCGACACGCGGATGTCACGCTGGGTGAGGGGAAAACGGTTCTGTCGGACCATTTCCCCCTCACCCGCTCACCCGCTCACCCGCGCCGGCTAGCTCCCCAGTGTCTGTCCCAGCACCCGGGCCGCCCGCTCCACGTCCGCGAAGGAGACGTACAGCGGTGTGAAGCCGAAGCGCAGGACGTCCGGGTGCCGGAAGTCGCCGACCACACCCCGCTCGATCAGCCGTTTCATGACGTCCCCGGCGTCCGCACAGCGCAGTGCGACCTGGCTGCCGCGCTCCTCGTGCGCGACCGGGGTCAGTGATTCCACGAGCCCCGCCGGCACGTACTCCTCCACGCACTCCAGGAAGAAGTCCGTCAGGGCGAGGGACTTGGCGCGTACCGCCTCGACCGGGACTCCGTCCCAGACGTCCAGCGCCGCCTCCAGGGCCAGCATGGACAGGATGTCCGGGGTGCCGACGCGGCCCCGCAGCGCGCCCGGCGCCGGTTCGTAGTCCGGGCGCATGCCGAAGGGCTCGGCGTGCGAGTTCCAGCCCGGCAGCGGGGAGTCGAAGCGGTTCTGGAGGTCACGGCGGACGTAGAGATACGCCGGTGAACCGGGGCCGCCGTTGAGGTACTTGTACGTGCACCCGACCGCCAGGTCCACCCCATGCCGGTCCAGGCCGACCGGCAGCGCGCCCGCGCTGTGGCACAGGTCCCACACGCTGACCGCGCCCACCGCGTGCACCGCCGCCGTGAGGGAGGGCAGGTCGTGCAGCCGGCCCGTGCGGTAGTCGACGTGGTTGAGCAGCACGGCGGCCGTACGGTCCGAGAGCACGCCCGGCACCTGCCCCGGAGCCACCGGGCGCAGTGTGCAGCCCGTCAGCCGGGCCGCGGACTCGGCTATGTAGCCGTCGGTCGGGAAGGTGGTCGCGTCGACGACGATCTCGTCCCGCCCCTCCCCCGCCGACCGCGCCAGGCGCACCGCGCCCACAAGTGCCTTGAAAACGTTGACACTTGTCGAGTCGCCGACCACGATCTGTCCGGCCGCCGCCCCCACCAGGGGGGCGATCCGGTCGCCGATCCGCTCCGGCGCCGTCCACCAGCCGCTCTCGTCCCAGGACCGGATCCTGAGCGAGCCCCACTGGCGTCGTACGACGTCGTCGACCCGGCCCGGGACGGCCGCGGGCAGCGCGCCGAGCGAGTTGCCGTCCAGGTAGACGACCTCGTCGAGGACGAACTCGCCGCGCACCGCGGCCAGTTCGTCGGCGGCGTCCAGTTTCTCCGCGCGCACTGCGAGCTCAGACATGTGACCGCGCCGTCCACAGCTCGGGGAACACGTTCTTCTGCGCCCGCTTCTCCAGCCAGGCCACCCCGGCCGAGCCGCCCGTGCCCGCCTTGGAACCCATGGCGCGGCGCGTGGCGACCAGGTGGTCGTTGCGCCATCGCCACACCAGTTCGGCGACATCGGTCAACGCCTCGCCGAGACGGGCGAGTTCGGCGCTCTCGTCGCCCGCGTAGAGCGCGGTCCAGACCGCCTCGACCTCCTCCGAGGGCTCGTAGCGCCGCGAGACGTCGCGCCGCAGCACCGCCTCGGGGATCGCGTGCCCGCGCCGGGCGAGCAGCCGCAGCACCTCGTCGTACAGGCTCGGCTCATGCAGCGCCTTCTCCAGTTCCGCGTGGACTCGGGGCGCGCCACGGTGCGGGACCAGCATGGACGCGGACTTATCGCCGAGCAGGAACTCCATGCGGCGGTACATCGCCGACTGGAACCCGGAGCCCTCGCCGAGGGCGGAACGGTAGGAGTTGAACTGGGCGGGGGTGAGCTGGCCGAGCGGCTTCCAGGAGGCGTTCAGCGCCTCCAGTTCCCGCACGGAACGCTTCAGCGCGGCGATCGCGGTCGGCACGTCGTCCGAACGCAGGGCGCGCGCCGCCGTCTCCCATTCATGGACGATGACGGTGAACCACAGCTCCATGACCTGGGTCGTGACCAGGAAGACCATCTCTCCGGGGTCGTCGGAGAGGGTGTGCTGGAGATGGGTGAGCACGTCCGCCTTGACGTAGTCCTCGTACGGCGTCGTGCCGGCGAAGTCGAGATGCGGGGTCTCTGGCTCCTGGGTCTCGTGAGCCTCGTGGGACATCGCGGTCTCCTGTGATGTTCTCCGGGTAGCGGTCCGCCCCTGCCGTTACCGACACGGGGGCCCCGGTCCCCACCCGCATTCTTTTCAATGCCCCCCGGCATCGCAAGGCCCGCCTCGTCACACCGGACGGGCGGGCCTGGGAGGGACGGGTCACCCGAGGGTCTGGGCCGCCGTCGGGGAGGAGTCCTTCAGGAACTGGGTGCAGCGCTCGTACTCCTCCTGCTCGCCGATCGCGCCGGCCGCGCGGGCGAGGGCGTGCAGGGCGCGCAGGAAGCCGCGGTTCGGCTCGTGCTCCCACGGCACCGGGCCGTGCCCCTTCCAGCCGCTGCGCCGCAGGGCGTCCAGGCCGCGGTGGTAGCCGGTACGGGCGTAGGCGTACGACTCCACGACACTGCCCCGCTCGAACGCCTCGTCGGCCAGCTGGGCCCAGGCCAGCGAGGACGTCGGGTACTTCGCCGCCACGTCCGCGGGCGGCGTCCCGTTCGCCAGCAGCTCACGCGGCGCGGGGTCGTCGGGAAGGTGAGTCGGGGGCGGTCCCCCGAGAAGGTTCTCGTGAATGGCCATGGCACCCAGTCTCCTCCATCCCCCTCAGCCAGAGCACGGCCCCGCCCACGTACCGACTCACCAGCCCGGCTCAGGAGATGCGCTTGGCTGCGCGACCCCCCTCCAGTGGTGGAGCCGCCACGCCCCCGTGGGTGCGGCATTCCGGGCGGCGGCAGTCGGGGGGGAGGGGGCGTACGGTCGTGAAGGCCACTGCCGAGGCCACGACCAGTACGCCGGCGCACAGGAGCATCGCGCGGTGGAAGGCGGTGTTGAAGGCGTCCGGGGAGCGGTAGGCCTCGGGGCCCATCCCGGCGAGCAGCGGCAGCGCGGCCACCGCGATCAGACCCGCCGCGCGGGCCGCCGCGTTGTTGATGCCGCTGGCCAGCCCCGCCCGCGCGGTGTCCACCGAGGCCAGGACGGTCGCGGTCAGCGGCGCGACCAGGGCGACCATGCCGGTGCCCTGCACCAGCAGGGCGGGCAGGACGTCGGCCACGTAGGAGGAGCCCGGGCCGACCCGCAGCATCAGCAGCATGCCGGTCGCGCACAGCAGCGGGCCGACGGTGAGCGGGATGCGCGGTCCGATCCGGTCGGCCAGGGCGCCGGAGCGGGCCGAGAACAGCAGCATCATGGCCGTCGTCGGCAGCAGGGCCGTACCCGCGGCGAGCGGCGACCAGCCGAGGGCGACCTGGAGCTGGAGGGCGGTGAGGAAGAAATAGCCGCCGAAGGCCGCGTACACGCACAGCGTGACCAGGTTGACGGCCGTGAACTGGCGGGAGGCGAAGATGTCCAGCGGCATCATCGGGTCCGGGCGCCGCTTCTCGACGTACACGAAGGCGACGCCCGCGAGGACACCGGCGACCGCCGTGACGGCGACGATCAGGGAGCCCTGCCGGGCCTCGATCAGGGCGTAGGTGACGAGGGCGAGCGAGAGCGCTCCGAGGAAGGCGCCCAGGATGTCGAAACGGCCGTGCGCACGGCCGTCCGCGGAGTCGGGCACGTGCCGTACGGCGATGGGCGCGCACAGCAGGGCCAGCGGGACGTTGAGCAGGAACACCCAGCGCCAGCCGGGCCCGGCCACCAGCCAGCCGCCCAGGAACGGCCCGACGGCCGCGCCGATGCCCCCGAACCCGGACCACAGGCCCACGGCCCGCCCCCGGTCGTCGGGGTGGAAGGACGCCTGGATCAGCGCGAGGGAACCGGGCGTGAGCAGCGCCCCGCCGACCCCCTGGAGGGCACGGGCGGCGATGAGCACCCCGGCGTTCGGCGCGAGCCCGCACAGCAGGGACGCGGCGGCGAACCAGACGACACCGAGCACGAAGATCTTGCGGCGGCCGTAGCGGTCGCCGAGGCTGCCGCCGAGCAGGATCAGCCCGGCCAGCGTGAGCATGTACGCGTTGACGGTCCACTGCAGCGCGGCGAGATCGGCGCCGAGATCACGGCCGATGCGCGGGAGGGCGACGTTGACGACGGTCGAGTCCAGCATCGCCATGCTGGAGCCGAGGACGGTGGTGAGCAGGATCCATCTGCCCTGGGGTGAGGCCAGCCGGACGTCGGGCATGCCCCAGGTATACAGCGAGCCCGGCGCCTTCCGACAGGCACCGGGCTCCGTGTGAAGCTGCTGACCGCCGCCGCTTACTTGATCTTGTTGCCCGCCGAGCGCAGGTTCTGCGTGGCCTCCACGACGCGCGCGGCCATGCTCGCCTCGGCCAGCTTGCCCCAGGTGCGCGGGTCGTAGGTCTTCTTGGAGCCGACCTCGCCGTCGACCTTCAGGACGCCGTCGTAGTTCTTGAACATGTGGTCGGCGACCGGACGCGTGAAGGCGTACTGGGTGTCGGTGTCGATGTTCATCTTGACGACGCCGTTTTCCAGGGCGGTGCGGATCTCCTGCTCGGTGGAGCCGGAGCCGCCGTGGAAGACGAAGTCGAACGGGGACTGCTTGCCGAACTTGGCGGCGACGCCGTCGCTCAGCTCCTTCAGCAGCTCCGGACGCAGGACGACGTTGCCCGGCTTGTACACGCCGTGGACGTTGCCGAAGGAGGCGGCGAGCAGGTAGCGGCCCTTCTCGCCCAGGCCCAGGGCCTCGGCCGTGCGGATCGCGTCCTCGACCGTGGTGTACAGGGAGTCGTTGATCTCGTGCGAGACACCGTCCTCCTCGCCACCGGTCGGGGTGATCTCCACCTCGAGGATGATGTTGGCCCGGCGGGCCTGCTCCAGGAGCTCCTGCGCGATGGAGAGGTTGTCCGCGAGCGTCTCGGCGGAGCCGTCCCACATGTGCGACTGGAAGAGCGGGGTGAGACCGGCCTCGACCCGCTTCTCGGAGATCGCCAGCAGCGGGCGTACGTACCCGTCGAGCTTGTCCTTCGGGCAGTGGTCGGTGTGCAGCGCCACGTTGACCGGGTACTTCTCGGCGACGATGTGCGCGAACTCGGCGAGCGCGACCGAACCGGTCACCATCTCCTTGGCGTACTGGCCGCCCAGGAACTCGGCGCCGCCCGTCGAGATCTGGACGATGCCGTCGCTCTCCGCCTCCGCGAAACCGCGCAGGGCCGCGTGCAGGGTCTGGGTCGAGGTCACGTTGATGGCCGGATAGGCGAACTTGCCAGCCTTCGCCCGGTCCAGCATCTCGTTGTAGACCTCGGGAGTTGCGATGGGCATCTGTCCGCTCCTTGGTATGTGCGGGTTGGCGATCTGCGTACTACGGCCCTGACCTAGACCTTGGGGGTGACGTCATCGTCGGCCCACATCTTTCCAGACTCGGCCGGATGCTTTGCCCGCCCTGTCCACCTTGTGGATAACTAGTCCAGACCCAGGTCGTCCTTCGAGTAGGCGAAGAGATACGGCACCCCCGCGCCCTCCTGGATCTTCTCCGCGGCGCCGGTCGCCCGGTCCACGATCGTCGCGACCGCGACGACCTCGGCGCCGGCCTCGCGCACCGCCTCGACGGCGGTCAGCGGGGAGCCGCCGGTGGTGGAGGTGTCCTCGACGACGAGCACCCGCCGGCCCTTGATCTCCGGGCCCTCGACGCGCCGCTGCAGCCCGTGCGCCTTGGCCGCCTTGCGGACGACGAAGGCGTCCAGACGCTTCCCGCGCGCGGCGGCCGCGTGCAGCATCGAGGCCGCGACCGGGTCGGCGCCCATGGTGAGCCCGCCCACCGCGTCGAACTCCAGGTCGGCGGTCAGGTCCAGGAGCACCTGGCCGACCAGCGGAGCGGCCTCCCCGTCGAGCGTGATGCGGCGCAGGTCTACGTAGTAGTCGGCCTCCAGACCCGAGGAGAGGGTCACCTTGCCGTGCACCACGGCCTTGTCCTTGATCTGCTGCAGCAGCGCGCCACGTACGTCCGTCGTCATGCCAGTCAGCTTAAAGGCGGCGTCAGGTGCCGTCAGAGGCGGCGCCAGGTCCAGGTGGTCGCGGCTTCCAGCGGCTCCAGGGGCGTGACCAGCCGGGGCAGCGTGTTCAGTCCGTCGGGCGGCCCGGTCTGCGGCTCCACGCAGACGGCGGCCTCCTGCTCGTCGTACACCACGACCCACTCCTCGCGGCTGGCCACCTTCAGTTCCAGCTGCCCGGGCCAGGTGAGCGTGACGTCGACACCGCCGGGCATGCCGAAGCAGTCGTCCCAGGGGCCGGGCCGCGGCTCGATCCGGTTGCCGGTGGGGAGGTGGTCCGCCCCGCGCTCCTCCTGCCAGGCGGGCGTGAAGTCGACGCGGACGTCCTCGCCGCCCAGGTTCCGGTTGAACCAGGGGTGCCAGCCGATCTGGGCCGGGAAGGAGGAGTCGTACGTCTCCACGGCCATCGTCAGCGTCAGCGAGTCGGGCGTCAGCGCGATCTGCTGGGTGACCCGCCCGGGATAGGGCCAGGGCTCGACCAGGTCGTACGTGATCACCGCCTCGTCGGTCTGTACGCGCGCGGGGCGCCAGGCGCCGTCGCGGACGGTGCCGTGGATGGCGTGCGGCGGGGAGTTGAGCGGCATCTGGTGCACGGTGGCGCCGTCCCGGAACCGTCCGTCCCGGATCCGCCCGCACCAGGGGACCATCGGGAAGCAGCCGAACCGCTCGCCCTGGCGCAGCAGTTCGACCCCGCCGATCCGCAGCCCACCGATCCGTCCGCCGTTGCCCGGCCGCACGGTCACCTCCGCGTCGCCCGCGGTCAGCGTGATGTCTTCGTCGCTCACGGGACGACCCTACTGGGGTGATCAAGGGGGCGGCGGTGGACCAGGGCGCGGTGCGCACGTCACCGGCGCCGGCGCAGCACCCGTCCCACCACGATCGCCGAGGCCAGCACCACGGCCGCCGCGGGGGCCGCCCAGCGCAGCGGGGATCCCGGGGAGACCGTCTGCGGGGCGGGCACGGGGGCGTAGCGGCCGCGCGGCGGGGCGTGGTCGACCTCCTCGGCGCTGCGGCCGATCATCGTGCGCCGGGCGTGGGCCGCCTCGGCGGGAGGTTCGGCGAAGCCCCCCGGTACTCCCGCCGCCTCGTCCTCGGCGTCCTCGGCGTCCTCCGCCTCTTCCGTGTCGGCGTCCTCGGCCACCGGATCGAGTGACGGCGGCGGTACCTCGGTGTCGAAGACGGACGCCGGGCCGGGCGCCGGCTCGTCGTCCGCGTCCGGCGTGGTCTCGTGGTCGTCGGTGACCGCGGCCTGCGGCTTCCGCGTGGCCGGCGGCTCGGGCTGCCCGGACTCCGCGGACTCCTCCGTCGCCGCCAGGTTCTCCGCGAAACGGTTCAGCAGCCGGGTCACCGCGGAGCCCACCGCGTCGGCGGGCAGTTCCGTCACCCGCCCGTCCGCGGACGCCGTCCCCTCGAAGGCCAGCGTGGAACCGCCCTCCGCCTCCGTCACCCGGAGGGTGAGCGCCAGCTTCACCGAGCCGGTGCCGCGCGTCTCGGTGGCGTCGCCCTCGACGGCGTACGACCCGTCGTCCCGGGCCGTGACCCTGAGCGTTCCCCGGTAGGTGACCGAGTGGCTGCCGACGCGCACTTTCAGCCGCCCGGAGACGGGTCCGGCCCCGGCGTCCTGCTGGAGCCCGGGAACCGCCCGGGCCACCCTCGCGGGATCGGCGAGCGCCTCCCTCAGCCGCAGGGACGGAACCGGAACGAACACGTCATGCTCCATAGCCGCCGAGCCTACCCACGGGTTCGCGGGCTGCACCCCCGTTGGCCGAAAGTGACGCGGCCGGTTCAACCCCCCGGCGTCACCAGCCCCGTCTCGTACGCGATCACGACCAACTGCGCCCGGCTGGCCAGGCCCAGTTTGCTCATCGTGCGGTTCAGATGGGTCTTCACCGTGGCCTCACTGATGAACAGGCGGTCCGCCGCCTCCGCGTTGGTCAGGCCGCGCGCGACCAGCTTCAGCACCTCCCGTTCACGGCCGGTCAGGGCCGCGAGACCCGGCGGTGGTTCGGGGAGGTCGGCGGCGCGGGTGAACGCCTCCACCAGGCGCCGGGTCACCACGGGCGCGAACAGCGCGTCGCCGCCGTGGACGGCCGTCACCGCGGCCAGCAGGCGCTCGGGGCCCGCGTCCTTCAGGAGGAACCCGGAGGCACCGGCGCGCAGGGCGCCGTACACGTACTCGTCGAGGTCGAAGGTGGTCAGGACGAGGACGCGGGGCGGGGGGCCGGTCGCGGCAGCGAGGATGCGTTCCGTCGCCTCGATGCCGGTCATGCCCGGCATGCGGATGTCCATCAGGACGACGTCCGGGTGGGTCTTGGCGGCCAGCCGCACGGCCTCCGCGCCGTCCGCCGCCTCGCCGACGACCTCCATGCCGGGGGCGGCGCGCAGCAGCGCGACGAGTCCGCCGCGGACGAGGAACTGGTCGTCGACGACCAGCACCCTGATCGCCGCTGGGGCGTTGCCGGTGTCGGTCATTCCTCGACGGCGTCCTCACGGCGTGCGGCCGGCGCTGTCGGCAGGGTCAGATGCACGCCGAATCCCCCCTCGCTGCGCGGGCCGACGACGATCGTCCCGCCGTAGAGCTTGGCCCGCTCCCGCATCCCGATCAAGCCGTGGCCGCCGCGTTCCTGCTTTCTGTCCGGAATCACCCCCTCCCCCTCGTTCACGACGGACACCGCCATCTCGCCCGCGCGGTAGGCGAGTTCGACGGTGGCATGGGCGCCGGGGGCGTGTTTGACCACGTTGGTCAGGGCTTCCTGGACCACGCGGTAGAGGCAGAGCTGGACGCCGGGCGGCAGGGGGCGCGGTTCGCCGGTGACGCGGAGGTCGACGGGGACGCCGCCGGCGCGTACCCGCTCGACCATTTCGGCCAGTTGAGCGAGTCCGGGGGCCGGGCCGCTGTCGGCGCCGGAGACTCCGTCGGCCCGCAACAGGCCGAGCATGCGGCGGAGTTCGGCGAGTGCCTCGCCGCTGGTGCCGGCGATGGTGTCCAGCGCCTCGCGGGCGGTGCGGGTGTCGGAGGTGAAGACGAAACGGGCGAGGCCCGCCTGGACGTTGATGACCGCCATGTGGTGGGCGACCACGTCGTGCAGCTCGCGGGCGATCCGCACGCGTTCCTCTGCGACCTCGCGGCGCGCCCGGTCGGCCTGCTCGGCCCTCAACTGCCGGGTCAGGTCGGCCGTCCGGCGGGCGGTGTGCCCGAACCACCACAGCACCACCGGGTACGCGACGGACTGCGCGGCCACGGACGCCATCGAACTGCCCTGGGTCACCAGCCCCGCGTAGATCCACACGCCCGCCATCAGCGCGGCGCAGACGGCGGTCGTGCGCAGCGGGCGCAGGGACGCCACCGTGTAGAAGGCGAGCATCGGGCCGAAGGAGTTGACCACCGGCCAGTGGCCGAGCGAGACGTAGGCGATCGCGCAGGCGTCGACGAAGACGCAGACGGCCACCGGGGCGCGGGCGCGCAGCACGGTGGGCAGGTTGCACAGGGCGACCAGGCTCCAGCCGAGCGGGTCGAGTGCGGGCCACCCCTGGGCGGCCGACTCCCGGCCGAGCAGGACGGCCACCGTCGTCTGCGCCGCGGTGATCAGGCCGTCGACCACGAGGGGGTGGATCCGCATCGCCGCAGCGTAACGCCGGTACGCAAGGCGGGGCGTCAACCTTCCGCGGTACCGCGGAAGTTGCAGGAACCGCGCGGTTGCCGCGCGGGTTGGGGCCCCTTTCCAACCAGTGGGGGATTCGGGGCGGGGTGGGGCGCCCGTAGCTTTTCGGTGCAGGCCGCGACGGGGGAAGCGGGGGAGTACGGCGGTCCGTCACCTCGGGGGGAGGTCGGCGGACCGCCGTTCCCGCGCGGCAGGGCGGCGATCGCGTACGTCAGTCGGCGTACCGCGGGTGCACCAGGGTCGAGGGCGGCAGGCCGGTGACGCGGGCGCGGGCGGCGGTGCGGACGTCGGCCGCGAGGGACGCCGGGGTGAGGGTTCGCGGGTGCGGGGCGCGCGGGTCGAGGGCCAGGCGCGGGGTGGCCTCGGCGGCGGCCAGGAAGAAGCCCCAGTCGCCCCGCGCGCGGGAGCCGATCGCCGTACGGTCGGGGCCCGCGGCGAAGCCGGCGTCGCGGCCGCCCACCCGGTAGGCGACGGGGTGCAGACCGGCGGCGCGCAGGGTCGCCCCGACCGTCCAGAACACCCGCGGCCGGCCGGCGAACGGCCCCGCGTGCACCACCAGCCGCCCGCCCGGCGCCAGTGCCCGGCGGGCGAGCCCGTAGAACTCCTCGGAGTACAGCTTGGTGCTCGCCGTGATGCCCGAGTCCGGCAGGTCCGAGATCACCACGTCGTACGCCGCCGTGGGCGCCGTGCGCAGCCAGTGGAAGGCGTCCGCGGTGGCCACGCGCACGCGTGGGTCGTCGTAGGCGTGCCCGTTGAGGCGGGACAGCGCCGGGTCCCGGCGGGCCAGCCGTACGACGCCCGCGTCCAGTTCGACGACGTCCACCCGCCGTACGCCGGGATGGCGCAGCACCTCGCGGACGGCCAGCCCGTCACCGCCGCCGAGGACGAGCACGCGCGCGTGCGGGCCGTTCATCGCCGGGTGGACCAGCGCCTCGTGGTAGCGCTGTTCGTCGCGTCCGCTGACGCGCAGCCGGCCGTCGAGGAACAGGTCCAGGGGCCGGCCGTGGGTGCCGCCGGTGAGGACGACCTCCTGGACTCCGGTCTGCAGTGCCACGCGTACGTCCTGGCCGTACACCGCGTGCCGTGCCGCCCGTTCGAAGTCGTCGACCAGGACGGCGGCCGAGGCGAGCAGGGCCAGGACGGCGAGGTTGGCGGCCAGCAGTGTCCAGCGGGCGCGGCGGGTGAGGTCGCGGCGGAACAGGCCGAGGACGAGGGTGGCGCCCGCGACGGCGTTGACGGCGCCGGTGAGCAGGGTACCGGTCAACTGGCCCAGCAGGGGCAGCAGAAGGAACGGGAAGGCCAGCCCGCCGACCAGCGCGCCCACGTAGTCCGCCGCGAACAGGTCGGCCACCGCACCGCCCGCGTCCTGCCGGCGCACCCGCTGGATCAGCTCCATCAGCAGCGGCACCTCGGCGCCGATCAGCAGACCGATGGCCAGCGAGAAGGCCACCAGCAGCCAGCGCGGCCCGCTCGCCCACAGCCCGCCCCAGTCGCCGGTCCAGGCGAAGACGGCGTACAGCGCCATGGCACTGCAGCCGCCGGTCAGGGCGAGGACCGCCTCGATCGCGCCGAAGCCGGCCGCGGCCAGCCGGCGCAGCCGCTTCGCGACGAGCGAGCCGATGCCCATCGCGAACACCATGACCGACAGCACGACGGACGCCTGGGTGACCGAATCGCCGATCAAGTACGAGGCCAGGGCGACCAGTTCGAGCTCGTACACCAGTCCGCAGGCAGCGCAGACGAACACGCACACGAGGACGAGGAACCGCCCGGTGGCCGGCCGCACCGGCAGCCGCGCCCGGCCCGCCCAGGGGGGTGGCGGGCCGGGTGGTGCGGGCGCCTGCGGTTCGATCACGACAGCGACGTTACGTCACACCGACATCACCCTTCGTCACCCACACGTGTGGAACTGGTGGTCGGTTGGTCCCTTCCTGGTTTGAATCGGGCCCCGGTCCTGGTTTGAATCAGGTCCCGGAGGAGCCGAGCCCGGCGGCCGGCACCGGAACCCGGACGCCGACCCGGGTCCGCGTCGCCACCAGCTGTCTGTCCTGCGGGTACGCGTGCCAGGTGCGCCAGTGGACCTGGCCGTCCTGATGCTGGGCCAGCATCGCTGTGAAGGCGTGCGGGCTGCCCGGGAAGACGCCGGCCAGGCCGTGCGGGTGCTCGGAGACCAGCGCCAGCAGTTCCTGGGCGCGGCCCGCGAAGGAGCCCGGCGAGAGCACCTCGACGCGCGCGGCGAACTCGTACTCCCAGTCGCCGACGCGCTTGGCGATGCCGAGCGGAAGGGGTGTGCTGCTGCCCGGGATGCACGCCACCGTCTCCGAGCAACTGCCGCGCCGCTCCTCGAGGAGCACCTGGTGGGAGGCGCCGAGAAGTCTCAACTGCAGTTTTGCCCCTGTCAGTTCGAGGTCGAGCGTGGCCAGGGCGGGAAGCGGTTCGCGCCCCAGGGCCCAGGCGAGGTCGGCCGCGCGCGTGTCGGTGTAGGAGGTGTTCAGGGTCGTGAGCATGGATCGGCTCCGCTGGCACGCAAAGAAAGGGTGGTGTGGGGGTCCGGCACACCCGGGCGACTGTGGGGGGATCGGCCCGGTCAGCCCAGTCGGGAGGTCAGGGGGTGTCCGCAGGACTTCCGAGGGGCCGCATTGGTGATTTAGAGGGAATCATGAACTGTGGTGCCACCACAGCGTTTTTACCCAAGTTCGTGGGGTTTCCATCCCTCCGAGGGCTCCACAGCTCAACTGTTCAACCACGGCGTGCGCCACGGCGGCCGTGGCGCACGCCGGAGCGCGACGGCATCGACGGGCGCGCGCCTCGCCTCGCGCGCTCGGCCGACCGGAGCAGGCGTGCCGACGTGGCTGATCAGGAAGGTGGCCGGGGCGCCTTTCCGGCGGAGGTTGCCGGTCGTGGGGCAAGCGAGAGAGGGTGGAGTCAGACGTCTGGTCTCAGCTATGGCCGGACGAGCCAGACGACCGCCAGGAGTCTCCAAGTATGACCATCGACCCGTCCTCGATTCCGAACTTCGGGGGCCAGCCCGAGCCGCAGCCCCAAGGACCGGCGGGCCCCGTCATCCCGGATCAGGACCTCGTGAAGCAGCTCCTCGACCAGATGGAGCTCAAGTACGTCGTCGACGACGAAGGCGACCTCGCGGCGCCGTGGGAGCAGTTCCGTACGTACTTCATGTTCCGCGGCGAGGCGGACCAGCAGGTCTTCTCGGTGCGGACGTTCTACGACCGCCCCCACAAGATCGACGAGAAGCCGCAGCTGCTGGAGTCCATCGACGACTGGAACCGGCGGACGCTGTGGCCCAAGGTCTACAGCCACACCCACGACGACGGCACGGTCCGTCTGATCGGTGAGGCGCAGATGCTGATCGGCACCGGCGTCAGCCTGGAGCACTTCGTCTCCTCGACGGTCAGCTGGGTGCGGGCCGCCATCGAGTTCGACAAGTGGCTCGTGGAGCAGCTGGGCATCGAGCAGGAGATCAATGAGGCGGACGAGCCCGGGGACGACGAGGAGTAGCCCCCGTCCGCCTCTACAGCGGCATGTTTGCGAGCACCAGCAGATACGCCCCGTAGCAGTACGAGAGCCCGGCCAGGGCGCCGACCACCACGGTCGCGTGCCAGGGCCGGGCTCTCGCCGTCCGCACCAGGGCCCGGGCCAGCGGGATGAGCAGCGGGAAGGCCGGGATCAGGAAGCGCGGCTTGCACTCGAAGAAGCCCGAGCCGCCGAGCACGACCAGCAGCAGCGCACCGGTGTAGACAAGGAGCGGGAGCGGGGCGCGGTCGGCGAGGAGGAGGGCGTACAGGACCCCGCCCGCCGCGACGATCACCAGGGACATCGGGAAGACCAGCCGGTCCCCCTGCAGCAGCAGATGGCGGACGAACTGCCACGCGCCCTCGCCGAAGTCGAAGCGGGACCCCCAGCGGCGCTGCAGGTCGAAGTAGCCGCGCAGCACGCTTCCCTCGTGGCGGCCGACCCACAGCACGTACGCCACCCAGCCCGTCGGTGCGATCGCGGCCGCCGTCCACAGCCTGTGGGTAACTCTTCGGCGCTCCCGAACGCACCGCCCCGTCTCCCACAGCGCCGCGGCCACCACCGTCGCGGACAGCGCGAAGGCGTTGGGCCGGGACAGCCCCGCCAGCGCGGCCAGCGCCCCCGCCCACAGCCAGCGGCCGGTGAGCAGGGCGTACAGCGTCCAGGCGGCGAAGGCGGTCAGGACCGGCTCGGTGTACGCCATGGACAGCACCACCGAGTGCGGCAGCAGGCCCCACAGCAGGACCAGGGCGGTGCCGACGGCGCGTCCGTGCAGGCGGGCGCCGACCGCGTAGATCCCGCAGGCGGCCACCGCGGCCGCCGTCCACGAGACCACCAGGCCCGCCGCGCCGCCGCTGAGCGGGCTCAGGGCCGTCACCACCCGTACCAGTGCCGGGTAGAGCGGGAAGAACGCCATGTCGCTGACCACCCCGAGGTGGGTGCGCTCGGTGCGGACGTAGCCGTGCGCGGCGATGCCCAGGTACCACAGGGAGTCCCAGGACCGGCCGAGCAGCGCGAGCGGGTTGCGGCCGGTCCGCCAGGAGGCCAGGGCGAGCACGGCGACGCCGAACAGCCGGGCGGTGAGGAAGAGCCCGACGGCGCCGCCCATCGCGACCGTCAGGGACACCCGGGCGCGGTCCTTCGTGCCCGGATTCGGCTTCGTGCGCGAGGAGGGGATGAGGGTGCTGGCGTGGGTCACAACGGCACATTGACGGGTAAAACGGTCAGACGCGAGTGGTGTGCCGCCGGGTGAGTACGTTTTCGTGGCGTTCGGCGTGGCGACGTGACGCGTCAGGCCAGCGCCTTCAGCCGCCGGGCCGCCTCCTCCAGCACCGGGGTCTGCTTGCAGAAGGCGAACCGCACGAAGGGGGCGCCCTCCTCGCGATGGTCGTAGAAGACAGCGTTCGGAACTACGCCACCAACCGTCGAGTCCCAGTCGAGGCGGAATCCGGCGGAGTGGTGGCGGGGATGCCGACGACCTCGACCTGAACACCCCACGCTTCGAGCGTCCTGGCCGTCTGTACCAGGGTGACCTGCGAGAACGGGAACAGAGTGTCGGCGGTGAGATCGGTGCCGTCCTTCAAGAGGATCGCGAAGACGACCTTCGAAGGCCGGAAGTCCTCCGGCAGACCGTGCCCCTGCCGGGCCGCGGCGACCTTCTCCGCGAACCGTTCCCTGCCTTCCGGGGAGTTCCGCAGAGTCTGTACGGCGACGAGTGCCTGACTGAAGAGATGGCTCAGTGCGTCGGAACCCTTGGCACGCTTCACCATGACGAGGACGTTGTCCGGGCTCAGCAGGTCGCAGATCTCCACGCCGTTCCCCCGGTGCAACGTCGTCTGTACGTTGTCGCGGTCGAAGCTGACGTAGCCGGGCCGCTGGTCCGGCACCGACTCGTTGTAGGCGCGCTCCTTGTCTCCGAGGACCCACGGGGGCAGGTCCACGGAGGGGGAATCGGAGATCAGCCGCTCGACGTGGAGGCGGGTCGTCCTCAGATACTCCTGGTCGATCTCGTACCAGTGGTCGTCCATCAGGAAGAACCGGTGGGAGTCGAGGAACACTTCCGCCTCGATCCAGCGGAGTGCGCTGGACGTCCAGATCTCGTCGGTCCGGTCGCCGCGGCTGTGCCGGTAGAGGGTGACGGTTCCGTCGCGGAGTGCGGCTACGCGAGTGCCCGCACGCTGGACGCGGGCACGGCAGAGGACGTACTCGAGGTCGAAGTCATCGGTCGACCGGCCCCAGGCGCTGCTGTTGATTCTGGCCCTGAAGGCCTGGGCTCCGGTGTAGTCGTCCCAGTGGTCGGCGGGGACGGCGGCACGGATCCTCCCGTCCGGCTCCTGGCCGAGGAGATCGTCGAGGACCGACTCCAACCGGGTGAGCTGACCGGGATCGTCAACGGGTACGACGTGTTCGACGAACTCCAGCTCCGGGCTTGGCCGCTCCTCACGCAGCACACGGGCGATGGCACGGATGTCGGCGATGAGGTCGGTACCCTCCACGCCGAGGCGCAGTCGCAGACCCGCACCTCCCTCGGCGCTGGAAAGCTTCGCCGGGTTGTCCCGGGAGATGGTGAGCGGGATGTCGTCCAGGTGGCCGCCGAGGCGGCGCACGATCTGCGCGTGCTCGACGATGCCCAGGCTCCACACCGAGGCCCCGCTCGGGATCAGAGTGATGTCGGTGCGTCCTCCCCCCGGGGTGTGCGACACCAAGTCCCGGATCTTCGCGGGGTCCACCCTGCGGGACGCGAAGCTCAGCCCGAAGCGATGGTCCTTCAGGCGGTCTGGCACCAGACGGAAGCCCTGGTCGTAGCCGATGGCATACACCTCGCCATCGACGGCCAGCATCAGCAGACCCGCCGAGCGGTTCACCGGACGTGACACCTCGATACCAGTCGTCCGGAAGATCTCGTCGCACCAGCTCGCGACGGGCTGCTCGAAACTTCCGGTGACCAGGACCGCCGGTACGCCGAGGTTCTCGGGTACGTCGAAATCCGCGTGAACCCTCTCCAACTGGTCCGCGTCCAGGGCGTCGAACATCGCGCCGGCTGTGGGAGGGACGCCCCTGAGCCGGTACAGGGTTCGCTTGGATGTACGAGCCGTCATCGTGCTGCTCCTCGTTCCGCTCAGTGCGGACGGTGGTGACAACCGTCCTCGGGGCGTCGTTCTCATCAGTGGGCCAACAGGGCGACGAGCGCCGTGACTTCGGTACGCCACGCGAGGATCTGGTCCTGCGTCGGACCGATCTCGTACTGGTGGTAGTGGCACCCCAGGCAGAGCTGGCTCCACACGGCTCTCACCCGCCGGGCCGTTCCTCCGTCGACGCAACCGCGGAGCCAGAGGAACGCGGCCCGCTGGGTGCCCTCTCGGATGGCCCGCGGCGCCCGGTGGGCGGTGAGCTGATCGGCGACCGCGCTCTCCAGCGCGACGCGGAGGGCGAAGGCGGCGCCTCGGCACCGACTCGCCGTGGGTGCGGTGGGTGCGGTGGATCCGGTCGTGGCGGCGGCCCTGGCAGGTTCGCCGGTGTCCGTGAGGAGCAGGTCGGCGGTGTCGAGCAGCTGGCGGATCGTCGGGTTCACGGCCCCTCCTCGGGCTTGCGTACCGTCAGGGCGACGGCCTTGATGTCGTCCACGAACCGGTGGGGATCCGGCATCGAGGTGCCCGACGGGTGGGCGCCCTCCTGGCACTGCCGGACAAGGTCCACCGCCCTGGGGCCGCACCGCCTGCGCAGCTCGCCGTAGACCTCACCGGCCGTCTTCGACGGGTCTCCGAAGAGCCCCAGGGCGGCGATGTCCATCAGCGTGACGGCCCCCGCGACGGTCTTCTCCGCCTCGTGTTCGGCCACCCCCGCCCGGTGCAGCCGCAGCCAGGCGGCCTCGGAGAAGGCCCGTTCCAGGACGGCGCGGCAGAGGCTGGGCAGCACATGGGTCATCGCGACCGGCGGGAGGTTTCGCATGCGGATGAGGGCGCGTGCGTCGGCCAGTGCCTGACGGACCGGATCGGTCACCCGGTTCACGGTCACCACGGACCGGCCCGCCCGCTCCACCTCCAGTACGGTCACCGGGAGTTCCTGGTTGGTGAAGGCCCGCTGGAGCCGCGTGTCGTGGGTGAAGACCACGACCTGCCGGGTCCCGCCGAGGTCGTGCAGCACCTTCGCGAGACCGTGGACCTTGGCGGGATCCATGGACTGCACCGGGTCGTCGATGACGACGAACCCGAAGGGGCTGTCCTGCGCGGCGGCGCGCGGCAGGAAGAGCGAGAGCGCGAGGGAGTGCAGTTCGCCCTGGCTCATCACACCGAGGGCCGACGCCTCGGTGCCGTCGACGGACACGTCCATCACCAGCTTGCGCACGGTCGCCTTCTCGCTGCCGGTCAGGCGCACGGAACGCAGGTCCACGCTGCTCTGCTGGCGCAGTTCCTCCCAGATCCGCTGCGAGTGGTCCTCGAACGGTCGCAGCCGCTCCTCGCGCAGCTCGGCACGCGCCTCCTTGAGCCACCTACGGGCCGCCCTGACCTGGCTCAGCCGGGGCCTGCCGGCGTACGCGGACCGGGCCCGGTCGAGCCAGGCCGCGAGGCGTGTGACACAGGAGCGCCACTCCTCGTCGAGCTTCTCCAGCTCCCGCAGCGCCTCCTCCCGCAGCGCGGCGCAGGCGTCGGCGAGGACGAGCGCGGCGGTCTCGGCGCGGGCGGCGAGCCGCTCGGCGTCGTCGACCGCCCGGCACGCCTGCCACTCCTCCCACGGGTCCACGAGCGGGGCGGGCAGCCACGCGGGGACCGGGGTGACGAGGTAGCGGAGGGCGTCCACCGCGTCCCGCAGCCCGGTGCGGGCCTCCCGCGCGGTCGCGGCCTCCTGCCGCAGGCCGGCCACCTGCCCGGCGGCCCGCTCGGCCCACGCCTCGTCGAGCGCACGGTCGGACCCGCACACCGGGCAGGTGCCCTCGTCCTGGTGCCGACGGCTGTGCTCCAGCGCCTTGGCCAGCAGTTCCGCACGCTGGTGCGCGTCCTCGGCGCCCGAGGCACGTACGTCGTCGAGTACGGCGACGGCCTCGCGCAGCCGGTCCACGGCCGCACCGACCGCGCTGAGGTCCGGTCCGGCCAGCGCGACGGTCGCGCGCAGTTCCCTCAGGCGGCCCTCGTCCGCGTCGGGCAGTGCGGTCACGAGGGCGTCGAGCTCGGCGAAGTCGGGGTCGGCCGCCTTGCCGACGACCGCGAGCGCGCGCACCGCCCTCGGGTCGTCCAGTGCGGACAACGCCTCGACGAGTGCGGGCCGTTCGGCCTCGACCTGCTTCAGCGCGGAGTCGAGCGTCTTCTCGATGCCCTGGAGCCGCTCGTCCGCGTCGGTCAGTTCGCGCAGTCCGAGGATGGCGGCGACCGAGTCGTACTGCTCGCTGGGCCTGCCGTTGAGGATCTTGTCGAGATCCGCGTACGACAGGAAGGGGCTGTAGTCGTTCAGGGCCCGCTCCCACCCGATGCCGGCGAAGGGCCGACGGCCGTGGCCCGGCCGTCTGAACTCGACCTCGGGGGCGGTGACGTCGTCGCCGGGCCAGGTGCACGTCAGCGTGGACAGCCGGGGGTCGCCGGCGAGGGCGAGGCGGACCTCGACCTTCGGGTCGGCCCCGTCGTGCAGGTTGCGCCAGTGCCGGCGCCACACCTCGCCCCGCTGCTTGTCGAGGCGGGCGGTCCGGCCCGTGAGTGCCGTCTCGGCGCCCTCAGCGAAGCTGGACTTCCCCGAGCCGTTGCGTCCCACGACGAGGGTGACGCCGGGCCGCGCGGTCAGCGGCAGACGCGCCTTGCGGCCGATGCCGCGAAAGCCGTTGACGCTGATGGAGTCGAGGAACACCCGCTGGTCCGGGTGCGGAGCAGCGGGGGCCCCGGAGGCCTCCGTCGCGGTGGCGCCCAGTGCCTCGCGCAGGAGCTCGCGGGGTGCCTCGGCGAGCGTCGAGCTTTCGAGGCGGGCGGTCAGGCGGGAGAGCGTCGAGGCGGCGCCTCGACGATGATCGACCTGCTGGTGGGATGCGTTCGGCCCGCTCTGTGTGGGGTGTTCCGTCATGGTGCTCTCCGCCCTCCGTGGTCGGTTCCGGGGCCGGGCAGTGCGCGGGGCGAGGGCCGTGAGCCTCTCGTTTTGCGCGAGCCCGGTGTGACGGAACAGACGTTAGAGGCGGAGAAGTTACTCAATCCATGTTCTCAGCGATAACCCCGGTTATCGCAACTTCGGCCTAACTCCTGGTAGTTGAATGGGCGATGGGCACCTCCGCCCACACCGTCTTGCCCAACGGGTGGCGCGGTGCCGAACCCCAGCGCACGGCCAGGGCTTCCACCAGAAGCAGTCCTCGGCCCGACTCACCTTCTGGAGCCGACGAAGGCGCCGTCGCCGGGGGCCGTTTCGCGGACGCCGCGTCCGCGACCTCGACGCGGGCCAGGCCCGCCGCCGTGTCGAGAGCGACCCGGAGACCGAAGTCGTGTCCCGGTACCCGGCCGTGGAGCACGGCGTTGGCGGCGAGTTCGGCGACCACGAGGGCGACCGCGCACGACGCGTCCGACGCCGGCGGATACCCCTGCTCCTCCAGGTGCCGTACGGCGAGTTGACGAGCCAGTGGGGCCCCGGGGCGAAGAAGTGAACTGTGCGACCAGATGCGGCAGTTCGCTCTGTACGTTCGTCGTTTCTGTCAGCACGGCGTGGTCCGTCCTTGGCTGTCGGGCAGGGGATATGGCGTGGCGTACGCGAGTCGTCACGTTCCGCACTCAAGAGTCGTCCGGTCGCCCTACGCTCAACAGGTGACGCGGCCTTACTTTTCGACCCGTAAGGAACGGAAGTGACGCTTTGGCCAACGAAATTGACCCCGGTACGTCGATGGCCGCGCTGTTCGGCGCGCGAGTCCGCAGACTCCGCCTCGCGGCCGGACTGACCCAGACCGAACTGGGCGACAAGGTTCATGTGGTGGGCACGCGTATCACTCAGATCGAGCGGGCGTCCGGGGCTAAACCGACACTGGAGTTGGCGCGGGCGCTGGATGTGGTCCTCGGTGCCGATGATTTGCTCGTGGAGTTGTGGCCGTACGTGTACCGGGAGGCGTTTCCGGACTGGTCGCGGAGGTTCATGGAGTACTCGGAGCGGGCGGTGGTCATCCGGCAGTACGCGGCGCATGTAGTGCCGGGCTTGCTGCAGACCGAGCCGTACGCGCGGGCGGTGCTGAGCGTCGGCCTGACGCTCGATAGCGAGGAGCAGTTGGAGGAGCGGGTCGCTGCTCGCATGGGGCGACAGAAGCGCCTCGGGGAGCCCGACCGGCCCGAGTTGTGGGTCGTCCTCGACGAGGCGGTTCTCCGGCGTCCGGTCGGCGGTCAGGCAGTGATGTGCGAGCAGTTGGAACGACTGCTGACCACCATGAGGGCCCGTCACATCACTGTGCAGGTCATGTCGTTCGATCAGGGCGAGCACGATGTGATGGGCGGTTCGCTCACTGTTCTCGCCATGCCGGACGGCTCGGAGATCGCCTATACCGAGGGTTCGCACTACGGCCAACTCATCGAGGATCCGGACGAAGTCAGGCGCTACTCGCTGGCCTACGATCGACTGCGGGCGGAAGCTCTGCCCCCGCTCATGTCAATGGACATGATCCGATCCGTGCTGGAGGAGAACCGCCGTGCCTCGAATCTCCCTTCCCGAGCTGACCGACGTCGCGTGGCGCAAGAGCAGCTACAGCAATCAGGAGGGCGGCGACTGCGTGGAAGTGGCCGACGGATTCCAGGAGGCCGTCGTCCCCGTCCGTGACAGCAAGGTCCCGCACGGTCCGGCACTCTGCTTCGAGGCCGCCTCCTGGGACGCTTTCATAGGTGAGTTGAAGGCTGGGGACCACCGTCGCTGAGCCCGCCGGGCTCTGGTCGCCGTCCATGCCATGAGCCCACCGGCCCCCTGTCGGCAAGGGCCCGGCAGGCCGCTGACCTCCCTAAAGAACCGGGGGAAAGAACTACCCGCCCACCCACCCTCCCCGGCCGCACGGCTCGCGTCACTCGTCCGAGTGACCGGCTTGCAGGGGCGGGATACGGACGGTTACGTTCGCCGCGACAACCGCACACAGACTTCGGCCCCCGGCCGGGATTGCCGTCCCGATCGAGGGCCTGACCGATCGAGAAGGAACGACTTCCCGATGGCTGACCCGCAGTCTAACGCGCCCTCGCGCGCCGACGCCGGAACTCCGACCTCCGGCGTGATCCACGTCCGCACCCGGCTGACGGCCGACTTCACGGTGATCTCCAACGCCCTCGCCCAGCGACGCGGCAGCGCGGTCACGGTCGGCGTCGCGGCGTACATCTCCTCGCTGCCAGACGGCACCCCCGTGACCATCCCCGCCCTGTGCAAGCACTTCAGCGAGGGCGAGATCCTGATCTCGCGGGCGCTCAGGGAGCTCGAAGAGGCCGGATACCTGGAGCGCCGCCGCGAGCGGACACCCACTGGGCACGTCCGTACCCGCACGTACTTCTACGACGTCCCCGGCGGCGATCCCGACTCCGGTCCCGATCCCGATCCGGACGGCCCGCCCGAGCCTCCCCGGCCCCGTCGTCCCCGGAAGCAGCCCGTCGTCGTGGCGGTCCCGCCCCCGTCGGCGGCCGTACCGGAAACGGCGCGGGCGTCGTCCTCCCCGGCCGAGGCAGAGACACCGGTCCTGCTCGCCGACGCTGACCCCAAGGCCGTCGCCGTACTCGCCGGCCTGCGCCGGATCGATCCCCGGCTCGTCCTCTCCGAGCGGGAAGCAGCCCGCCTGGCCCCGGCCGTCAAGCGATGGCTCGCGGCGGGCCTGCTACCCACGCACATCGCGGACCACCTCACCGCACGGCTGCCGGACCACTTCCTCACCCGCCCGGTCGGCATCCTCGCCTACCGCCTCAAGGAGACTCCCCTGCCGGTACCAGCCAGAAGCGCGGAACCCGCCGTGCGCCCGATGGTCGCGCCCCTGCGGAACTGCGACGGCTGCGACCGGGCCTTCCGCTCGGCGGAACCAGGCCGTTGCCGAGGCTGCCGGGCCGGGGACCAACTCAGTGCGGTCGGCTGAGCCGATGACTTGGTGTGCGGTCCACCCGCAGGTGGGAGGCTTGATGTGGCACGATGCGAAATCCGGCGCCAGGAGGAGGTGGGGCATGGTCGACAGGTTCAACGACGGGCTTCTGACGCCCACGGAAACGGCCTCCTACCTAGAGATTCCGCAGTCGACTCTCACGTCGTGGCTGAAGAACAAGGCCGCAGGAGCACCGCTGGTCCACCAGGTCGAGCCGGTGCGGAAGGGGCAGCCTTCGGTGCCGTTCATCGCGGTGGCCGAGGCGCACGTCCTGCGTTCTCTGCGCTCCCTGGGGCTCCGCATGAGCGAGATCAGGGAGGCGGCCGCCGCCGTACGAGATGCCTTCGACACCCCCTACGGCCTTGTGTCCAAGCGGATCGCCACGGATGGCGTGGACATCTTCATCGAGCACGGCTGGGGAGATCTCCGCAGAGCCCGCGACGGCCAGGTCCCCATCCACGAAGTGGTCTCCGACTACCTCCGCTACCTCACCTGGGAGCCGGGCGAGGACTTCCCCTCCAGCCTGCGGCTGAGGCAGTACCCGGACTCCGTACCCGTCGTGATCGATCCGAGGTTCGGCCACGGGCTCCCGGTGGTGGCCGCCAACCGCGTCACGGTCCAGGCCATCACCGACCTATGGGAGGCGGGGGAGAGCGTCGAGGACATCGCGTACGACTACGACATGACGCCTGAGCAGGTGGACGCGCTCTGCCGGGCCGTGGTGCACCTTGCCGCCTGAGTTCTTCCTCGACCGGAACCTCGGTCGCCGTGTAGCGGAAGGACTGAGAGCCTGCGGGTGGACGGTTCACCGCATCGGGGACGTCTTTCCTGACGACGGGCAGGACGTTCCGGACGAGGAGTGGATCACTTACGGTCTCGACCGGTCCTGGGTCCCGCTGTCGAAGGACGGGCGGATCAAGACCCGGGATCTGGAGATCCAGCCCGTTCTAGAGCGCGAGGCAGTGCTGTTCTACCTGGATAACCAGCAGCTTCGCAGCGTCGAGATGGTCGAGCGGCTCGTGGCTCGGCGTGATGCGATCCACCGGGCGGTCGAGAAGGGTGGCCCGGCGGCGTATGCGGTGCGGCACGACCGTATTGAGCGCACCTGGCCGCCTTGACGGCCTGAGCTACTTAGCTCCCGGCGCCCACAGTGCGGCCACGATCTCCATCTGTTTGAGGACCAGGTCGATCGCCTCGCGCTCCTCCTCCGGCGGATAGTCGAAAAACGCCAGCACGCGGCGGATGCGAGTGCGCAGTTTCGCGCGGACGGGCTCGCGGGAGAGCCAGTCGACGGAGAGGTTCTTCTGGATGTCCTTGACGAGGGCACGGGCGATCTCGGCGAGGGTGTCGTCGCCGCCCTCCATCACCTGGGCCATGTCGCGGTGGGCGACGGCGTCGTAGAAGGCCAGCTCGGCGTGGCTGAGCGGGGGGTCGAACCGCTCGCCGCGGCGGGCTTCCGCCGACACTTCCCTTGCCAGGGCGGCGAGTTCGGCGATGACCTGGGCGCTGGTGAGCTGCTGGAGCATGTAGCGCCTCATCAGGTCGTTGAGGCGCTCGGTGAAGCTCTCGTTGCGGACGACGTTGTGCTTGGTCACCTCGCGCATCTTCTGCTGGATCATGCGGCGCAGGGCCTCGGTGACCAGGTGCGGGGTCTCGGAGTTCTCCAGCTTGCGCAGCTGCGCCTCGTTGAGGCGGGTGATGTCCAGCCGGCCGATGCCGGCCTCCGCGTACAGGTCGGTGATCTCGTCGGCGTCGACGACCGAGGCGGCGAGGGCTTGCAGGTAGCGCTGGACCTCGGCGCTGAGCGGCTCTCCGTTCGCCTCGCGCTGGGCGGCGTCGAGCTTGATCATCCAGGCTCGGACCTCGCTGAAGAAGGCGATGTCACGGCGCCAGTCGTCCATGTCCGCGCAGCGCTCGGCGATCTCCTTGCTCATCGCGCAGACACGGTAGAAACGGTCCAGCCGGGCGGCGCTGTCCTTGAAGCGGGCGGAGAGCGGCTTGGCGGGGGGCTCGACCTTGTTCCCCGGGTTCTTGGGGTCGCGCAGGAAGTCGGCGGTCAGGCGCAGCGCACGCTTGCGGGTGTCGGGGCGGCCGGTGTCGGCAAGCCATTCCTTCCAACGGCTCCCGGCTAGAAGCCCCTTGATGGTGGCGATCTCGTTCTTGACCTCGGTGACGGCCCGTTCGATGTCCGCGCCGAGGGTCTGGTCCTTGCGGTCCTGGTCCGAGTACTCGCGCAGGGCCTTGGTGAGGTTGTCGGTGAGCGGCGCGTAGCCGACGAGCAGGCCGTCCTGCTTGCCGCGGAAACGGCGGTTGACGCGGGCGAGTGCCTGCATCAGGTTGGCGCCCTGCATCGGGCGGTCCATGTACAGGGTGTGGATAGGCGGCGCGTCGTAGCCGGTGAGCAGCATCGAGTGGACGATGAGCAGTTCCAGCTCGTCGTCGGGGTCCTTGGCGCGCTTCTGGACGACCTTCTGCTGGGACTTGCGCAGCGAGTGCTTGCGCAGGTGCTCGGGGTCGGAGCGGTCGCCGTGGAAGACGATCTTCATGACACCCTTGTCGACCTCGTCACTGACCCAGCCTGGCCGCCGCTCCGCCAGCGCGTCGAAGACCCGTACGCAGATCTCGCGGGTCGCGCACACGACCATCGCCTTGCCGGGGGCGCCGATGTCGGGCTTGACCAGTTCGCGGCGCTGCTCCCAGTGGGCGATCAGGTCGTCGGCGAGCTTGGCTATGCGGTCCTCGGCACCGTAGAGCGTGTTCATCGTCGTGGCGTACTGGATGGCTCGGCGGCGCTCGGCGTCGTCCATGCCCTCGGTGAGGGTGTTGGCCTGCTCATCGAGCGTGTTCGGGTCGACGTCCTTGGGCAGGTCGACCTTGATGACACGCGGCTCGTGGAACACGCGGACCGTGGCTCCGTCGTCGACGGCGCGCTTCAGGTCGTAGATGTCGATGTACTCGCCGAAGACGGCACGGGTGTCGGCCTCGGCCTTCGAGATGGGCGTACCGGTGAAGGCGAGCAGGGTGGCGTACGGGAGGGCGTCCCGCAGGTGGCGGGCGTAACCGTCGAGGCTGTCGTAGTGCGAGCGGTGCGCCTCGTCGACGATGACCAGGATGTTGCGGCGCTCGGAGAGGAGCGGGTGCGACTTGCCGGCGTCCTTCTCCTCCTTGCTCAGGCCGAACTTCTGGAGGGTGGTGAAGACGATGCCTCCGACGGTGCGCCGCGTCAGCTCGGTGCGCAGGTCGTCCCGCGTGTCGATCTGGTGGGCTTTCGTCCCCAGCAGGGACTCGCTGTCGAGGAAGGTGTCGTAGAGCTGATCGTCGAGGTCGTTGCGGTCGGTGATGACGACGATGGTGGGGTTGTTTAGCGCCGGGTGGCGGAGGACGAGCGCGGCCGTCTCGACCATCTCCTCCGACTTTCCTGCGCCCTGCGTGTGCCAGACGACGCCGGCCTGGCCGTTTGTTTGTGCCGCTTCGACGACGGCATCCACGGCCTTGTTCACGGCGAAGTACTGGTGCGGTTTCGCGATGCGCTTGCCGGTCAGGGGCTCGCCCGGCTTAGGCGGGGGGAAGTTGACGAAGTTGCGGGTGAGGGAGAGGAACCGCTCCTGCGTGAACAGGCCGTGCAGGGCGAGGTTCAGCGCGTCGAGGCCGTCGTAGCCGGGCTCGTTGGTGTCGACGGGCTTGCCCTCGTGGTCCACATTCCAGGGCGCGAAGTGCTCGTAGGGCGTGAATGCCGTGCCGTACTTGGCGGTTATGCCGTCCGAGACCAGGCAGAGCACGTTGTAGCGGAACGCGATCGGGAACTCCGAGACGTACGTCTGCAGTTGGGCATGCGCCGACTTCAGGGTGGCGTTCTCGTCGGAGGCGCTCTTGAGCTCGATGACGGCGAGGGGGAGGCCGTTGACGTACAGGAGGATGTCGAAGCGGCGGTGGCTGCCGTCGGTGTCGCGGAGGGTGACCTGGTTGACGGCGAGGTAGCTGTTCGCGCCGGGGTCCGTGAAGTCGACGAGGCGGACGGTGGGGGTCTGCTCGGCGCCGAACTCGTCGGTGTAGGTGAGGCGAATGCCGGTGGTCAGGTACTCGTGGGCCTGCTTGTTCTCCGGGTACGCCTCGCGGGAGGTGGGGTCGGTGGCGATACGGAGGGCTTCGTGGACGGCGGTGGCGGTGAGCTCCGGGTTCAGCTTCTCGATGGCTGCCTGGAGCTCGTCGTGGAGGATAAGGTCGTCCCAGTCGCGGCGGTGGCCGGTGCCGGGGGCGAGGTCTTTGCCAGCCCTTTTCTCCCAGGCGAGTTGCACGAGTTCATCCAGGGCGAGGTGCTCCCAGGTGGCCTCGGTCATTTTGGCGTCTAGATGGGCGGGGGTATGCGTGGGCTCGCTGCCGCTTTCGGTGGTCATACGGCGTCCTCCACGATCTTCTCGGCGTCACGGACACGGAGCTTTCCGGACATAAGTTGGGGGAGGAGGGTGTCGCGGAGAGTGGATAGAGAGCGGGATTCCTCGATTCGATTCTCAATTTGCCGGTGTAGGGGAGCAAGCTCCCCCTCGAGCACCGCCCTCATCTCAATGTCGATCATTGGAACTTGAACGTGATCGAAGGTCTTCATGTTGACGGTGGAGAAGACGGTCCCATGAGCGACGCTGAGCATGTTCTCGGCACCACTTCGAACCAGGTGGAAAAGAACCGCCGGAGGAATTTTCCCAGGACTAAAAGCATAACAGGACTGGTTAATCGCTGTTGGGCGAATAATGCGAGCTACCGCCCCAACAGTTCCGCGGGCCGTCAGAACAACCGACCGCTCTGGCAATGGCTTGACGCGCGTGTTAGTCGCAGCTTCTTTAGTGATTTGCTCTGCAGTGTCCACGACGACTCCTGATGTGGCACTAGCCACATCCTTGGCTGAAGCCCATGGAAATCCTGCCCCCCAGTAAGAGCACACCTTACGGTCTGGAGTGCCACCAAGGATCGGCACCATGTTCTTCGACATGGGTTCCAGTTGGGCCATTTGCGTGTACCGCCTGAAGATGGAGTTGGCGAGATCGTCAACTGTTCCGGCAATGCGCTCGTTGACCGCAATTTTGCCGTCCAACGCTCCGAGTACAGCGACGATTCCTTCCTGGACTCGGCGCGACGGCAGAGGGACGTGCAACTTCCGGATCGACGTCAGCGGCGTTGCAATCCCGGGAACTCCCACGGTCGAGGCATTGGCGAGAATAGATCGCTGCCCCTCACTCGACTGGAACCAATAGTAATAGAACTCCGGTAGTGCAATGGATTCATCGAGTCGCGTCTTGACCTGGCTTGACCCAATCACATATCGGCGGAATCGTGGCTCTCGAGGGATCATTGACACTTGCCCAATAGTTCCGCGATGCGTGAAGATCAAGTCACCTGGCTCGACATTGGCCGACATGATTTCATCGGCCTTCTCTTCGGTGATGAAGACAAAATCATCATCAACAAAGATTCCCCGCGCCAGATTGACACCGCGAACGACTGGCACCCCGGCGTCTACATAGTTCTCCTTGGTGATCTTAGAGCCGAAAGGCCCCATGGAGAAGGACGATCGTTCTTGCGCCGAAAGTTCCTGATACTCCACGTAACGCCACTCAGTCACCGATCCTCCCCAGCTGCTCCCGAACCACCACATCCAACCGCGCTGACTCATCCAATTGATCAAATAGTTCCTTCGTCAGCCGAGCAATCCGCTCGGCTACCGGCTCAGCGTCCGGGTCATCCTCAGTCTCCACCGCTCCCACATACCGCCCGGGCGTCAGCACATAGTCGTGCTTCTCGATCTCCTCCAGCGTCGCGCTGTAGCAGTACCCCGGCACGTCCGCGTATGAAAGGCCCTTGTCCCTCGCCGACTTCGTGCCCCGCCACGCGTGATACGTGTCGGAGATCTTCTCCAAGTCCTGCTCCGTGAGGATCCGCTCCGTGCGGTCGACCATCGTGCCCATCGCGCGCGCGTCGATGAACAGCACCCGGCTCCGCCGGTCCTCCAACGCCTTCGTCCCCTGCGGCCCCTTGTCCTTCGTCAGGAACCACAGGCACGCCGGGATCGCCGTCGTACGGAACAGGTTGCCCGGCAGCGCGATCATGCAGGAGACCAGGTCCGCCTCCACCAGCGCCGCCCGGATCTCGCCCTCGCCCGACTGCTTCGACGACATCGAGCCGTTCGACAGCACCACGCCCGCGCTGCCCCGGTCCCCCAGCTTGGACACGATGTGCTGGAGCCACGCGTAGTTGGCGTTCGACTGGGGTGGGGTGCCGTACCGCCACCGCCTGTCGTCCGACTTCCTCGCCCAGTCGGACATGTTGAAGGGCGGATTGGCCATCACGAAGTCGGCCTTCAAGTCAGGCAACTTGTCGTCCGCGAACGTGTCCGCCCAGCGGTCGCCGACGCCCTTCGGGTCCATGCCGTGGATCGCGAGGTTCATCTTGGCCAGGCGCCACGTGCGCTCATTGGCCTCCTGGCCGTAGACCGCGATGTCGTGCGTGTGGTCCTTGCCTCGCCGCTTCGCGACGAACTTGCCGCTCTGCACGAACATGCCGCCCGAGCCGCACGCCGGGTCGTACACCCGCCCCTCGTACGGCTCCAGCACCTCGACGATCAGGCGGACCACGCTCGCCGGCGTGTAGAACTCACCGGCCCGCTTGCCCTCAGCACGGGCGAACTTCTCCAGGAAGTACTCGTACGTCTCGCCCAGGACGTCCTGCGCGGGGCGGTCACCATGTCCCGTGAAACGCGCGTCGCTAATCAGGTCGACGAGTTCCTTCAGACGCTTCTGGTCGACGTTGTCGCGGTTGAAGATCTTTGGGAGGACGCCGGTGAGGGTCTTGTTGGCCTTCATCACCTCGTCCATGGCCTCGTCGAGCAGCTTGCCGACGCCGCCCTCCGCGCTGGCCGCGTTCTCCGAGATGTAGTCCCAGCGGGCCGTCGGGGGCACCCAGAAGACGTTCTTCTCCGTGTACTCGTCCTTCTCCTCCAAGAAGGCCGCCCGCCGGTGCTCCGGGATCTGGGCCAGCTCGGGGTCGGCGGCCAACTCCTCCCGGCGTTCGGTGAAGGCGTCGGAGACGTACTTCAGGAAGACCAGGCCGAGCACGAACTCCTTGTACTGGGCGGCGTCCATGGAGCCGCGGAGCTTGTCCGCGGCCTTCCACAGGATGTCCTGGATCTCCTTCGTGCTGGACACACTGAGCAGTTCGCCTTGTCCGGCGGCTGCCGCGGCTCGCTTGCGGGGAGGCATCGTTCCTTCTTCCAGACGGTGTCGGTGGATGGGTTACGTGCGGTTGGTCGCTCGGGGTTCGCCGAGGGTCAGGGTGCCGTCCGCCAAGCCCGCGATCGTCAGACTGCGGGCCTCGGCCAGCGCGTCGGCCTGGGCCCGCAGCAGGCGTTCCCGGCGTTCCGTCTCGGCCAGCAGGGTGTCGAAGCGGAGCACCTCGTCCGGGTCGAGATCGGGGAGCTGGTAGTCCTCGATACGGCGGGCCGGGCGTACCGCGCTGGGACTGCGGGCGGTGCCACGGGCCGCGCCGAGCAAAGCCGCGAGGACCCTGGGCGTGAGCGGGCGACGGGCGTCGGCGTTGACCCGGAGCACGCGCGCCGGGAACGCGACGACCGAGAAGCCGTCGTGGTCGACGTACACGCCCAGGCGGGGCGCCAGGGTGTAGACGACGTCACCGGGCTCGGTGAGCGCCGCCCGTTCGTACTCCGCGGCCAGCAGCAGGCGGTCGATGCGGCGCCCACCCACGGGCCGTGCGCCGGTGATCTCCTCGGGACCCAGGACGGTGTGGTGGCCGTCCCGGGTGAGGTGCTTCTCGTCGATGCGGTGGCCGGGGAGTCGGGTCACCCTGCGTGCGGTGATCAGCTTGCCCAGGGTGGTGCGCTCCGGCAGGCGGCCGACCCTGCGCAGCACGGCCCCTCGGTAAGGGCCCCGCTCGTCCTCGTACGTCCGGGTGTCCGCCGTCGCGCGCTCCAGGCGGGCCTCGGCCTCGGCGATCAGGGCGGGACGTTCGGTGATCTTGTCGGACCAGATCGCGGAGGCGGGCGGCGCGGGCGGGGTCAGGGGGCCGCCGAAGGCCCGGTCCAGGTCGGCGACGGGGACCACACGGCCGTAGCGCGGGTCGTGACCGTCGAGTCCTCGGAAGCCTTCCGCGCGCCAGAGCAGGACGTCCTCGGCGAGCCGCATGCGTATGCCCGGTGTGAGCTGTTCCGAGCTGATGTCGGCCAGTAAGACCTTGCCCTCCGCCGCCTGGACCGGGTCGCGTGTGAGCGTCCACAGCGCGGGACGGTAGCCGGGGCGGAAGGGCAGAACCCCGCCGGGAAGCGAGATGACCGACTCGACGATGTTCTCGCGCAGAAGGGCCGAGCGGAGCTGGGCGGCCTCGGTGCTCTTCAGTTCGTCGACGAGCGCGTCGGCCGGTCCAAGGACGACGGCCGTACAGCCGGGGCGGAGGAGGTAGGCGACGCGTTCGAGCTCCGTCAGGGCGGCGAGCACCGAGCGGTCCTCGCCGGGGCGGTACGGGAGCTGGGTGACGACGAGGTCGGGGTCCGCGAAGCGTTCCTCCAGGTCCGTGCCGGTCTGCACGTCGAGGTCGAGTTCGCCGACGCCCGCCAGCAGGAGGCGGCGGCGGGTGATGCGGGTGAGACGGTCGTCGGGGTCGGCGGCGAGGACGGTGACGCGGTCGTGGTCCTCTGTGTCCTCGAGGAGCGCGGCGAGCAGGTCGCCAGCGCGGGCGTGCGGGTCGGCGAGCGTGAGGGACTCGCCCTGCTCAAGGCGAAGGCGGAGGTCGGTGAGCTGGATGAGCAGGCTCCGCAGCTCCGGGGCGACCGCGTCGGCGGCGAGGGAGTCCAGCCCGAGCCGGGAGCGGGCGGCGAGCAGCCACTCGTACGCGCCGCGCTCGTCGTAGGCGGACTCGATCAGGTCCTCGGCGAGGCGGGCGAGCGGGGCCGCCGTAGCGTCGATGGCGCGCAGCTCGCGGAGTACGAAATCGTCCTCTGCGTCGATCCGTTCGGCTCGGCGCAGGAGTGCGGACCAGAGTGCCTCGTCGGCTTGGCTGTCGGACGCGGAAGCCGGGGAGACGTTCGCGTCGGCGGCCAGCGGCCGGCCGTCGAGTCGGCGCAGGCACAGCAGGCTGCCGAGCGTCTCGACGAGCTGCCACGGTGTGAAACGGTCTCGCAGCGCGATGATGCCGAAGAGGGCCAGCTCGGATCGGAGCTCCCGCGGGGCGGCGTTGCCGAGGCCGGAGGCGATCAGCCACTCGGTCACCTGCATGCCGTCGAACAGGGGCCGTCCCGAGTTCTCGGACACGGCGGCGGGGAAGTCCGGGTAACGTCGGCGCCAGGTGGACACGACGGGGCGCTTCACCCGGGCGAACGTCGCGATGTCGGTCATCGCCACCAGGAGGGGGAGCGGTCCGGGGGAACGGAGTGCCGGGGTCGGCAGACCAGTGACCACGGTGCGCATCCCTCCCCCGCTCATCTATCGTCACACCAGCCGCTTCGGCCATCAGGCCAGGCTGTCTCGCGTCTCGGCTCCGCTTGCGGCAGATTCTCGCCCGACGCCACAAGACGATACGCCGAGCCCGGTGACGCAGGTGCAGATTCCTTTGATAATGATGGTTATCAGACTGTGAGCAGGAATTCCGACAGCTGTCGAGGGTGCTTCGTCCGGCCGTGTGATTCACATCCGAAGTGCCATTGGCTTGCGAGAGATGCGCCAGAATGGCGGATCGGTTTCCCGAGCGGAACAGCGCTGAGGGGGTGGCAGCGGGACATGGCCGAGCGCATGGTCACCGTCGGTGGGGAGAGGAAATCCCCGGAGCTCGTGGACGGACCGGGGTGGAGCCGCCCCGGACTGGATGTCGCCGCAGGCCGTTATCCGCTCTCGGTGGAGCGGCATGTGGGGCGCATGGTCGATCACCTGGTGCCAGGAGTGACCACGTTGACTCCCCACGCGCGTTACTACGCTCTGCACGGGCTGATCGCGGCGGAAGCCGAGGCGGAGGATCTGACGGTCCCGGCCGCGCAGACTCTGCTCCGCCGTGCGGAAGTGGCCTTGGCCGCCGTGTCGTTCGCGCATCATCCGCAGGCTCTGGAGTGGCTGCCGCGTGCTCATGGGGTCGATGCCCTCGCCCGGCGGCTGCACTCCGGGACGGTCACCATGTCCGAAGCCGAGGTCCCGGGCAAGAACGGGTACGTGGGCAACCCGTGGGGGTTCTGGGCACCGTACGCCGGATCCGAGGTCGCACTCGGCATCCTCGGTCCGGGAGCCATGCCGGTTCCCGGGTCGCGGCTGGAGACCGCGGCACTACGAGCCGGACTGGGCGGGCTGCTCGAACTGGCCGCCGAGGACACACTGGACGTGGATGATCTCGCCTCCTTCGGCGACCGGCTGTGCGTGTGCGTGGGCGGCGAGCATCCTGACGGGGCGTGGCTGGCGAACCTCATGTGCGAGCCCGGTGGACCGGCCGAGGCAGGCTCCCGCTCGGCAACGCGACGCCAGACGATTCAGCTTCTGGCTCGTGTGGTCGCCACACATCCCGTCCGATACTTCACCCGCGACATCGGCCATGTGTTCGCTTTCGGCGACTTCCTGACCACCGATCCCGTCGCCAGCGGCATCGACGCGGCTGGTGCCTGGCGCGGAGTGGTGCTGCGGAACTACTCCGTCGGAGCGTGGCGCCGCCTGTGGTCCTGGCTCGTGGAGCAGGTCGACGGGCTGGTGCCGATCGAGGAAGTGGCCGACCGCTTCGCCGCGCAGTTGCCCGACATGACGGTGGACGCGTTCCTGTCCTCCCTTCCCGCGACGCAGAGCACAACCGGAGCGCCGTTGCCCGCCGAGCACGACCTGCGGTGGGCGGACGACCCCTTGCCCCTTGCAGAGTTAAGGGTGCTCGCCGCCGGCGCCCGCCGGGTGGACGAACTCACCGGTCGGGTCCGGGACGCGTTCCTCGGCCGGCGCGGTGTCGAGCTCGGCCCGGAATGGTTCCAGCGGCGGCTTGACGAAGCCCGGCCCATGAAACTGCGCGACGTCGCCCGCCGACTCACCCACGACCTGGTGGCGCGGTCGCAGCGGATCGCACTGGCCAAGGCCCGCCGCCGCGCCGACGGCACGTTGTGGTTACCGACCCGGCTGCACGAGCGGGGCGGGCTGCTGTACCGGACGAGCCAGGAGGGGCGTGGTGACGTCGGCCTTCGGCTGGACCAGCTCGGGACCGTCCTGGCTACCTGCGGCGTACTGCAGTACCACGACCAGCACTGGTCAGTGACCAGGAGCGGGAGGGCTCTCGTTGACTGAGACCGCACCGGCACCGGGACCGGTGGAGCCGCCCGCCGCGTTCGCCTCGCCTCTGACCCTCATCCTCGACGAGGAGCGCAGGGGCGGGGGGAGCCTGGAAGAAGCCCTCTTCCTCAGTTTCACCGCCGATCTCGGCTTCTTCGAGGAGGTCGCCCTCGGCGTCACCCAGGCCACCGGCGCACGCGTCACCGTGGCGGGAGACGTCTCCATGACCCGGAACGATCCGCGCTCCGTCCGGCGGGCCGGTCGTAGCTACCTCGCCGGTCTGGCATACGCCCACGGTCCCGCGTTCCACCCCAAGCTGATGGTCCTCGCCGGACCGGAGCACGCCACCATCGCCCTCGGCTCAGGCAACACCACGCTGGCCGGCTGGCAGGCCAACGCCGAGCTGTGGACGGTTCTGCGGGTGGACGGCGAGCAGAGTCCCTCCGCTGTTCCGGAGTTGTCCGCATGGCTGCGCGGCCTCCCGGAGAAGGTGAGGTTCTCCGCCGGTGTGCCACAGGCGCTGGGGCGGGTCGCAGCGCTGCTCGACCGGCTCCACCACGACAGGACACCGACGGCGCCACAGGTCCGCATCGTCAGCAGCCTGCGTTCGCCGATCATCGAACAGCTTCCGCAGGGGCCCGTCGACGAACTGGCCGTGTTCGCGCCCTTCTACGACCGGCGCTCCATGGCACTGCGGCGACTGCTCGAACGCTTCCGGCCAAGCCGGTTCACCCTCGCCTACCAGCCCGGACTCAGTGACCTTGACGGTCCGTCGGTCGCGGCCCTGGTGAAGGAGTACGACGGACGCATCATCAGCGACAACGACCAGCGGTACCGCCACGGGAAACTCGTCGAGTGGGTCTCCGAGGGTCAGCGGTGGGCCCTGACCGGCAGCCCGAACCTCTCCGCCGCGGCCCTGCTGCTTTCCCAGGGCGACGGCGGCAACTGCGAACTCGGCATCATCGCTCCCATCACCGCCACCCTCCTTCCGGACGGCACCGACGAGCCCGCCGCCCGGCTGCACACAGTCCCGCCCCTCCCCCGCCCCATCGCCGGCAGTGGGCCACTGCTGCTCGGTGCCCTACGCGTACCGGACGGCCTGGAGATCAGCGTGGCCCGGCCTCTCTCCGACACCGCGCACCTGGAGTTGTCTCAGGCCGCAGCACCGCCGGAGGCATGGGAGCGCATCGCCGAAATCCCGCCCGGACAGGCAACGCTGACGGTGACGGCTCCGGCCGATGCGGGCAGCCGGGTGCGCCTGGTCGTACTCGACAGCGACGGCGTACCGAGCTTCGGCAACATCGTGTTCGTCGTCGACCCTGACCGCGCCCTGCGCCGAATGACCCCGACCCAGTCCCAGACCCCTACGACACGGCCTCCCGACCTGTTCTTGGATCCCCGGCTCGCCGAACGATTCCTGGGCGACCTGGAAACCCTCCGTACGGGACTGACTCCCACCCCAGCGGGCGTATCCGCGAGCAGCAGCACTGGCGGTGCGGTCGCGACGGCCCCGCTGGACGGCGACGAGGACGGCTGGGAGCGCTATCTGGACGAATGCGCCGGACGCGTCGGGCATCCGCTCACGCGCTTCGCGCTGGGGCTCCCCCTGCCCACCGATATCAGCACGCCCTTTCAGGATTTGCTGCCCGTCTCCTGGGACGAGCGGTTCATCGATGACATCGAAGCCACCCTGGACGATGACGACGCGGAGGCCGTGGCAGCAGAGCACGACCCCGAGGCAGCCGGTGCCGAAGCGAGCAGCACCGCCACCCTGCCCGACCTGCGGCAGGCCGACCAGGAAGTCCGCCGTAGATACCGGCGCTGGGTGGAGCGTCTCGTCGCACTCGCTCCCCAGCTGGGCCCTCCGGAGCGCATGCTCGTCGTCCGGCTGGCCCTGTGGACCGTCGCGGCCGGCGCCTGGCCTCCGGCACACACCGAATGGCTGCCACTGCTCTCCCGGGCCGTCCGTGCACTGAACCGAAACGACCTTCCCGAGCGGATCGAGCCCCAGGTCGCCAGCCTCGCCGCAGTCGCCCTCGCCGTGCTCCGCAGCCACGCCCCACGCTACGAGATCACCTCTGAGACACTCGCCTTCAACGAAGCCTCCCAGGCAGTCGGCCACCTGCTTCCCGCAGTGGATTCCGCGTACGTGACGGAGTACACGACGCTGCTCGACACAGCTTTCGGCCCGGCCGTGGATCCGGCCGCCGTGCTCGATGTCGCGTCGGACGTCGTCCAGGACGACCCCCTCGCCGACGCCGTATGGTCCCTCGTCGAGAAGGGGCGCGACGTACACCGCCACGGACGACTCCTCCTTCATGTCACCGGCCGCTTCAGTAACCCCGCGCTGGTGGCACTCGAAGCAGTGGGCGCCGCCGAGGACGCGCCCCTGGTCGGGGCCTGGGCCGACTCGGGCCCGGACTCCGGTGGGGGAGCCTGGGCGCTTGTCGTCTGGCGGCGGCCTGACCTCATCGTGGTCGATGCCCGTCGGTCGGTTCCGCTCTGGCGGCATTACCGGCTCACTGGGCTGGTAGGCCCCAGAGCCCTCGCCGCACAGCGCGGCTTCGAATCCGCCACCTCCGTACCCCACGGTCCCCGCAACGAGCCCTTCGACCTGGCTCACCAAGTCTTGTCGGACGTCGGTCTGGCCGGGCTCCGGTTACCACAATGCGAGCCATAGCCCGAGGGAGGGATGAGGTGGCGGTCCCAACAGTTCCTGGATGGCCTTGAACTTTTCGTCGGACCATGACGGTGCCTTGGCCAGTTGGCGCTGCACCCAGTCTGCGTAGCTACCGCCTCTTCCTGCCGACGGTGATCCGCACGCGTCGCTGGTACTCCTCAAGCGGCACACCTTGGGCTACGCGTCTGGACTCCACTCCCGCGACGCTACGGGGTTCTGGGTACTGCCCAGGTCGATCGGCCGGTCTGCCCTCGAACGAGTGCAGAACGGCCTGGGAGTGGGGACCCGCTCACGCTGGGGACGGTCTTGCTCCAATCTCACTCCCGGCGAAGGGGCGTGAGTTCAGGACGCCAGACATTGCAGGCGATCGGCGGCCTCCTGGAGAACGTTCTCCTTTTTGCAGAACGTGAAGCGGACCTGGCTGCGGCCGGCGTCCGGGTCGTCGTAGAACACGGAGTTGGGGATGGCGACGACGCCGCAGCGTTCGGGGAGGCCGCGGCAGAAGGCATAGGCGTCCTTCTCGCCGAAGGGCGTGATGTCGGTCGTGATGAAGTACGTGCCCTGGGGCTGGTAGACCTCGAACCCGGCCGCGCGCAGGCCGTCGCCGAGCAGGTCGCGCTTGCGGCGGAGGTCGGCGCGGAAGCTCTCGAAGTACGAGTCCGGCAGGCGCAGAGCCTCGGCGATCGCGTATTGGAACGGGCCCGCGCTGACGTACGTCAGGTACTGCTTTGCCGTCCGGACGGCGGAGACGAGTGGGCCGTTCGCCGTGACCCAGCCAACCTTCCATCCGGTGAAGGAGAAGGTCTTGCCGGCCGAGCCGATCGTCACCGTGCGCTCCCGCATGCCCGGGAAGGTCGCGAGCGGGATGTGCTCGGCCTCGTCGAAGACCAGGTGCTCGTACACCTCGTCGGTGACAACGAGCAGGTTCCGCTCGACGGCCAGCTCGGCGACGGCGGTGAGCTCCTCGCGGGTGAGGACCGTGCCGGTGGGGTTGTGCGGGGTGTTGATCAGCAGCAGCCGGGTGCGGTCGGTGACGGCGGCGCGCAACTCGTCGAGGTCCAGGCGGAAGCTGCCCTCGTGCGGCCGCAGGGTGACCGGCACGCGCGTGCCGCCCGCCATCGCGATGCAGGCCGCGTAGGAGTCGTAGTACGGCTCGAAGGCGACAACCTCGTCACCGGGCTCCAGCAGCGCCAGCAGACTCGCGGCGATGGCCTCCGTGGCACCCGCGGTGACCAGCACCTCGGTGTCGGGGTCGAACGACAGGCCGTACCGCCGCTCCTGGTGCGCGGCGATGGCGGCACGCAGCTCGGGGACGCCGGGGCCCGGCGGGTACTGGTTGCCGCGCCCGTCCCGCAGCGCCCGCACGGCGGCCTCCCGGACCTCCGCGGGACCGTCCGTGTCGGGAAAACCCTGGCCCAGGTTGATCGACCCGGTCTGCACGGCCAGGGCCGACATCTCGGCGAAGATCGTCGTCCCGAACTCGGCGAGCCGACGATTGAGGAAGGGACGCTCACTGGAGGTCATGCGGGCCATCCTGCGCCCAAGCTCTGGAGTTCCTCAACTCTGCTTTGGCCGGGGAGGCGGCGGGGCATCCCCGGTGCACGCAAGGAACGAGGCGCCCACGGGGGGCTGCTTCGGGGGACTCGGAAGGACGGTGACGACTATGTTCACCGGATTCATCGTCGCGGTGATCGTGCTCGCGATCGTCGGTGTGGTCGTGGCGACGGCGCGTGCGGGCAGCCGCGGCAAGGCAGGGTTCGGGGGCGGCTCCTCCTCGTCCGGCGGCAGTTGGTGGGCCGGCGACAGCGGCTCCTCGTCCGGGGGCGGGCACCACTCGGGTGGCGGGCACCACTCCGGCCACTCATGTGGGGGCGGCCACTCGTCGTGCGGGGGCGGATCGTCCTGCGGCGGTGGGTCGTCCTGCGGGGGCGGGGGCGGCTGCGGCGGGGGCGGCAACTGAGACAGGGGAACTCGTACGAAGTAACTCATACGAAGACGCGGCCCCGGGGCACCTGCCCCTGGGCCGCGTTGTTCTCCAGAAACCAGCGGGGCCGGACGGACCAGTCGGACCAGACGGACCAGACGGTTACAGCGTCTTGCCCGTCGTCGGCCCCACGATCAGGCCATCGCCGAACGCGTCCACCCGGACCGTGTCGCCGTCCTTGACCTCGCCCGCCAGGATCTCCTTGGCGAGGCGGTCGCCGATGGCGCTCTGGACGAGGCGGCGCAGCGGACGGGCGCCGTACGCCGGGTCCAGGCCCTCCGTGGCGAGCCAGTCCAGCGCCTCGTCGGTGATCTCCAGGGTGAGGCGCCGCTCCGCCAGCCGCTTGGCCAGACGGTCGATCTGGAGCTTGGCGATGCGCTCCAGCTCGGGCTTGGTCAGCGCCGAGAAGACCACCAGGTCGTCGAGGCGGTTGAGGAACTCCGGCTTGAAGGACGTCCGGACCACCTCCAGGACCTGCTCCTTCTTCTCCGCCTCGCTGGTCAACGGGTCGACCAGGAACTGGCTGCCGAGGTTGGAGGTCAGCACCAGGATCGTGTTGCGGAAGTCGACCGTCCGGCCCTGACCGTCCGTCAGACGGCCGTCGTCCAGCACCTGCAGCAGCACGTCGAAGACCTCGGGGTGCGCCTTCTCGACCTCGTCCAGCAGCACCACGCTGTACGGGCGCCTGCGCACCGCCTCGGTCAGCTGGCCGCCCTCCTCGTAGCCGACGTAGCCGGGAGGCGCGCCGACCAGACGGGCGACGCTGTGCTTCTCGCCGTACTCGGACATGTCGATGCGGACCATGGCCCGCTCGTCGTCGAAGAGGAAGTCGGCAAGCGCCTTGGCGAGTTCGGTCTTGCCGACGCCCGTCGGGCCCAGGAAGAGGAAGGAGCCGGTGGGACGGTCGGGGTCGGAGATCCCGGCGCGGGTGCGGCGGACGGCGTCCGACACCGCCTGCACGGCCTCCTTCTGGCCGATCAGGCGCCTGCCCAGTTCCTCCTCCATGCGCAGCAGCTTCTGCGTCTCGCCCTCCAGCAGGCGCCCGGCGGGGATGCCGGTCCAGGCGGCGACGGTGTCCGCGATGTCGTCGGAGCCGACCTCCTCCTTGACCATGGTGTCCTTGGCGCCCCCGCCGGAGGCGGATGATGTCAACGCCTCCTCTGCCTCGGAGGCGGCCTCCAAGTCCCTTTCCAGGGCCGGGATCTCGCCGTACAGCAGCTTGCTGGCGGTGTCGAAGTCGCCGTCGCGCTGGGCGCGTTCGGCGGTGCCGCGCAATTCGTCGAGCTTCTCCTTGAGTTCACCGACGCGGTTGAGGGACTGCTTCTCCTTCTCCCAGCGGGCGGTCAGGCCGCGCAGCTCCTCCTCCTTGTCGGCGAGGTCGCGGCGCAGCTTCTCCAGCCGCTCGCGGGAGGCCGGGTCGGTCTCCTTCTCCAGCGCCAGCTCCTCCATCTTCAACCGGTCGACGGCGCGCTGGAGTTCGTCGATCTCGACCGGGGAGGAGTCGATCTCCATGCGCAGCCGCGAGGCGGCCTCGTCGACGAGGTCGATCGCCTTGTCGGGCAGGAAGCGGGAGGTGATGTAGCGGTCGGAGAGGGTCGCGGCGGCGACGAGCGCGCTGTCGGCGATCTGGACCTTGTGGTGGGCCTCGTAACGGCCCTTGAGGCCGCGGAGGATCGCGATGGTGTCCTCGACGGTGGGCTCGGCGACCAGGACCTGCTGGAAGCGGCGCTCCAGGGCGGGGTCCTTCTCGATTCGCTCGCGGTACTCGTCGAGGGTGGTGGCGCCGACCATGCGCAGTTCGCCGCGGGCCAGCATGGGCTTGAGCATGTTGCCGGCGTCCATCGCGGAGTCGCCCCCGGCGCCCGCGCCGACGACGGTGTGCAGCTCGTCGATGAAGGTGATGATCTGGCCGTCCGAGTCCTTGATCTCGGCCAGGACGGTCTTCAGCCGCTCCTCGAACTCACCCCGGTACTTCGCCCCGGCGACCATCGCGCCGAGGTCCAGGGCGACCAGCCGCTTGTCCTTCAGCGACTCGGGCACGTCTCCCTTGACGATCCGCTGGGCGAGTCCCTCGACGACGGCGGTCTTGCCGACGCCGGGCTCGCCGATGAGGACGGGGTTGTTCTTGGTACGGCGCGAGAGCACCTGTACGACGCGGCGGATCTCCTGGTCGCGGCCGATGACGGGGTCGAGCTTGCCGTCCCGGGCCGCCGCCGTGAAGTCGGTGCCGAACTTCTCCAGGGCCTTGTACTGGCCCTCCGGGTCGGGTGTGGTCACCCGGCGTCCTCCCCTCGCCTTCTGAAAGGCTTCCTGCAGCTTCTTGGCACTGGCCCCCTGCCCGGACAGTACGTCACCGGCCGGCCCGCCCTTGGCGGCGATGCCGAGGAGCAGGTGCTCGGTGGAGAGGTACTCGTCGCCGAGGTCGCGGGCGCGCTCGGTGGCGTCGGCGATGACGGCGAGCAGCTCGCGGTTGGGCTGCGGGGGCGCGACGGTGGAACCGGTCACGCTGGGCAGTCCGGCGAGGATCTTCTCCGCTCCGGCGCGTACGGCCGCCTGGTCGGCGTCGACGGCGGCCAGTAGGTCGGTGATGTTCTCGTTGTCCTGCCCCTGGAGCAGTGCGAGGAGCAGGTGGGCGGGGGTGAGGTCGGGGTGCCCCTCGGTCACGGCGCGGTTGCTCGCCGCGTTGATGGCGTCCCGGCTCCGGTTGGTCAGCTCGGCGTCCACGTTCGCGCTCTCCTCCTGCCACGTTCTCCAGTTGCTGACTCAGTCAGCGTACACAAAGTTGAGTCTATTCCACTCAAGGGAAGAGCAGGAGGTCCCCAGGGGCTAAGTTCCGGGCATGGCGACCTACACCCAGGACCCCGGCGCCCCGGACCCCGCGTACCTCCGTTTCTGGCGGGAACGCCACCTGTGCACGCTGACGACCCTCCGCCCGGACGGCAGCCCGCACGTGGTGCCCGTCGGTGTCACATACGACCCCGAGGCACGACTGGCTCGGGTGATCACCAACAAGTCCAGTACGAAGGTGGCCCATGTGCTGGCGGCCGGATCCGAGGGGGCACGGGTCGCCGTGTGCCAGGTGGACGGACGGCGCTGGGCGACGCTGGAGGGCCGGGCGGCCGTACGGACGGACCGTGCGCGGGTCGCGGAGGCCGAGCGGCGCTACGCCGAGCGCTACGAGCGCACGCCGGCGCCGAATCCCGACCGGGTGGTGATCGAGATCGAGCTGACGCGGGCGATGGGGCAGGGGTGACGGTCGGGGACGACGGCCGGGGACGGTCGGGGCGGCCCCGGGTGGCCGATTTCCGGCCAGGGGCAGGCGGCCCTCGCCCTGGCCGATACCCCGAAATGTCGCCCAAAACTGCAGCGGCGTCACCGTGTTCAGGTCACGGTGACGCCGCTGCGGGGGGAAGCACCTGAGCGATCTGTTACGACGGGGGAATCGCGTCAGGCACTGCGGGGGGTGGCTGAGATGGTCCGAACTTGGGGGGTTTCCGGTTCCACCAGCCGATGGTCTCGTTGGTCCAGGTTCACAAAGATCATTCCGTACCGGACGGCACACCGCACGGGCTGCGGCGCCCCCCGAGGCCGCCGCAGACACCGGTACGCCCGTACGTCCTCGTCCTCGTCCCGCGTGACGACGACCGGCTCACCGAAGACGGTCACCATCAGCGAGTCACCGGAGTGGGGGATCGCGGTGACGAGGTCGATGAAGTGCCAGCCCGAGCGGTAGGCGGTGGCCATCTCGCGGCGGAAGGAGCGGTCGTCGGGTGGGGTGGTCATGACTGCACGGCCCAGCTGCTGTCCGTCGGGGCGACCCAGGAGCTGTCCCCCGGGACGTCGGACGCCACGATCGCCCAGCTGCTGTCACCGGCGGCCGCGGCCTGCACGCGCCAACTGCTGTCCTGCGCGACGGCGCTCTTCGTCTCCGCGTGACCGGTCAGTGCACCGAAGGCCAGAGCGGCGGAGAAGGCGGCGACAAGCGCCGAGCGAAGCATTCTCTTATGCATAGTCGGCTTCGTCCTCATGTAAAGGTCACCTCTCCCCCGTCCGAATACGACGATGGCCCATTCCGGCACGTCATGGCCACACAAACGATGCATCATGTTCCTGCACGTTCAGGACCCTGGGGGGTGGAGATTTGGCGATAAATGAGACTAAGCGGACACATCCCCACGGGCTGACCGACCTGTGCGAGGACGGGCGCCGCCTTTACGGGAACGCTCTCCGGACGGGACGCCTAGCCCGTGCGGATGTGGAACCCGCGCCCTGTTTGATGGAGTTCGCCCTTCTTCATCCCGATCCCGACGACCCGAACTGGCTACGCCCGGTACCCCCCTCGATCGCCCTGGCCCAGCGGCTCAACCCGATCGAGCACGAGATCACCCAGCGCCGCCGGGAGTCCATCGAACTCGCCGACGCTTTCGAGCCGTTCATGAGCATCAGTGCCCAGCCGACGGCCACCACTCACTCCATCACCGTGCTGGAGGGCCTGGACCGGATCAACGCGGCGCTCGACCTGGCCACCGCCCAGACCCACACGGAGATGCTCACGGTCCAGCCGAGCCGCCGACGCCTGGAGCACACCCTCACCAAGGCACTGGAGCGCGACAGGCCGCTGATCGAGCGGGGTTGCCGCATCCGGACGCTGTACCAGCACCCGGCCCGCTACAGCCCGGAGACGCTGGCTTACGTCGCCCAGTTCACCGACGGCAAGGTCGAATACCGGACGATCGACGAACTGGTCGAGCGGCTGATCATCTGCGACGAGACCGTGGCGTTCATCCCGACCCGTGACGACGGGGAGGTGGCCCTGGAGCTCCGTCATCCCGGGCTCGTCCGCTATCTGATCAAGGTCTTCGAGTTCATGTGGGCGCGTGCGGTCCCGTTGAGCGCCGGCGCCCCGTACGAGACCGCCTCGGACGGCATCACGGAGATCCAGCACTCCATCGCCAAGCTCCTGGTCGAGGGGCATGTGGACGAGGCGATCGCCCGGCGTCTGGGCATGAACGTGCGCACGTGCCGCGCCCACATCGCCAAGCTCGCTACGGCTCTGGGCAGCGGCAGCCGGGCGCAACTCGGGTTCCGCATAGCCCAGTCGGGGCTTCTGGAGCAGGACCTCTGAGTCCGGGAGGGAGAGGCCCGATGGCCTCGGCAACGCATCCGGAGCACGATGCGGACGAGCTGTGCTCCGGGGCAGCGGCGCTGTACGAACGCGCACTGCGCGAAGGCCGTCTGCACCCCGAGGACGTCGACGCGACACCCTGTCTGGTCGGCTTCGGGCTGCTGCGGCCCTCGGTCGATGATCCGAACCGCCTGGAGCCGGTCGCGCCCGTCGTCGCCCTGCACCGGCTGCTGAGCACCTCGGAGGAACGCGTCGCCCGGGAACGGCGCCGCGAGGCACGGCTCGCCGACCTCTTCGAGCCCCTCATGCGGCTCGACGGCCGGCGCACCGCGGCCGGCGACTCCTCGGTCGCGGCCGTGCTCGACGGCTCCGACCGCATCGGCCGGGCCATCACCCAGGCCTTGGCCGAAGGCCGTGAGGAACTGCTCGCCATCCAGCCGCACATCAGCCACACCCAGACACCGCTCGCCATCCGTGCGGACGCCCTCGTGCGCGACCAGGACTTCCTCGACCGCGGCGGCCGGATCCGCACGCTCTACCAGCACACCCTCAGGCACGCGCCCTCGGTCCTCGCCCGTTACGAGCGGCTGAGGGGAGACGCCCAGGCCCGCACCCTCGACGAGATCACCGACCGGCTCCTCGTCGTGGACCGCACGGTGGCCTTCATCCCTGCCAACGCGGACCGCACGCTCGCCCTGGAGATCCGCCACCCGGTCATCGTGGCGTTCCTCGCCACCGCCTTCGACCGCCTGTGGCGCCTGGCCGTCCCCATGCACCCACAGGCGGCGGAGCCCGTCGCCCCCGACGGCATCACCCCCCGCCAACGCGCCATCGCCACCCTCCTCGTCGAGGGCCACACCGACGCCGTGATCGCCGACCGGCTGGGACTGAACATCCGTACCGCCCGGGTGCACATCGCCAAGCTCGCGGCGACGCTCGGCAGTGACAGCCGGGCGCAGCTCGGTTATCTCATCGCACGGTCGGGGATCCTCGACCGGGAAGAGTGACCGAAGGAGTGACCTCCTCGGGGCCGCGGGGCCCGTCCAGGCCCACCTGGGCGATGCGGACGCCGAGTTGGGTGCGGCTGGCGGCGCCCAGGGTCTCGGAGAGCCGGGCGATGTGGGCGCGGCAGGTGCGGACGCTTATGCCGAGGCGCTCGGCGATGACCGCGTCCTGGTGGCCTTCCGCGAGCAGCGCCGCGATGGACTGCTCGCGGTGGGAGATGCCCTCGATGCCGGTGTCCGGGAGGGGCGCGGTGAGGGGGATGGCCAGACGCCACAGGCGGTCGAAGACCGTGCCCAGGTAGCCGACCAGGGCCGGGTGACGCAGTTCCAGGGCGAGGGTGCGGTCCGCGTTGGCGGGGATGAACGCCACCGTGCGGTCGAAGAGGATCAGCCGGTCGATGACCTCGTCGAGGGTGCGTGCCTCGACCGCGTTGCCCATCAGCTCCAGGTAGTTGAGCAGGCCCTGCCCGTGGCGGGCGACGTGCGTGTACAGGTCGCGCATCCGCACGCCCCGCGCCCGCAGCTCCAGCGCCCGGTGCAGCCCCTCCGTCAGCTCGTGCTCGGGGCGGATGCCGCCCGGCTGCACGGTGAGCACCTCCGTGGTGCACGCCTGTGTCGCCTCGTCCATCGCCGCCTGGATGCGGGAGAGCCCGTCCAGCACCCGGATCGCCGTGCCCTCGGCGGCGCCCACCTGCACGGCCGGCCCGAGTCCCGCGTACCACTCGACGGCGGCCACCGCCGAGCCCACCCGCCGCTGGTTGGCGCTGACCTGGTCGTGGACCTCGCGCAGCAGCCGCGTCATGACCTCCAGCGGGGACGTCGGCACCAGCCAGTCCATGTCGTCGGGGTCGGGGTGCAGCAGGGCCAGGTCCAGCAGACAGGGCACCGGCTCGGCGTCGCGGCGCGCCACGCGGCCCCGCCGTACGGCCCGGGAATACACACGATCCCCGGCCTCGCACAGTCGGTCAGCACCGTGTGGATGCTCGTCCGCGTGCCCGGTCATCGCCCATTTCACCCCCGCATCCGGCGTGTTCCGCAGCGCAACTATGCGCGGACACTCCCGGCTCCGCAACACGGCTCCGGGCGGCACAGGCGTCGAAATGCGCCTGTATGCCCGGCTATTACCGGCCCGCCGCCCGCCCGGCTGCAACAAGCTGAGGGGGTGCGGACCGGCCACACCGGAGCACCGGCGGAGCCCGTCCTTCCGCGCAAGCTCCCGGAAATGCCTCAGTGATCGCCGCGTTACGAATCGCATCTAACGTCCCCTCATGGCGGACATATTCGACGCGTACGCGTTGGCCGACGCATGGGACGAGATGTTCGAACGGCCGGGTGAGGTCAGGACCGCCTATGAGCCGGTGCTGGCCGCACTTCAGCCGATCGAACCGAGTGAACTGCGCTTCCGGGCGGACCAGATGGCCCGGGCGTTCACGGACCGGGGCGTCACGTACGCCTTCGCGGGCGAGGAGCGGCCCTGGCCGCTGGACCTCGTGCCCAGGATCCTCGACGCCCTGGAATGGGATCTCATACACCGCGGGGTGAGTCAGAGAGTCAGGGCCCTGGAGGCCTATCTCGCCGACGCCTACGGGCCCTGCCGTGCCTTCGAGGACGGGGTCGTGCCCTGGCGGCTGCTGCTCAACTCCCCGCACTTCCACCGTGCCGCGCAGGGGGTCGAGCCCCCAGGCGGGGTGCGCATCCATGTGGCCGGAATCGATCTGGTGCGGGACGAGGCCGGGGACTTCCGGGTGCTCGAGGACAACGTGCGGGTGCCCAGCGGGGTGTCGTACGTCATCGAGAACCGCAGGGCGATGACCCGGATCTTCCCCTCCCTCTTCGCCGAACAGCACGTGCTGCCGGTCGACGGGTACTGCCACCGGCTGCTCTCGGCCCTGCGCGCCGCCGCGCCCGACGGGGTGCAGGACCCGAGGGTGGTGGTGCTGACCCCGGGGCCCAGCAACGCCGCCTACTTCGAGCACGCCCTGCTGGCCCGGCTGATGGGCGTGCAGCTGGTCGAGGGGCACGACCTGGTGTGCCGCGCGGGCCGGGTGTGGATGCGTACGACGCGCGGCGAGGTGCCGGTCCATGTCGTATACCGGCGCCTGGACGACGACTTCCTCGACCCGCTGCACTTCCGCCCCGACTCGGTGATCGGCTGCCCCGGCATCATGGGCGCCGCGATGGCGGGCAACGTCACACTCGCGAACGCTGTGGGCAACGGGATCGCCGACGACAAGCTGCTCTACACCTACGTCCCGAACCTCATCCGCTACTACCTCTCCGAGGAACCGATTCTGCCGAATGTGGAGTCCTACCGGCCCGACGAGCCGGGGCAGTTGGAGGCGGTGCTCGACCAGATCGAGCAGCTGGTGATCAAGCCGGTCGACGGTGCCGGCGGACAGGGCATCGTCATCGGGCCGAAGGCCGACCGGGAGACCCTGGAACGCACTCGCAAAGCCGTCGCCGCCGACCCGCGCGGCTTCATCGCCCAGCGGCCCGTCGCCCTGTCCACCTCCCCCACCCTGGCCGGAGAGCGTATGGCGCCGCGCCACATCGACCTGCGTCCGTTCGCCGTGAACGACGGCAGCGAGGTGTGGGTGCTGCCCGGCGGACTCACCCGTGTCGCCCTCCAGGAGGGCAACCTGATCGTCAACTCCAGTCAGGGCGGAGGCTCCAAGGACACCTGGGTGCTGGCGGAGGGCCCCGCCGAGCAGCCCGCGCCCGAGCCGGACTCCACGATCCCCGCCGTCGCCCCGCGCCGGCTCGGCCCCGACGGCACCCGAGCGGTCGTACAGGAAGGGGCACAGCAGTGAACGACGTGATCCTCTCCCGGATAGCCGAGTCCCTGACCTGGACCGGCCGTTACGTCGAGCGGGCCGACGCCACCGGCCGCATCCTCGACGCCTATCTGCACCGCATGCTGGAGGACCCCTGGCGCGACGAGGACGCGGCCTGCCGGTCGCTGTACGCGATCCTCGGCATGGACGCGGGCGACACCCGCGTGGACATGCAGCAGGTCCTCGACCAGCTGGCCTTCGACGCCCGTTCCACGGGCTCCATCGAGGGCGCGCTGGGCGCCGCCCGGCTCAACGCGCGCAGCGCCCGTGAGGCCGTCTCCTCGGAGATGTGGGAGTGCCTGAACTCCACCTGGCACGCCCTGGCCGACCAGCGGATGGCGGCCCGCCGCACCGGCCCCTACGCCTATCTGGAACTCGTGCGCCGCCGGGCCGCCCTCTTCTTCGGGCTGGCCGACTCCACCATGAGCCGGGACGACAGCTGGCGGTTCGTCGTCCTGGGCCGGAGCCTGGAGCGGGTGGACATGACCGTACGGCTGCTGTCCGTACGGGTGCTGGACGCGGCGCACGCGCCCGACTGGCCGACCCTGCTGAGCGCCTCCGGCGCGGACGAGGCGTACGCGCGCGTGTACGGCGGTTTCGGCGACACCCCGCGCGTGGCGGAGTTCCTGCTCCTGGACCGCGACTTCCCGCGCTCGGCGCTGCACGCGCTGACCACGGCCGAGGAGTGCCTCACCGCCCTGGGCCGCCCCCGTCAGGACCCCGCGCGCCGCCCCATCGGCCGGCTGCGCACCCGCCTCGAATACCTGGACACCCACGCCCTCGAGGACCAGCTGCCGGACCTTCTGGGGGACCTGCAGCAGGCCTGCATGGCGTCCGCGGACGCGGTGGCCGAGCGGTTCTTCCCCTACCCGGGGCCCGTCGAGTGGGCCCAGGAAGGAGCGTGAGCATGACCCGCCGGCTCCGCATCAAGCACACCACCCGCGTCTCGTACGCCCAGCCCGCGGCCTCCTCGCACAACGAGGTCCGCATGACCCCGCTGACGCTGCCCGGCCAGACCACCCTGGACGCCCGGGTCACCGTCAACCCGACGACGCCCACCTGGTCGTACTGGGACTACTGGGGCACCCAGGTCACCGGCTTCGACCTGATGGACCCGCACGGCCACCTCACCATCACGGCCTCCAGCCTGGTCGAGACCTCCCCACCGGGCCCGCTGCCCCGGCCGCCCGAGTGGTCCGAGGTGGCCGAACGGATCGCCGGCTCCCGCCTTCTGGAGTACGCGAGCCCGACGGGCCGTACGACGGTCCCCGCCAAGCTGGTGAAGAAGGCGCGGAAGGCCGCGGCCGGCCTCGACCCGCACGAGACGGCGCTCGCGGTCTCCGCCCTGGTCGCCGACCGGGTCTCCTACCTCCCCGGCGCCACCAGCGTGAACACCTCCCCGGCCCAGGCCTGGGAACAGGGCGCGGGCGTCTGCCAGGACATCACCCACCTCACCATCGCCCTGCTGCGGGGCGTCGGCCTGCCCGCGCGCTATGTCTCCGGCTATCTCCACCCCGAACGGGAGGCCGAACTGCACCGGCCCGTCGCCGGGCAGAGCCACGCCTGGATCGAGTACTGGGCGGGCGAGTGGTGCGGGCACGACCCCACGAACCGGGTCCGCGCCGACGAGTCCCATGTGGTGGTGGCCCGCGGCCGGGACTACGACGACGTCACCCCGCACAAGGGCGTCTACCGGGGTGTGGCGGGCGGCCCGCCGGAGGTGACGGTCGAGTTCACGCGGGTGGCCTGAGGACGGGCGGGAGGGCCGAGCGTGCGGGGAGGGCCGGTCCGTCACCCGGCCCCGGCCCTCCTCGTCACATCACGTCACATCACTTCAGGCCGATGGCCGCGCACTTCGACTTGTACTCGCCGGTGCAGATGTCGGAGATCTTGTAGAAGCCGTCCGCGACGACCGTCGACTTGATGTTCTTCTTCGTCACGGCGGTCACGGTGAGCAGCTGCGCCGGGATGTCCTTGTTGGTGGGGCTGTCCACACTGTCCTGGGTGAGGGCGTCGAACTGGATGTCGTGGCCCTGGACCTTGGCGACGGCCATCTGCGCGGCGGCCGCGGCCTCGTCCGGGTAGGACTTGTAGACGGTCATGTACTGCTCGCCCGAGACGATCCGCTGCACGGCCGGGAGTTCCGCGTCCTGTCCGGTGACCGGCGGCAGCTTGGTGGTGACGCCCGCGTTCTCCAGGGCCTTGACGATGCCGCCGGCCATGCCGTCGTTGGCGGAGTAGACGGCCGCGATGTTGTCCTTGCCGATCTTCTCGATCGCCTTGGTCATGTTGGCCTGGGCGTTCTCCGGCTTCCAGTCGACGGTGTCGAAGGAGTCGGCGATCGTCACCTTGCCGCCCAGCTCGGACAGCGCGCCCGCCTTGAACTGCTTGGCGTTGGGGTCGGTCGACGAGCCGTTCATCATGACGACCTTGTCGGAGGTGTCGGCCTCGCTGCCCAGGGCGTCCAGCAGGGAACGCGCCTGGACCTCGCCGACCAGCTCGTTGTCGAAGGAGATGTACGCGTCGATCGGGCCCTCGGCGAGGCGGTCGTAGGCGATGACCGGGATGCCCGCGTCCTTGGCCTTCTTCACCTCGGTGGCGATGGCGTGCGAGTCGACGGCGTCCAGCAGGATGATGTCGACCTTGTCGTCGATCATCTTCTGCATCTGGGACGCCTGCTTCTTCGCGTCCTGCCCGGCGTTGGCGTAGTCGACCTTGCCTTCGTTCCTCGTGAGGGAGGCGACCTGCTTCTTGACGATGGGGTAGTCGAAGTTCTCGTAGCGCGTGTTCGCCGTCTCCGGCAGCAGCAGACCGACTGTGACGTCGTTGCCCTTCGTGGGCCTCGCCGAGGCACCGCTGTCCGACACGCCCAGCACGCCGCAGCCCGCCAGCGAGAGGGACAGCGTGGACGCGGCCACGGATATGGCAATACGACGCATGGAACTGCTCACTGGCCTGCTCACTTCTGATGCTTTCGGGACACGGGCGCCTCAATGCGACCGGATGACTGAAAAGCCAACGCGGCACCCACCCCGGGCGTCAAGCGGAACTACTTAACGAGTGCGCAACGCCACGCTCCGCTTGTGTTGTGAAGGCCTGGCACAACCTTCACCAATGGACCTTTACGGACCCTCCATCCAGCACCTGGATGATCACCGCGCCCTCACGTACCCAGACACGAAGAGACCCCGGAATCAGCCATTCCGGGGTCTCTTCGAAAGACGGAGCGTCGCTGGTCCGTGGCGTGCTTCAGTCCGTGGCCTACTTCAGTCCTTGGCCTTCTTCAGTCCTTGGCCTTCTTCGGGCGCCAGACCACCAGCGCGCTGGTCTGCTGCACCTCCTGATACGGCACCAGGTCACGCCGGTACGACGCGTGCACGGCCGCCTCGCGCTGCTGCATCGCCGCCGCCGCGCCGTCGACGGCGGCCTGGAGCTCGGCGACGCGCTGCTGGAGCGCGGCGACCTGGTTCTCCAGCTCGATGATGCGCTTGATGCCGGCCAGGTTGACGCCCTCGTCCTGCGACAACTGCTGCACCTGGCGCAGCAGTTCGATGTCGCGGGCCGAGTAGCGCCGGCCCCGGCCCGCAGTGCGGTCCGGGGAGACCAGCCCCAGGCGGTCGTACTGACGCAGGGTCTGCGGGTGCAGACCGGACAGCTGGGCCGCGACCGAGATGACGTAGACCGGGGTCTCCTCGGTCAGTTCATACGGCCCACGAAAATTGTCACCGCGCCGACGGCCGTCCATCTTCGTCATGCTCCCTTCGCGGCCTGGAACAACTCCGCCCGCGGGTCCTCGCCCGCGGTCGCCTCGCGATATGCCTCGAGTGCGTCACGAGCCTTCCCCGTCACGTCCTTGGGGACACTCACCTCGACGGTGACCAGCAGGTCCCCGCGGGTGCCGTCCTTGCGGACCGCGCCCTTGCCCCGGGCGCGCATGGTGCGGCCGTTGGGCGTGCCCGGCGGCAGCTTCAGGGTGACCGGCGGCCCGCCCAGGGTCGGCACGCGGACCTCGCCGCCCAGGGCGGCCTCCGCGAACGTCACCGGGACGGTCACCGTCAGGTTGTCGCCCTTGCGGCCGAACACGGGGTGCCCGGACACATGGACCGTGACGTACAGGTCGCCCGCGGGGCCGCCCCGCTCGCCGGGCGCACCCTTGCCGCGCAGCCGGATGCGCTGCCCGTCGGAGACGCCGGCCGGGATGCGGACCTGCATGGTGCGCGAGGACTTGGCGCGTCCCGAGCCCTTGCAGACCTCGCAGGGGTTCTCCGCGATCAGGCCGCGGCCCTTGCAGTCGGGGCAGGGGTCGGTGAGGGAGAACCCTCCGCCGGAGCCCCGGGCGACCTGTCCGGTGCCGACGCACGTCGGGCACACCCGCGGGTTGCCGTTCGCGTCGCCGGTGCCCGAACAGGCCTTGCACGGTGCCTGCGAGGACATCCGCAGCGGGACCGTCGCCCCCTCGATCGCCTCGGTGAAGCTGAGGCTGACCTCGGTGTCGATGTCCTGGCCGCGCCGCGGCTGGGTACGGGTCGTGCCCGTACCGCCGCGGTTGAACAGGCCCCCGAAGACGTCACCGAGCCCACCGCCGAAACCGCCGGAGCCCCCGCTCTGGGCGCCGCCTCCGAAGAGGTCGCCCAGGTCGAAGTTGAAGGACCCGCCGCCCGCGCCCGGCCCCGGACGGAATCCGCCGTTGCCGAAGAGGGTGCGTGCCTCGTCGTACTCCTTGCGCTTCTTGGGGTCGCCGAGGACGTCGTTCGCCTCGGAGATCTCCTTGAAGCGCTCCTCGGCCTTGGCGTTGCCCTTGTTGGCGTCCGGGTGGAACTCGCGGGCGAGCTTCCGGTACGCCTTCTTGATCTCGGCCTCGGTGGCGTCCTTGGGGACGCCGAGGACCTTGTAGTAGTCCTTCTCGATGAAGTCCTTGGTGCTCATCCCCGACGCGCCCCCTTTCCGGTGTTCCGATCGGTACCTACGTCAGCCCTCCTCAGGGCCGTTGTCCTTCTTCTCCTCGGCCGCCGGGGCCTCCTCGGCCCCCTCGGCCTTCACCGTCTGCGCGCCCGGCTGCGGTTCGGCGACCGCCACCCGCGCGGGGCGGATGGTGCGCTCGCCGATGCGATACCCGGGCTGCAGGATCGCCACGCAGGTCGTCTCGGTGACATCCGGAGCGTAGGAGTGCATCAGGGCCTCGTGGATGGTCGGGTCGAAGGGCTCGCCCTCCTTGCCGAACTGCTGCAGACCCATCTTCGCCGCGACGGTCTCCAGCGACTCCGCGACGGACTTGAATCCGCCGACGAGTTCGCCGTGCTCCCGCGCGCGGCCGATGTCGTCGAGCACGGGCAGAAGCTCGGTCAGGAGGTTCGCGATGGCGATCTCCTTGACCGTGATCCGGTCCCGCTCCACGCGGCGGCGGTAGTTCTGGAACTCGGCCTGCAGCCGCTGGAGGTCCGCGGTGCGCTCCTCGAGCGCCTTGCGCACCTGGTCCAGCTGGGCCGTCAGACCGGCGATCTGCGCTGCGTCCCCGGCCGGGGCCGCCCCCTCGGAGGCGGCCTTCGGCTCGGCGTCGTCAGAGGTGGCGCCGGAGGGGACGTCGGGCTTCTCCTCGAAGCCCGGGGTCTCCTCCGTCACGCGGCACCGTCCTTGCGCTCGTCGTCCACGATCTCGGCGTCGACCACGTCGTCGTCGGCCTTCGGGGCCTCGGCACCGGCGGACGCGCCACCGGCGGCCTGGGCGGCCTGGGCGTCGGCGTACATGGCCTGGCCGAGCTTCTGCGAGACGGCCGCGACCTTCTCGGTGGCGGTGCGGATCTCGGCGGTGTCCTCGCCCTTGAGCGCGGCCTTCAGCTCCTCGACGGACGCCTCGACCTCGGTCTTGATCTCGCCGGGGACCTTGTCCTCGTTGTCCTTGAGGAACTTCTCCGTCTGGTAGACGAGCTGCTCGCCCTGGTTGCGGGTCTCGGCGGCCTCGCGGCGGCGGTGGTCCTCCTCCGCGTACTGCTCGGCCTCCTGGCGCATCCGGTCGACCTCGTCCTTCGGCAGCGAGGAGCCGCCGGTGACGGTCATCTTCTGCTCCTTGCCCGTGCCCAGGTCCTTGGCGGTCACGTGCATGATGCCGTTGGCGTCGATGTCGAAGGACACCTCGATCTGCGGGACACCGCGCGGCGCCGGCGGCAGACCGGTCAGCTCGAACATCCCGAGCTTCTTGTTGTACGCCGCGATCTCGCGCTCGCCCTGGTAGACCTGGATCTGCACGGACGGCTGGTTGTCCTCGGCCGTGGTGAAGATCTCGGAGCGCTTGGTCGGGATCGTGGTGTTGCGCTCGATGAGCTTGGTCATGATGCCGCCCTTGGTCTCGATGCCGAGGGACAGCGGGGTGACGTCGAGCAGCAGGACGTCCTTGACCTCACCCTTGAGGACACCGGCCTGGAGCGAGGCGCCGATGGCGACGACCTCGTCCGGGTTCACGCCCTTGTTGGCCTCCTTGCCGCCGGTCAGCTCCTTGACGAGCTCGGCGACGGCGGGCATACGGGTGGAGCCACCGACCAGGACGACGTGGTCGATCTCGTTGATCGAGATGCCGGCGTCCTTGATGACGTTGTGGAACGGCGTCTTGCAGCGCTCCAGCAGGTCGGCCGTCAGCTGCTGGAACTGGGCGCGGGTGAGCTTCTCGTCCAGGTGCAGCGGGCCCTCGGCGGAAGCCGTGATGTAGGGCAGGTTGATCGAGGTCTCGGTGGACGAGGACAGCTCGATCTTGGCCTTCTCGGCGGCCTCACGCAGACGCTGCAGCGCCATCTTGTCCTTGCCCAGGTCCACACCGTGACCGGACTTGAACTGCTGCACCAGGTAGTCGACGACGCGCTGGTCCCAGTCGTCACCACCGAGGTGGTTGTCACCGTTGGTGGCCTTCACCTCGACGACGCCGTCGCCGATCTCCAGGAGGGACACGTCGAAGGTGCCGCCACCGAGGTCGAAGACGAGGATCGTCTGGTCGTCCTTGTCGAGGCCGTACGCGAGCGCGGCCGCGGTCGGCTCGTTCACGATGCGCAGGACGTTCAGACCGGCGATCTCGCCGGCCTCCTTGGTCGCCTGACGCTCGGAGTCGTTGAAGTACGCCGGGACGGTGATGACCGCGTCGGTCACCTTCTCGCCCAGGTAGGACTCGGCGTCCCGCTTCAGCTTCTGCAGGATGAAGGCGGAGATCTGCTGCGGGTTGAAGGGCTTCCCGTCGAGCTCCATCTTCCAGTCGGTGCCCATGTGGCGCTTCACGGACCGGATGGTCCGGTCCACGTTGGTGACCGCCTGACGCTTGGCCACCTCGCCGACGAGCACCTCACCGTTCTTCGCGAAGGCGACGACGGACGGCGTGGTCCTGGCGCCCTCGGCGTTGGTGATGACGGTGGGCTCGCCGCCCTCCAGAACGCTGACGACGGAGTTAGTCGTGCCCAGGTCGATGCCGACCGCACGTGCCATGGTTGGTTCCTCCAGCTGACTTGAGTGCAACGGACTCAAGTGTGCATGACGTCTGCGATTGGGTCAACAGACCTGAGTCACCGGGGCTCAACTCTTATCCGTTCCTTACGCGCAACTGGCCTCTGACCTGCGTGGACGCGGAACCCCTAGGGGGATGACCAGGGATCCGAAGGAGTACGAGCACCACACACAACGCTCCTCCCCCCACCCAGAACACGCCCGAGTCCGCGATCCACCCCAGATGCACGAGCACCCCGACGAGCACCCCCGCAAACGCCCCGAGCCCGAGCAGCACGGTCACCCCGGGACCGGTCAGCCCCGTCCGCCGCAGCCGGTGCGCGAGATGGTCCGGCCCGCGCCGCAGCACCGGCCGCCCGCCCAGCAGCCGCGCCAGCACCACGAGGAGTACGTCGGCACTCGCGACGGCGGTCAGCGCGAACAGCACGCCCGCACTGGGGGCGAGCCCGTAGCCCGCCCGGGTGGACACGGCGGACGCGGCCAGCACGAACCCCGTGAACAGCGAGCCGCACGAGCCGAGCCCCACACGCGCGGGATGCCAGTTGTGCATCAGGAACCCGGTCAGCGCGGCCGCCAGCACACTGAGCAGCACGGCGAGCCCGTCCATCACCTCGGCCGCCGCGCAGGCGCCCACCCCGAAGGCGGTGACCACCCCGACGGTCCCCGCGAGCGCGTCGGCGTGGTCGAGCGCCCGGAAGGCGAGGGCGACGAAGGTGATCCACCCCACGGCCAGCAGGCCCGCCGGCACCCCGGTCTCGTCGTACGGCACCACACAGGCCGCCGCCACGGCCGTACCGACGACCAGCACCCGCGCCTTGACCCGCCGGACGTCCGCGACCAGTCCCAGCGCGGCGACGACGGCCCCCGTGACGACCAGCCGGCCCACGTCGCCGCCGAGCCGTGTCACCCCGAACCGGTCCCCTCCGATCGCGACCAGGCAGGTGGCCAGGACGACCGCGACTCCCCCGAACAGCGGCAGGGGCCGCTGCCGTCGCCGGTCGACCACCCCGAGACGCAGGGCGGGGACCCGCAGCAGCGCGCTGAGCACGGCGGCGAGCAGGAGGGCGGTGGTGGAGGCGGCGATCCCGTAGAGCACGGGTCTAAGTTAGGGGCGAATGTAGCAATTTGGTACGAATAACACGATCGGATCGTGTGGGACCTTTGAGGTCACCCTCAGCGACGCAGATCACCGAACCGCTGACTACAGTGCGGCGGAGAATATGGGTAGTCTCAGACGGACTGCATAAGTTACCGCTTAGTAATGTCGAGGATTCCCTCGAAGAAACCCTCGCAGGCCCGAGGAGCCCCGAAATGCAACTCGCCGCGATCATCGTGTCGCTGGTTCTGATCGTGGTTGGCGTAGCCCTGTTCGCCCGCGCCATCCTGCAGATCTACAACTTCATGCGGCTCGGCCAGAGCGTGCCCGCGGGTACCCGCACCGACGAACCCGTCCAGCGCACCGTCACCGTGGCCAGGGAGTTCCTCGGCCACACCCGGATGAACCGCTGGGGCGTCGTCGGCTTCGCGCACTGGTTCGTGGCGGTGGGGTTCTTCACCCTGCTACTGACGATCGTGAACGCCGTCGGCCAGCTCTTCCAGGCCGACTGGATCCTGCCGGTGATCGGCGACTGGGCGCCGTACAACGTATTCGTCGAGTTCATCGGCACCATGACGGTGCTCGGCATCCTCGTCCTGATCGCCATCCGCCAGCTGAGCCACCCGCGCAGGCCGGGCCGCAAGTCCCGCTTCGCCGGCTCGAACTTCGGCCAGGCGTACTTCGTCGAGGCGGTCATCCTCATCGTCGGCGTCTGCATCTTCATGCTGCACGCCCTCGAAGGGGCCCAGCACAACGTGGACGGCTACGAGGCGTCGTTCTTCATCTCGTACCCCGTGGTGCACTGGCTCGCGGGCATGGACGTCTCCACGCTGCAGAACCTCACCTACTTCTTCGCCGGCCTGAAGATCGCGACCTCCTTCATCTGGATGATCACGGTGGCCCTGAAGACCGACATGGGCGTGGCCTGGCACCGCTTCCTCGCCTTCCCGAACATCTGGTTCAAGCGCAACGCCAAGGGCGAGACCTCGCTGGGCGCGCTGCTGCCGATGACGAGCGGCGGCAAGCCGATCGACTTCACCGACCCCGGTGACGACGACGTCTTCGGCGTCTCCCAGGTCGAGCAGTTCTCCTGGAAGGGCCTGCTGGACTTCTCCACCTGCACCGAGTGCGGCCGCTGCCAGTCGCAGTGCCCCGCCTGGAACACGGGCAAGCCCCTCTCCCCCAAGCTCCTGATCATGTCCCTGCGCGACCACGCGCACGCCAAGGCCCCGTACCTACTGGCCGGCGGCGGCAAGTCCATGGAGGGCGAGGAGAAGGCGTCCGAGGAGCAGCTCAAGGACGTCCCGGCCGCGGCTCTCGCGGAGGCCGAGCGGCCGCTGATCGGCACCGCCGAGGAGAACGGCGTCATCGACCCGGACGTCCTGTGGTCCTGCACCACCTGCGGCGCCTGCGTCGAGCAGTGCCCGGTGGACATCGAGCACATCGACCACATCGTCGACATGCGCCGCTACCAGGTCATGATCGAATCGGCCTTCCCCTCCGAGGCGGGCACGATGCTCAAGAACCTGGAGAAGAAGGGCAACCCCTGGGGCCTGGCCAAGAAGCAGCGCCTGGAGTGGCTCAAGGAGGTCGAGTTCGAGGTCCCGGTCGTCGGCCAGGACATCGAGGACCTCACCGAGGTCGAGTACCTCTACTGGGTCGGCTGCGCGGGCTCCCTGGAGGACCGCGCCAAGAAGACGACCAAGGCCTTCGCGGAACTCCTCCACATCGCGGGCGTCAAGTTCGCGATCATGGGCGGCGACGAGAAGTGCACCGGTGACTCCGCCCGCCGCCTGGGCAACGAGCCCCTGTTCCAGGAGCTCGGCATGGAGAACGTCATGGCGCTGAACATGGCGTTCGGCGAGGAGCTGGACGACGACGGCAAGGTGGTCCCCGAGTCCGCCAAGCCGAAGTCGGCGAAGAAGATCGTCGCCACCTGCCCGCACTGCCTGAACACGATCGGCAACGAGTACCCGCAGCTCGGCGGCGACTACGAGGTCATCCACCACACCCAGCTGCTGCAGCACCTCGTCGACGAGGGCAAGCTGGTCCCGGTCACCCCGGTCGAGGGCATCATCACGTACCACGACCCCTGCTACCTGGGCCGCCACAACAAGATCTACACGCCTCCGCGCGAGATCATCGCGAACGTCCCGGGCCTCAGGAACGAGGAGATGCACCGCCACAAGGAGCGCGGCTTCTGCTGCGGCGCCGGTGGTGCGCGGATGTGGATGGAGGAGCGGATCGGCAAGCGCATCAACAACGAGCGCGTCGACGAGGCCCTCTCCCTCAACCCCGACATCGTCTCGACGGCCTGCCCGTTCTGCCTGGTCATGCTCACGGACTCCGTGAACGGCAAGAAGAACGACGGCAAGGCGAAGGAGTCGATCCAGGTCGTCGACGTCGCCCAGCTCCTGCTGGACTCCGTCAAGACCCCGGCCGACCCGGCGGGCGAGGAGACTCCGGAGACCGCACCGGAGCCCGAGCCGGTCAAGTAACCCGCACGAACACGCCGGCGCCCCCTGTCTCGCAGAAGCCAGGGGGCGCCGCTTTTCTGTCCCGACTCGCGACTCCCGACTCGCGACTCGTTACCTGCTACTCGCGACTCGCTATTCGCCCTTCGGGCCCGCGGACTGAACCACGTCGAACGACCACAGGGTCGCCCCGGAGGCCGCGGGCTTGGGCCGCTCCCCGCCCTCGGAGCCGCCCTGGTGCGCGGACTTCATCGACCCCTCCATCCAGGCCTGGAACGACTCCTCGTCCCGCCACCGCGTGTACACGAGGTACTGATCGGTCCCCTCGACCGGCCGCAGCAACTCGAACCACTCGAACCCGTCGGACCCCTCCACGGCGTGGGCCCGCGAGGCGAACCGCTTCTCCAACACCTCCCGCTGCTCGGCGGGCACGGTCAGTACGTTGATCTTGACTACGCTCATGCCTTCATCCTGCCGCAGGGTGAGTCAGGGAGGGCGACAGCCCCTGGGTGGGCGCCGGCAGCGGATGCGGGTCCCTGTCGTGGGTCAGTCCTCGGGCCGGTGGTGGGTGACCTGTTCCCGCGCGGTGCGCCAGCGCATGCGCGCCTGTTCCAGAACGCTGTCCCACTGACGGCGGACCTCGTGGGCCGACGGCCGGCGCCCCGCACGGATCCGGGTGAGTTCGTCGTGTACCTCCCGTCCCAGCGCCGCGGAGACCACGATCACCAGCATGGCAGCGAACAGCGCTGAGATCATCGCGAAGACGGCGCCGACCGCTCCGTACCGGGCGGCGTAGGAGTTGAACAGTCGCGGCAGGTAGAGGTTCGCCGCCACGGAGTAGGCAGCCGTCAGTACCGCCGCGATGATCCCGAAGGGGACAAGCCTCGACAGATCGATCCGTTTGGCGGACAGGACGCGGCCGCTCCAGGTGAGAAACACAGCGGTCACCGGTGCCTCGGCCAACGCCGCCGCCAGGCCCAGCCGGCCCCCGCCAAGCATCGCCTGGATCCAGCCCAGGACCGCCGCACATACGCCGAGGCTCACCATCCACAGCAGGTCGTTGCGTGTGTTGCGCACGCTCAGGGGTTTCAGTTCCCAGGTTTGTTCGAACAGACGCTGGGTGGCTCGGGCGAAGCTCAGCGTCGAGATCGTCAGGAAGACGATGCCCAGGACTCCCACGGTCGCGTCGGCGCCTTTCGGTGGATCAAGGAGCACATCAACGGCCTCGGCGCCGGTGCCGGTGAGGTGGTAGCGGTTGATGATGCGCTCTGCCGCGTCGTAGTGCACGAGGCCGCTCAGGACGGCGCCGGTGAGGATGGCGAGAGGAACGAGCGCGGTCAGCGCGCTCGATGCGAGAGCGATCGAACGGTCGAAGCCCACGATCTTCTGGAAGCGGTTGACAACTCGCAGGGCGAAAGCCGGACGCAACCAGAACGTCAGCGTTCTGACAAGGCGCTCGCGCGTAAGGGTGTGCCCGGCGATGCGCGGCATACCGCGCCTAGTAACGCAGGGCCCTGGCGACCTCGGTGTGGACGGGGCCGGACAGTTTGCGGTTGCTGTGGGCGGTGGCCTTGGCGTCCTTCCCCGCTCCGACGTCGTTGAGTGTCACCACGGTGGTGTCCAGGAGGTTGCCCGCCTGGTCGCGGAAGTCGACCTGGACCGCGAACGACTTCGCCGAGTCCGCGCTGTTGTGCGCACGCACCGCTACGGTGCTCCGCCCGTCGGCGTCCGTGGCCGGGGTGCCCAGGTGTACGTCGTCCTTGGCGTCGATCCCGTTCTGCACGTCCTCCAGGCGCCGTCTGGCCTCGGCCGATGCCGAAGCCAGCGCGGAAGCGCCCTGCGAGGCCAGCGACGGCACGGCGGAGGAGATCGCCGAGGCCGCCGAGGACGCCACTGAGGAGGCGACGGACGAGGCGACGGAGGAGGCGATGGAGGCCGCCTTGCTGCGACTGGTCGACGCCGTCCCCGAACTGTCGGAGCAACTGGTCATGCCGGCCACGGCACAGGCCAACAGCAGCGCGGTCGCACCACACCGGATGCTTCTCGTCCTCAGACGCCCTGCCATGTCTTCTCCCCTGCCGGACCGGTGGTTACCGACTCCCAGTCAAGGACGCCCGGCCGGAGACCGCACGCCGCACGGGGCCGCGCCGACGCACTTCACCCGGATGGCGCGGCGCCGCCCGCCACCCGCAGTCTCCCGATCCCCGGGCCGGCCCGAATCACCCCGCGCGGGTGAGACACCCCGCTCAGACCACCGGCTCCCCGATCGCCAGCAGGTTGCCCTCACTGTCGTGGAACCAGGCGCCGCGTTCGCCGCGGTAGCCCTTGCTCGGGTAGTTCCCCTCGACCTCGGCGATTCCGCCCACGGTTCGCAGCCCGGGTACGTCCACCTCCTCGAACTCCACTCCGCGCCGCCGGAGTTCGGCCACCACCGCCTCGATGTCCGCCACCTCCCAGGCCATCTGCGTGAACGTGCCGGGCGAGGCCCCCGTCGACCGGAAGACCACGAAGTCCACTCCCCCGCACCGGTACAGCAGCCCGCCGGGCCGCTCGTCCACGGGCTCGAGCCCGAGCACCTCGGCGTAGAAGCGCCGGGCCCGGTCCAGGTCCTGTGCGGGCAGCCGGGTGGCCACCTTCCCCCGGGCCAGGAGCTTCCGTCCGTCTGTGTCCATGTCTCCACTGTGCCGTCTCCCACTGACACCGGCCTGAGAGGATCACCGGGACCGTACGAATGCGGCTGTTGGAATGAATGCTGAGGTGGGGGCGTGACCGTTCTGGTGCTGCTCGGTGTGCTGGTGCTCGTCGTCGGCGGGTGCGTGTGCGTGTGGTGGGCGGCTCGCGGCGGCCCCCGCTGGGCCCGCGCCGTGGCCACCGTGACACTGGCCGCCGGCGAGTTGGTGCGCTGGTCCGAGAAGAACGGCCGCCGGAAGCGCGACGGAGGCGGCGACGGCGACTAGGCCAGGCCTAGGGGGGCGACCGGAAGGCGGACCAGCGCAACAGAGGCTCACCGGAATCCCGTACAACCCTTGCGCCTCACAGGCGGTCTCCTCATCGCGACACCGCGCGATCTCGGGATCATGCGCGACTCTTCGGAGCCCTTCTTGCCAGCCGAACCGGCTCCGGCTCCCTCGTGTCGTCCGCTGCCCGAAGCCCCGCCGGCTGACGCCCTCCGGCCACCACGGCCCCGTACCGCCACCGCCCCACACGACCGGGGACGCCCGTCCGGTGTCCCCGCACGCCGCAGGAGAAGCTGATGCACAAGCCCCTGAGACTCGCCCTCGCGACGGCCACCGCCGTCGCGCTGACGGGCGGGCTGGTCACCGTCACGGCCGCCACCGCGACCGCCGCCGACTCCGTCCACGTCCGGCAGGCCGACTTCAACGGCGACGGGATCGGCGACATCGCCACCTCCGCGTACACCGCGTACGTCAGCGGCCACAAGAACGCCGGCCAGGTCGTCGCCCTCTACGGCACCGCCACCGGCGTCTCCTCCGCCAAGCGCACCACGATCAGCCAGGACACCACCGGCGTCCCGGGCGCCGCCGAGGCCGGCGACGAGTTCGGCGCGGCGCTGGCGTACGCCGACTTCAACCACGACGGCTACGACGACCTCGCCGTCGGCTCCCCGGGCGAGAAGGTCGGCACCGACACGAACGGCGGCTCCCTGGTCATCCTGCTGGGCTCCCGAAGCGGTCTCACCGGCAAGAGCGTCAACGTCCCCGACCCGGCCCCCTCCTCCCACGACTTCTGGGGCATGAACCTGGCGGCCGGCGACTTCGACGGCGACGGCAAGGCCGACCTGGCCGTCGGCAGTTCCTCCAACGTCCTCTACGTCTACAAGGGCGGCTTCACCAACAGCGGTACACCGGGCGGCCGTTACACCATCAAGCCGCCGATCGAGGCGGGCAGCAACGATTCCCCGTACGGCCCGATGCACCTGACCGCGGGCGACGTCAACGGCGACGGCCGCACCGACCTGATCGTCGACGGCTACGAGACGCGGACCTCCCGGCACTGGAACACCAACTACTGGATCCCCGGCACCGCGAGCGGTCTGAGCGTCGTCGGCGCCAAGACCCTGAGGACCGGCGTCGTCACCGGTGTCGGCGACATCAACGGCGACGGCTACGGCGACATCGTCAGCGGCGCCTCCTGGGACGCCACCGCCGACGACGGCGCCACGATCCCGGACTCCGCCAAGGGCGGCAAGGTGAACATCACCTACGGCTCCGCGTCCGGGCCGGGCCGCACCAGCGGCCTCACCCAGGACACCGGCAACGTCCCCGGCGCCTCGGAGACCGGCGACGGCTTCGGCTGGGACCTCGACCTCGGCGACGTCGACGGCGACGGCTTCCAGGACCTGGTGGTCAGCTCCCCGAACGAGGACCTGGGCGGTGTCACCAACACCGGTACGGTCACCGTCCTGTACGGCTCCGCCGCCGGTCTCAACACCACGTCCGGCATGCAGAACATCGCCCAGAGCACGCCCGGCGTCCCCGGTGAGGACGAGAAGAGCGACCTGTTCGGCGCCGACGTCAAGCTCGACGACGTGACCGGCGACGGCAAGGCCGACCTCGTGGTGGGCTCGTACGAGAACGGCGGCGACGGGGCCATCACCTATCTGCCCTCCAACGGCACGAAGATCACCACGACCGGCTCCCGCGCCTTCTCCGCGAGCGCGTCGGGCGTCTCCACCACCGGAACCCCGCAGTTCGGCGCCCTGTTCGCCGACTGACCCGCACCGGCCCGGCATCGGCCGTCCCGCCCCCTTTGGATCTCCCTAGGGGGTGCCTTTACCTCCCCCTTAGGGGATGTCACAGCTCGGCAGCAAAGCCGGGCCCGAACCGCCGGGCCCGGCACGTCACTCTGCGGGACCGGGTACGTTCGAAGACGTGGCTGGATTCAGGATCGGACGCGGCGCCCGGAACAACGGCGCTCCGCAAACGCGACCGCAACAACCCCCGTACGGACAGCAGGCGCCGCAGGGGCCGTCGTACGGCTACCCGCCCGCCCCGCAGCCGTACCCGTACCCGGGACAGGGACACGGGCAGGCGCAGGGACAGGGGCAGTACGGAGGTGGTTACGGCGGCCGGGACGAACCGGAGTACTTCGGTGACGGCGGCTACGCCCCGCAGGGCGGCCCCGACCCGTACGCAGCCAACAACCCGGGCCACACCCAGGCGTTCTCGGTGGGCGAGGACCCGTACAACCAGGGCGAGACCTATCGCGCGGGCTCGGCGCCGGCCGGACCGATCGGTCCCCGGCTGCACTGGAAGGACCTGCTGAGAGGGATCGTCCTCGCCCCCAACCAGACCTTCCTCCAGATGCGCGACTACACGATGTGGGGCCCGGCCCTCGTCGTGACGTTCCTCTACGGCCTGCTCGCGGTCTTCGGCTTCGACGGCGCCCGCTCGGACGCGATCAACGCGACCCTCTCCAACGCGGTGCCGATCGTCCTGACGACCGCCGTGGCGATGGTGATCTCCGCCTTCGTCCTGGGCGTGGTGACCCACACGCTGGCCCGTCAGCTGGGCGGTGACGGGGCCTGGCAGCCCACGGTCGGCCTCTCCATGCTGATCATGTCCCTGACGGACGCGCCCCGTCTGGTCTTCGCCATGTTCTTCGGCGGTGACGCGACGTTCGTCCAGGCCCTGGGCTGGGCGACCTGGGTCGCGGCCGGCGCCCTGCTGACCATGATGGTCAGCCGCTCCCACGACCTGCCGTGGCCGAAGGCCCTGGGCGCGAGCGCGATCCAGCTGATCGCCCTGCTGTCCATCGTGAAGCTGGGGACGTTCTAGACGCTGGGGCCGTTCCCTGGACGCCGGGGACGTTCTGCACACGGCTCGGCGGGGGTGTCAGGCTTCCGGATCCCAGCGCTCCGGTCCCACCCCCCGCCAGTCGATCCACGGCGACTCGGCCGCCTCCGCCGGATCGATCTCCAGACCGGCACGGCGGAGGAACTCCGCCAGATCGACCAGGCTGTGGGCCAGGCCCAGGATCTCCCCGTCCACGCGGACGCGCCGGCCACCGGTGGGTGACGGCGGAAGCACGATCACGCGAATCGGTCCGGACATGCCTTCAGGATCATCCGGTATGTACGGCCCCGCACTCCGGCCTGTCATGCAAGGCTCCCTCCGCCTCTTCCGTCGGCGACCGCCCTCGCCGTCCACACACGGCGAATTATCGCTCACATGTTCGATTCAAACACCACGCCTGTACCCGTTCGATACAGGGGTATGTGTGTGCGAGGGCGAGCGCCACGGGCCGGAGGCTCAGGCGGACACCGCCTGAAGAGGCAGTACGACGACCGCGTAGGCGACGCTCGCGCAGGGCACGGCCGCCGCCAGGGTGAACGCACGCTCGCGGTGCGTGCGGGCCATGAGGAGCGGGACCAGGGCGAAGACGGCGAAGCAGGCCCAGGCCTGGGAGGCGTGATGAAGGTCCCAGGCGGCCATCACCCCCTCCATCCCGAAGAGTCCGGCGAACGCGGCCAGGCCGGCCACGCGCACCCGCGCACCCTCGCCGCGTCGCCACCAGTGACCCGCGACCCCGAACAGCGGTCCGGCCACACACGCCATCCTCAGCCAGACGAGCGGGAAGAGCAGGTCACCCATGCCGTCCCGCCCGAACTCGGCGTAGCCGTAGTACCCCACGACGAGCCCGACCTCCGCGCCGAACCCCCCGACAGCGGCCAGGCGAGCCGACCCCCGGCGGGCGAGCAGGGCACCGCCGACGAACGCCACGGCCGACCAGACGGCACCCGAGTTGGCGAGCTGATTCCACGCGCCCGGGAGCCACCCCTGGGCCAGGTTGGTGAGCACACCGAGCAGCACTCCGCCGGCCGTCGCCGCCATCACCGCCGTCGCGGCACCCCAGGCACCGGGGCCGCCGTTCCGCACCGCCGACTCGTCGGGTATCGCAGTCGCCGCCATGCCGACCTCCACGCTCGCGCACACCGCATTCCTCTTACGAGCGCGCACTATACACACCACGTATACGCGCTGTGTATAGATGCTCGGACCCCAGGTGACCCCAGGCCGGGAAGGCGAGCCCTCGCTCGCCTCAGAGCGCTTCGTTCGACGGAGTGACGGGCTCGCCCGACTTACGCACCACGGGCAGGACACTCCACGGGAAGTTGATCCAGTCGTCCGTGCGCTTCCACACGTACTCGCACTTCACCAGCGACTGCGACTTCTCGTAGATGACGGCGGAGCGGACCTCGGCGACGGCGTCGAGGCAGAAGTCGTGGACCAGTTTCAGGGTCTTGCCGGTGTCGGCCACGTCGTCGGCGATCAGCACCTTCTTGTCGGTGAAGTCGATCGCGTTGGGGACGGGCGCCAGCATCACCGGCATGTCGAGCGTCGTCCCCACGCCGGTGTAGAACTCCACGTTCACCAGGTGGATGTTCTTGCAGTCCAGGGCGTAGGCGAGTCCGCCGGCGACGAAGACACCGCCGCGGGCGATGCTCAGGACGATGTCGGGTTCGTAGCCGTCGTCGGCGATGGCCTGCGCGAGTTCGCGGACGGCCGTGCCGAAGCCCTCGTAGGTGAGGTTCTCGCGCGGGGCGCTCATACCTGCGTCCGGTGGAAGTTGAGGAAGGACCGGGAGGCGGTGGGGCCGCGCTGGCCCTGGTACCGGGAGCCGTAGCGCTCGCTGCCGTAGGGGAACTCGGCGGGCGAGGAGAGGCGGAACATGCACAGCTGGCCGATCTTCATGCCGGGCCACAGCTTGATGGGGAGCGTCGCGAGGTTCGAGAGCTCCAGGGTGACGTGACCGGAGAAGCCGGGGTCGATGAAGCCGGCGGTGGAGTGGGTGACCAGTCCGAGCCTGCCGAGGGAGCTCTTGCCCTCCAGGCGCGAGGCGAGGTCGGTGGGGAGCGTGATGACCTCGTACGTCGAGGCGAGGACGAACTCGCCCGGGTGCAGGATGAACGGCTCGTCGCCCTCCGGCTCCACGAGCCGGGTGAGGTCGACCTGCTCGACGGAGGGGTCGATGTGCGGGTACTTGTGGTTCTCGAACACCCGGAAGAACCGGTCCAGGCGCACGTCGACACTCGACGGCTGCACCATGGATTCGTCGTAGGGATCGATCACCACTCGCCCGGCATCGATCTCGGCCCGGATGTCCTTGTCTGAGAGAAGCACGCCCCGAGGATACGCAAGGCGCGCGGACGGCCCACAATCCTGCCGCGCCACGCGCCTCACATCCGCCTGTTACCGCCGCCCGCTACCGCTTCTCGAGACTGACCGGCACGACACTGCGCAGCCGGGCACAGCGTGGACACCGCATCAGCCGGCCGGGGCCGAGGCGCTCGGCCTGCTGCATCGGGAACGAAGCGGTGCTGAAGACGTGCCCATCGGCACAGCGGACGACGGTGCGCTCCATCAAGTCCATGAGTCCCTTCCCCAAGAGCCGCGCCCGGATGCTGCTCACCGGGCGACAAATGCCACATTACGGGATCGAAGGAACGACTCTCCAGGCGGCACTCCGACCTCACCGGGACCCTCTCCCACCCCTCCACCGTACGCCCCAACTCCGGTGCCCCGCAGCCCTGTCACCACCCCGAAACACAACTCTGGCCCCACGGCTTCAGCGCCGGGGGCCAGGCATGAGGTAAGGTAACGATGCGTTCGGACACCGACTCCGGTCGGCGTCTTACGCGGGTGTAGTTTAATGGTAGAACATCAGCTTCCCAAGCTGAGAGCGCGAGTTCGATTCTCGTCACCCGCTCCAATACGAACCCCCAGGTCATGGACCCGGGGGTTGTTTGTTGTCTAGACCAGTGAACAAGGCGCGCACCACATCCGCACCACTACGGCCAGCCGCACCATACGGCTAGCTGATGGGAGGCAGCATGGGGGCCAGCCCGAGTTCCCTGGACATCGAGCGCAGGAACTGCTTGCGCGGCTTCCCACTGATCATCTCGTCGAAGGCCCGCCCAGCCCAAATCAGACACATGGCCAGAGTCACTTCAACCACGGAGGCGACACCCTCCTTGGGCTCACTCCGAAGGCTAGGAGGCTCGCTCGCCCACTCGACGAATTCAGAGGCGCTGGTCGCGCTTGGGTGCGCGTAGCCGCAGAGATAGCGATACACGGCGTACAGCTCCCGATTGGGGGCGATCTCGTCACACTGCGCCTGGAACCTGCGGAAGATCTCGCTCTCGTCGGTCTTCTCGACCGGCGCCCCCTTGATCGAGTCGATGAGATCCTGCGGCACGTTGAACCCCTTCTGCATGTCCTCGGCAGCAGCTCGGTTCACGCGGCTACCCTCGGCAAACACCCCGCGCGCACCGGCGTCGCCCTTCTGCCAGAGCCAGTGAAGGCTGATGGTGGTCTCGAATATGGTGCGGAGCAGAATCAATGCCTCATGCCCGTATCCACGATCAACGAGATGCAGAGACGCCTCGGCGAGACGGTGTACCTCGGTGCACCATCCATGCCCGATGAGGACGGGCCGGTACGTGCGCTGCTTCGTCTCGATGCGTCCGACCGTCCGATAGTTGGCGACCATCCTCTCGACTGCGTCGCGGTACTGCTGCGGAGTGACGCTACTCATCTACCTTCCCGTCTCGAATTGGGAGATAAAGATACTTGAGTACAAACAGAATGTTGCGCGAATTTCCGTCCACTCAACGCATAGCGCAGTGGACCACCAACCGGCGTGCGGGAGGGGAGGGTTGAGACCCTCCCCTCCCGCACGATGCCAATCCCTCCTTCTCAACCGGTGTACTTGCCGCCCTCCTGCTTCGCACGTTCGGCGCGGACCAGCTCGTCGAGGCCGGCCGCGAGGTCACGCTGGCGCTCCTCGTCGGAGTGCTGATAGATCAGCGCGGCTTTCTCCGAGGATTGGCCGGCACGCACCATCGTGTCCTTGAGAGTGGCGCCCGAACGGGTCGAGAGCGTGTGTCCGGTGTGACGAAGGTCGTAGAAGCGGAAGCCGTCCGGGAGGCCGACGACGACCGCGCGGGCACGCCGCCACTTCCGGCCGAAGGAAGTACGCCGGAAAGGCGCGCCCTTCTCGCCGACGAAGACCAGGCCGTCAGGCCCCTTCTCGGCGAACCATGCGAGGTGCTGCTTCACCTCCTTGTGGAGGAAGGCCGGGAGTACGACGGCCCGGACTCCCGCGTCGGATTTGGTCTCGCCGGGAGCACGCTTGCCGTTCGTCCGCTCCGGTTCGGCGACGCGGACTCGGATCACCAAGTTGTCGGGGTCGACGTCTTGGCGGCGTAGGCCGGCCAGCTCCTCGGGGCGCATCGGTCCGTAGGCGCCGAGGTAGACCATGAGCCGCCAGCGGATACCGATCGCTTCGGCCAGGGCGTCGACCTGGGCGACGGTGGCGATACGACGCTCAGCAGCCGACTCCTTGCCCGCGCCCTTGATGCGGCAAGGGTTACGGCTGATCAGTTCGTCGTCAACGGCGGTGTCCATGATGCTTTTCACGAGCCTGTACGCCTTGGCGACCGTGGTCTTAGCTCCGGTGGTGCGAAGCCGTTCGGCACGCCACTCGCGGACCCGAGGAGCGGTGATCTCGTCCAGGTCGAGGGCGCCGAAGGTCGGGAAGATGTGCAGCCGGAAAAGGTCGTCGTACAGGTCGACGGTACGAACGGCCAACTCCCGCTCCTCGACCCACTTCTCGGCGTAGATGCGGAAGTTGACCGCGCCCGCGTCGGGAGCACGCCAGTCGCCGCGGCTCAGATCCGCCTCGACCTGGGACAGCCAGATCTCCGCGTCCGCCTTCGTGTCGAAGGTTTCGGGTGCGTGGATGCGGTTTCCGTCAGGGCCGATGTACGAAGCCGCCCAACGCCCGGAGCGGTACTGCCGGACCGCGCCGAAGCGCCGACGCCTGCCCTTCTTGTTGGCCATCAGGCAGCCCTCCGCAGTCCGGTACGGCGGATCCGGATCGGCTCGACAGTGCGCGCCCCGATGTACTCGACGACCGCGCTTTCGGGGATGCGGACATGCCGGCCGACCTTCACGTACCGGATACGCCGCTCCTCGATCAGTCGCCGGGGGAAACGGGCGGTCGTACCGAGCAGCTCCGCGACCTGGTCGACAGAGAGATAGCGGTCGGTCGTCATACGGTCGGTTCTCCTTCCGTCCCGGGAGCGGGTTCGAGGGTTGCGGCAAGCCAGGTCTCGGTAGCGCTGAGGCCCGTACCGGCGAACACCCAGTGGGAAAGGACGAGTGTGGAATCGCCGTCCTGCGGGACGGGCGGGGGTGTCTGGGCTCGCCGCCAGTCGGCGCGCGCGGTGCGGAGGGCGCCGAGGGTGGTGGAGTAGCGGCGGGACTTGGTGGAGAAGTGGCCACGGAAGCCGAGCATGTGGGCCCAGGCGCGCAGGCGGAGATGTTCGAGGCTCTTGCGTGCGCCGAGGTCCCAGGCGGTTCGGATCAGGCGGCGGGCGTGGTCGCTGATGTCGAGCTGGGCGAGTTCAGCGGCGAACTTCAGGGGGCGGTCGAGAGCTCCCGTCGCGGTCTCGGCGCCCTTGGTGGCGTACTTGGCGATGTAGCTGGCGACCGCGCGCTCGGTCAGCTCCTGGCCGTCGTTGAAGTCGGCGGATTTGATGGTGCGGACGTCGAGTTGACGGCCGAAGGTAAACGCGTGGGTGCGCCTGTCGATGGTGGGGCCGTCCACGCGGGCCTTGGCGGTTGCGGTGCGGATGGCGTCGGTGAGCAGTTCGGCGGTGGCCCAAGGCGGGGGCGGCGTTTCTCCGCCTCCGGGGCCGTCGATGCGGATGACGGCGTGGAAGTGGACGGCGCCGCGCTTTTGGTATTCGGCGACCTTGGCGAAGGAGACGCGGGCGTGGTCGCGGAACCGGCGTTGCGAGAGGCCCGCGCGCTTGGCGACTTCCCGGCGCAGGTAGGTCGAGAAGCGCTGCCAGAGCTGACCGGCGTGGGCGTTCCAGAGCACGGCTGCTTCGTAGTCGTAGGTATCTGGGTCGAGCGGGGTGCCGAGGGTGTCGTCGTCCTGGTCGTGGTGGACGCCGCAGCGGCAGGGACGGCCGCTGGAGGGGCGGTTGTGGACCGGGCCGAAGCTCGGGGCGGTGAAGGTGGCGAACACGCGGGGGTGGGTGGCGACGTGTTCGGGAGTGCCCTTGCCGCCGCGCAGTCCTGCGGTGATCAGGTGGAAGGTGTCGCGGCGGTAGACCTCCGCGCAGGCCGGGCAGCGGGTGGTGCGGCGGTTGTTGCAGCGGACGAGGAGTTGGCCGGCGGGAAGGTCGGTCGAGTCGAGGTGATGAAGGACGTTGCCGATCTCGCCGGTGGTGGTGTCGACGTCGTACTCGGTGCGGTGGCCGTCGAGGCGGATGGGGTGGGTGCAGCCGCCGAGGGTGGAGAGCTGGCGGAGGATACCCGGGAGCGTGCCCTGTGCGGCCAGATTCGCGACTTCCGGGAGTGGGGCCGGAGTGGTGCGGGTGAAGATGGCTTTCTCCTTCTGGCTGGCTCGGTCGGGAGGAACAGGCCCCGGGGCGGCGTAATGCTTGGTCGTGTGCCGCCGCCCCGGTGGCCCGGAGGGCGCCGGCGTTAGCGCCGGTTGTGGTCGCGGAGCATGGAGCGCAGGACGACGGCCGCGACGGCCACGGAGATGGCCGTGACGGCGACGGCGGCCAGGAGCGCGGTGAGGACGACGCCGCCGACGAGCACGACCGCGACCGTGTTCTTGTCGATGGAGACCGACGGCAGGGAGCGCCGCACGGGCACCGGGTCGGTCGTGATCGGGGCGTGGGTGTGCGCGGGCGGCGGGGTGGGGTTGTCGGGGTACTTGGGCAGGAACACGGCGAACCCTTTCTGATCTACTCGTCTAGTCATGTGAGCCGTTTATGACGTCCACGCCGGAGCGCGTGCCGGACTCGATGGCGGGCGCCATGAAGGTGTGGGAGAGCCAGAAGCCGAAGAGGGCGATCAGGACGACGACCCAGGTGCGGACGCCGAGGAACTTGACCGCTCCCCAGGCGAAGAAGCCGAGGACGAAGACGAGCGGGAGGCTGACGGTCACGGCGGGAAGATCCCTTTCAGCGGATGGGGCAGCGGTGGGTGCGGGCGGCCAGTTCGGCGGCGGCGCGGCTGTCGTAGTCGGCGGAGAAGCCGCAGCGCGGAGCGGTGCAGGCGGCGGTGTGCTTCTCACGGCCCCGGCCGTCGTAGGAGGTGGCGACCTGGACCGGGCCGATCCGGGTGACGTTGCGGAAGCGGCGGTTGGCGCTCATGGTCAGTCCTCCTGTCGCAGGCTGGAGCCGGGGAACTCCTTCAAGATCCGCACAGCTTCGGCTGCGTCTGACGTGCGATCGGCGGCCTCCTCCGCCAGGAGCCGGGCCAGCGTCGGGTGTCCGGTGTCAGCCATCTGGCGGGCCGCTTCGAGGTAGTCGGCGGCGGTGTTGAAGCAGAAGAGCGGCATGGTTCCTCCTGTTCAGGCGAGTTGTGCAGCGATGGCTTCGGCCATGGGGGCCGGGACGCCGAGGCGGGCGCGGAGGGTCGGGGTGTCGATCGGGACGCCGGTGCGGGCGTGGTGTTCGGCGGCGACTTTGCGCGCGTGTTCGACCAGGGCGACCGGGACCGGTACGGCTGGACGCTCGGGTTGCTCGATGGCGGGGTGGGCAGGTGGTTTGGGGGCGGGTTCGGGCGCGTGCTCCTGGTCCCCGATCACCTCGACGTCGTGCTCGGTGGCGTTGTCCGGTTCCGCCGTCGGGGTGGAGTGGGCGAGGAGAGTGCCGCCGAGGAAGGCGACGGCGGGCCAGCCCGCGACGAGGATGCGCAGCCAGGCCGGCACCTGGTGGATGTCGAGCAGTCCTGCGGTGGCCACGTTGGCGCCGAGGGACGCGGTCAGGGCGATGACGAACCAGCACCAGGAGGAACCTTTGCCGCCCCCAGAGCGGAGCCGGCGCCAGGCGGCGACGAGCAGCAGGTCAACACTGATCGGGTAGGCCCACGCTTTCCAGCCGTCCTGTCCGGCCGCCGCGGCGATGTCGTGCAGGTGGGCGAAGGACAGCGCGGCGGCGATGAGCGCTTGGACGAGTACCGCGTCAACGCGGGCCAGCAGGGCGCGCACGATGCGCCTCCTTCCGGTTTCGGGCATGGCGGGGGTAGGGACGTGGCGTGATGCGGTCACGCCGACCGGGGTGGGATGGAAGGTCAGTCGGTCACCGGGTGCGGCTTGACGACCGGGGCCGGGGTCTCGACCGGTCGAACCGGCACGTCCGGGCGGAAGGGCTGGAGCGCGGGCAGGTCGGGGGCCAGGTGCGCGGAGGCGCGGCAGATCTCGGCGGCGTCGCCGAGGGAGAGGTAGGGGGTGCGGATGCGGGACCAGCCACCGGAGGTGTCACCGGCCACGGCGAGGCCCGGGCGCTCGGGGGCTATGGCGCAGGCCGCCATGACCGCTTCCGGGGCGATGTCGCCCAGCGCCATCTTGGCGGAGGCTTCGTCGTTGACGCGGTGACAGACGCGGCCGGTGAGCTGGGCCCGGAGCATGGTGGCACCCTTGCCAAGTTCGGCGCCGAAGCGCTGCCCGCACACCTCCAGGTAGATGCCGGCCGCGCGGCCGAGCTGGGCGAGCCGGATGAGCTGGGTGACCATCTCATCCCGCCGTTCCTCGTCCTTCTTCGTGGCGACGAGGAAGAGTTCGGCGACCTCGTCGACGAACAGCACGATCGGCGTCGGGCGTTGGTGCTCGGGCAGGCCCCAGATGTCGGAGGTGATCTCCTCGTCGGGGGTGTCTGGGGCGATGCCCTGCCGGGCCTTGATCAGGTCGTATCGGTCCTCCATTTCCTTGACGAGCACAGGCAGCAGCTCGGCCGCCTGCTCGGGGTCGGTGGCGAGTGCCGAGAGCCGGGCGGCGAACGGCGCCAGCTCTACACCGCGCTTGCAGTCAATGCCGACCAGGGCGACCGGCTGCGGGGCCAGGCCGGTGATGAGGTGGCGCAGGTACATCGACTTGCCGGACAGGGTGGCGCCGAGGGTGAGTTGGTGCGGGATGGTGCGGTAGTCGCGCACGAAGGGCATGGCGTCCTCGCGCAGCGCGACCGGGATGGACAGATAACCGCCGCCGACCTTGCGCGGCATGCGCACGCGCCGCAGAACGTCGAAGCCGACGAGCCGCAGTTCGACCACGCCCGGCTTGACGGTGGTGACGTACACGGCGTGAACGCCCCAGGCGTGCCGCAGTCGTTCGGCGGAGGCGGCGACGTCGGCGGGTTCCTGACCCGGAGCGAGCCGCAGCCGGATCCGCAGCCCGGTCGAAGTGGGCCGGATCAGGCCCCGGCGCGGCGGAACGGGCCGCACCTCACGGTTGGTGGTCGCCTTGACCGCCAGCACCCGCAGCCGGGAGGGGGCCACGGTGAGCCCGCAGGCATCCATGACCGAGCCGTAGGAGCCGAGGAGCCTGGCGGTGGATATCGGCAGGCCGATGGTGGACCAGTACACGCCCGGGTGCTTGGCCCGGGTGTAGGCGGCCCCGCCGCCGAGCGCGGCGAGGGGACCACCCACCTCCAGGAGTGTCGTCAGGTCGGTCATCAGGCGGCGGCCTCCGTGCCGGTCGCCGGGAAGGCGGCCGGGGTGACGGCGGCGGCGCGGAAGGCGATGCCGTGACGCTTCTGCCCGTTGAACACGGACTCCCACGGCCGGGCGACCAGCCCCGGCAGCGAGACCGGCGCACCCAGCGCCAGCCCCTCGGACACACCGCCCTCCGGGACGGTGACCTTGATCAGCGACGACTCGCCGTCCTCGATGTGGACGACGCCGATCGTCATGAGCGCCTCACCGCTGACGGCGTCCTTGGCGATCTCGCCGGTCTGCCGGTCACGGACCTTGGGCTCGGGAGCCTCGGTCAGCAGGATCGTCGCGGCCGAGGTCTCAACGCGGATGGTACGCAAGGAGCTTCCCCTATCTACTCGTCTATACATGTAGCGTTCTGCGAGCCCGATCCCGGGATCGCGTGGACCACTATGCATCACAACTTGGCCACTCGTCTATACGAGTATGCCTGTTGGGGTGTACGAGTCCGGGAATCGCCCCCGCGCACCACCGCAAACCATGACGATCAGGTCGCTGGAAGCTGGTACGACAGCACGTATGCGTCAGCCGCCATGACCGTGTCGCAGACCTCGACGGCCCGTCCCTCGGTGTCGAAGGCAGTCCGGATCAGATGAATGACCGGGACGCCGGAGGCCAGCCGGAGCGTCTTCACCTCCGCCGGCGAGGGCATCCGCGCCCGGATCTCCTCCTCGAAGTGGTCGAGGCGGTGGCCGAGTTCTTCGAGGCGGGCGTAGATACCGCCCGGCCCGGGGTTGGGTTCGGCGATCTGCGTGCCGCGCGCGATATCGAGCGGCAGGAAGGACGTGGCGAACTCGACCGGCCGCCCGTCCAGCAGATACCGCCGCCGCCGGGCCAGCACCCGCCGCACGGACCCGAGCCGCGCGGAGACGTCCGGACTGGCCTTCTCCTCCTTCACCTCCAACGAGTCAACCTGGGGGTGACTGCCGGCGGCATCGGCCTCGACGATGAACGCGGACTTGCCCTGCTCACGGTGCCGTCGCGCGAACCGGTCCGAGGCCAGACGCCTTACAGGCGGCCGAGGACGTACGAAGACGCCCTTGCCGTGCTCGGCGTGCACGAGCCCTTCACCCTGGAGGATGGAGAAGGAGTTTCGGACCGTCATACGGGATACCCCGTAATGCTCGACAAGGTCGGCCTCCGAGGGCAGCTTGTCGCCCTCGTGGAATCGCCCACGGTCGATGGCCTCGCGTAGCTGGTCGGCGATCTGCCGGAAAACCGCACGATCACTCGTGGGGTCGAGGTCGCCGAGGAGGCCGGAAGGAAGAGGGCTCACGCGTACTCCTTTAGGTATCTAGACGTGTGGGCGAGTCTTGTTGCTACGGTGGAGAGCCTAGCCAGCCGAGAGGGCCGAGGAACGTGAGCATGGACCGTCCGCACTCCGTGAGCGTCGCCGGAGTGATCGTCGACGCCCAGAACCGGGCCCTCTTGATCCAACGCCGCGACAACGGCAAGTGGGAACCCCCGGGCGGCGTCCTCGAACGCGAGGAAACCATCTCCGAGGCACTGCAACGCGAAGTCCTCGAAGAAACCGGCATCAAGATCGCGCTTCCCGCGACCCTGACCGGCGTCTACAAGAACATGACGGGCCTGATCGTCTCGCTGGTCTTCCGCTGCCAGGCCGCCGACGGCGTGCCCACCACCGGCGACGAGACTCGTGCACTGCGCTGGGCCACCCGTGAAGAAGTCTCCGACCTTGCCGACGAGGCGTACGCGATCCGTGTGCTTGACGCACTCGACGCGGCGTCCCCGCCGGCCATCCGCGCCCACGACGGCGTGAAACTCGTCTAGCCCGAACCCGCTGCACATGGCGGCCTACCAGCATAAAGGAACTTGTATGCACGAGTATACGAGTACAGCCCGGGTCTGGGGACTGTCTTGCCCAGGATTCCCGGAAGAAGTGAGCCGGGCCCGCCGCTGGACCCGCGACATCCTGCGCGGCTCGCCCCTGGCCGAGGACGCCGAACTGATCGTGAGCGAGCTGAGCGCGAACGCGATCCTCCACACGGCCAGCGGGCGTGAGCGTGGCAGCTTCCATCTGGCCCTGGCGGTATCGGCGCAGGTGGTCGCGCTGTCGGTGACGGACGAGGGAGGAACGGGCAGCGCCCCGAAGGTCGAGCGCCAGGACCAGGAGGCCGAGCACGGCCGAGGGCTGGGCATGGTCAGTGCACTCGCACACCGCGTCATCGTCCATGACAGCCAAGGCGGCTACACCATCACCGCGGAGCTCTTCACCGACGGCCACGCAGGAGGTTCGTGGTGACACCGACCTCGACCGAAGCCTTACCCGGACCGGCCAGCACACGGTGCGCGACGTTCCAGTGCCTCGCCGCCGCCTATCCCCATCACCAGCCCCGCTCCATCACTTTGAGCGTCCACGAGGCCGGGAGCGCCCGCCTGGCATTGCGCTGGCTCAAGGAACGTACGAGCCACATCATCGACCAACTCGACACCCCACACGCCCAGCCAGGCTGCCACTGGCTCACCGACGAGGCCGAGCACGAACGCGCCCTCACCTACCTGACCACCGGCACGGCCTACCAACTCACCCTCTACGACGAGCACACCCGCTACGTCCTCGTCGCCTACCCACCAGGACCGGCCGCATGAAGACACTCACCCCCGGCTACTGGTGCGAATGCTGGACCCAAGACCTCACCACCGGACAGCCGCCAGCCCTGCGAGCATCCTTCGATGCCTACTCGGCGCCCCAGGCCGACAGATGGATCGCGGTCGCCCTGCGCACCATTTCACCGGCTCTCGATGCGGACGCATCCGAAGAGGCATGGGAATGGCTCTACAACGGGCGCATCGAGACGAGGCGGGCCCTGCTACGCGCTGAACCCTGCATGGTGTCAGTCACCCAGGCCAACACCCGCATCACCTGGACGATCCGCCCCGTCCTCTTCGTGCCAGTTGCCCACCGTCAGGGCACCCAACTCCCAGCCTGCGCATACGCCTTCACGCCCCATCCGACCGTGTCGAGTCTCAGTTGATGGTTGACGGGTTGGCGTCGGGTGATGCTTGACGTCTGACCTAGACGATCAAGTGACGAATTGCCTCCCTTCACAACC